>CANQKZ010000156.1 GCA_947624585.1 uncultured Oscillospiraceae bacterium | reverse complement strand
CCCGTTCCTGCCGGACAGCGTTCAGCTTTTCAAGCCGCACCGCCAACCGTGCGTAGGTCCGAATCGCCTCCAGGATACCAGAGACAGAACGAATATGTAAAGCGGACGGTATATTTGCCCGATTACGCAAAGGAAATGCGCCTTGGTGAGATCTTCTTCCCGCTTCTCGGGCATTTTAACGACGCGGTAAGGGATTGGGTGGATATAACAAAAAAATATTACGGCAAGGTGTCGCTTCTCCGGTGCGTGAGAGGACTTGCCATGAGCCTCGGAACATTTATAGGCATACGCGGAATCATTGTTTATCAGTATCTTGTAAATCATGCGTATTCGCTGACGGATATGATAACCGTCATGAACGCCGCGACCAGTATGCAGTCGTATATATCAAATTTCTCATGGCATTTATCGGATCTGATGGACAACAATGTATATATACAAAACCTGCGCGAATTTCTTGAATACGAGCCGAAAATCGGGGAAAACGAGAGCGGTAAAATACCTAAACCAGAAGACGGTCATTTGACGCTTAAAAACGTGTCGTTTACATACGAGGGCTCGGATAAGCCTGTTTTAAGAAATATCTCAATTGATATAAAGCCGAAAACAAAAATCGCGCTTGTCGGGGCTAACGGCGCGGGAAAATCCACGCTTGTAAAACTGCTGATGCGGCTTTACGATGTTACGGAGGGCGAAATACTTCTTGACGGCACAAACATAAAAGAGTACAAGCTGTCGGAGTACCGGCGCAGGTTCGGAACCATATTCCAGGATTTTAAAATCTTCGCGACGACTGTAACGGAAAACGTCTTGCTTCGTCCGCCCGTTGACGGGCACGACAGAAAACGCGCGGAGATCGCGGTACAGGAAAGCGGACTGTGGGATAAAATAGGGACACTGCCAAACGGCATGGAAACACAGCTCACAAAGGAATTTGACGACAACGGCGCGCTTTTGTCGGGCGGCGAGCTTCAGAAGCTCGCAGTGGCGCGGGTGTTTGCCCGTGAGTCGTCCATCGCGATCCTCGACGAACCATCGTCCGCGCTTGACCCCATAAGCGAATACGAGATGTTCAACAATATGATGACCGCCTGCGCGGACAAGACTGTCATTTTTATTTCGCACCGGCTGTCCTCGGCGGTCATGGCGGATAAGATCTATCTGCTTGAACAGGGGGAGATCGTTGAGGAAGGCTCGCACGAGGAGCTGATGAAGCTGGGCGGCAAATATGCCGGGATGTTTATGATGCAGGCGGAGAAGTATCGGGAATAGGAGGTGGAGAGCGAATGAAAAAATTCACTCATACCATCGCGAACCACTGGATGATGGCAAAGCTGTTTTTCCGATTTGCCCCGGCGTATCTTATCGGAAACCTGCTGTTGTGTGTGCTGGTTTCGTTCCAGGACACGCTTGCGGGGCCTATTGCGCTGCAACATATATTGAACGGGCTGACCGGCGGTAAAAGCTTTAAGGAGCTTGCCATATTCATAGCGTTCGTAAGCGCGGTGATCATCCTTCGGCACGTGCTCAGCGCGTATTTTACGGAATATCTCGGAGCGGTGGCTAAGGTGAAGGTGCGCGCGGGAATGCAGAGGATGATCTTTGAACACGCCCACACGATGGATCTGGAATACTACGAAACGCCTGAATTCTACACCGACTTTGTATGGGCGGCAACTCAGTCGGACGAGAAGCTCTGGGATATGTACGGCACATGGACGGCAATTGTGTCGAGAGTCTCGGAAGCGGCTTTTGTCGGCGGGTTTATGGCGCTGACGGACAGGACGCTTTTCATCTTCGCGGTCATCGCAATAACGGTAAGAATGATCGTGAGCCATCTCAGTATAAAAAAGCGTTATAAAATGGACTTGGAGATAAAGCCGCTGGAACGCGAGCGCGATTATATGGCACGCGTATTTTACCTTGCGGACTATGCGAAGGAAATACGTCTTTCGGATATCCATAAGACGCTGTTTTCACGGCTGCGCGGCACAATGGAGCGCATAAAGGATGTATGGAATAGAGACGGAAAGGTATTGGTCATGCTTTCGGTCATCGGCGAGCTTATATCCGGGGGACTTCTTGATTTTGCGATGTATCTCTATCTGTGCCGGCAGATGCTTGTAACACATATGCTCGGCTTTGGCGACCTTGCCGGACTTATCTCGGCCATGGATCATTTCACAAGGGTAATGAGGCAGGGAATAGACGCGTGCATTAAAATGTCGAAGCAGGCGTTATATGTTGATAATTTCCGTAAGTTTCTGGAATATCGCCCGAAGATTGAAAAACAGCCGGGCGAAGATCCTCCTGAGGAAATATCGGAGCTGACGCTTAAAAACGTGTCGTTTAAATATCCCGGCGAGGAAAGGTACAGTCTGAAAAACATCAGCATCACCTTAAAGCCGTATGAAAAAATCGCGATCGTGGGCTATAACGGCGCGGGCAAGTCCACACTTGCGAAGCTGCTTTTACGGCTCTACGATGTGACCGAGGGAGAAATCTTATTGGGCGGTAAAAACATAAGGGGATTTGAAACGGATAAATACCGCGCAAGATTCGGCTCGGTATTTCAGGATTACAAGATATTTGCCGGAACGATCGGTGAAAACGTTGAAATGGGATTTGTAAATGACGACGCGAGAGAACGCATTGTAAAAAGCCTTGACGAAAGCGGCTTTACCGAAAGGCTCGCTGCGCTACGGGATGGCATCGATACGCAGATCACGCGCGAGTTCAGCGAGGACGGCGTGAATCTGTCCGGCGGCGAGGAACAGAAAATTGCAATCGCCAGAATTTTCAGCCGTGACTGTCATTATGTGATCCTCGATGAACCCTCGTCCGCCCTCGATCCGATAAGCGAGTATAAATTAAATGAAGCCATGCTGCGTTTGTCGGAGAAAAAGACGGTAATCTTCATATCTCACCGCCTTTCGACCACCTGTATGGCTGACAGGATATTCATGCTGGAGAATGGTGAGATCATAGAGGAGGGATCTCACGACGCGCTTATGAAGATGAACGGCAAATACGCGGAGATGTTTAATAAGCAGGCTGAGAAGTATCGGACGGCTTGATTTTATTTCGGCTGCGCTTTGCGCTCAAGCGAACGAAGTAAAATTGAGAGTCTTAAACGTCCGGGAGCAGACCGAGTAATCACTTTAATGGCAGAAAGCCATAACCGTCAGACACGTTTGACGCCGGAGGGCATCCCGTCATTTGCCGCCGCAACGGACATTAACATTCTTGGAAGTCAGCTCCTGTCCCATCTGTTTTCGGGGCGAAACGATCGATGCGGAGCCAGACAGGATACTGATCGTTGCCCCCGGTACAATCGTTGCCCCCGTTGCTCCAATGACTGCTGCCTGGTCACAGCATAGTCCGGGTCGATAGCTTTGAGCGGATGTTTCAAAACGGCTTTCCCTGTAAAGCCGGGGCGTCAGCCGGAGCATCGGCCTCAATTTCCCGGCGTCTACCGGCACTGACCTTGAATGCGGAAACCGCGTGATTACCTTGCAAAGTCTTTATGATATGGGTAAACTGCCCGTGAGCATCTCGGCCATCAGTCTCGCCCCCAGCGTGAAGGCTTCACGGAAGCGTTTTTCATGAATGATACAAGCAGCCTCAAGCCGGTCATCCTGAATAGCGCGGAGCAGGATCTTCTCACGCTCGTTCAGGCTTTCCTCAAGCTTGTCCTCGTTTTCATGAAGCCGCTTCAGTATATCCTTTACCTCCGGGGTAAGCCTGCCCATCTGCTCGACAGGACAAATGTTGCCGTAGTAGAGTTCGCTTATGATGCTGTCCATTTTTAGTCCTCCCTTGGGCAACACACAATACCGCAGAGAGATAGAAAAGTCGAGAGAAATACGGCCGTCAAAAGGGAGAATCGCTTCGCATCCCATAAATGTGCATCGCCCCACGGAACCGAAGGTCAGAGATAATAGAGATAATAATGCATAATTCCTCACAGATACAAAAAACTGAAAAGACGTAGTCGGAATCCCAACTACATCTTTTCAGCTTGCCATACCGCCTTACCCCCGGTTCACTTTCTTTCCCTATCAAGCGGAACAGCTCGGTGTCTCGTTTTAACTGAGTATTCGTATCATTTTCAGGCGGTGCGCCCTTGAGGTTCAATCCCACTCCGGAAAGATGATATTGTCAAATTCATGCTCACCCGGCGGCCGCCGCTTCAGCGCCAGCTCCACCCACGCGGGCCGGAAACCGCTCCGTACGGCGTTGCGCACAGAGGCCACATTGGACCAGGCCGCGCAGTAGAAGGGGACCCTCCCGCGTTTCAAGATCTCCGCCGCCAGCCGGGAGGTCAGCGCCGAGGCGATCCCCCGCCGCCGGTACTCCGGCAGGACGTCGACGCCGATCTGCCACATGGTCTCGCAGTCGGCGGAGCAAGCCGCAAGACCCACCAGCCTCCCCCCGTCGAAGGCCCCCGCCCCCATCACGTCCAGCATCTTAATTTGACTCAGGGCATTTTTGAACTCCGGCGTGCTGTAATAGGGATCCATCGCCGGCGGCTCCAGGATCTTCAGCTCCAGCGGACACTCCCTCTCACTGAGCGCGTCCGTGTCCGGCAGAAAGTATTCCGCCATGTACCGCACCGTCCCATCCAGGGGCGCGAAGATCTCCTCCACCTTCTGTAAATTCGGCGTCTCAAAGAGTCTGTAGGGAGGATCGTCCCCCAAAAGCGCCAGGCACCGCTCCGCCGACTCCTGATATTCCTCCCCCGCCGTTGCCACGATGCCCCGGCCGTATGAGACAAAATTGCACATATGGGGAAGCTGCAGATACCGCCGCGCGTATGGCGTCGCCCGGGACAGGGTCAGGGTGTTTTCGTCCTTCAAAAAGTCCTCCGGCTCACAGGCGCAGTCAATGGCCGACTGCCGCAGGGCGATCTCCAAAATCTCCTTGTTCGTCATCTCTCCGCCTCCCGGATAAGCTCCCGCAGCGCCGTCTCCAGGTCCCCCGGCGCCCGGGGCCCCTCCATGTACGCCCGGATCTCATCCTTTGTCCCAAACTTCAAGTACCGCGACACCAGCCTGTCCGACCCCACGGGCAGGGCCCCGGCCAGCACGTACCACCGCTCCCGGGTGACTCCCACCTCCAGCAGGCCCTTCACCCGGTCGTTCTCCGGGATGCTCAGCGTGGCAAAATTCCTCCAGGGCGCCTCCCCGGCTCCGTCCAGCATCTTCGCCGCGAAGGGCAACGATTTTTCGCAGAGAAGCCTCATCCGCTCCTCCGCGCCGAGTTTCCCGCCCATTCTCACTCCTCCTTCAAAAGCTTCTCCAGCTCCTCCCGGCCCGCGAGATAGGGCCGACGGGATTCCGCCAAAAGCGCCCGATAGAAATCCTCCGCCGCCTGCCGCCGCTCCAGCGCCAGCTCCCGGCCCCGGACTGTGTAAAAGCGGTCATAGAGCTTTTCCAATTTGAATTTATACTCCTGGAAAAAGGAAACCTTCGCCCCGTCCGACCCGTCGGAGGGCATACCGTTCTCCCCCAGGGTGTAGATGGGGTCCCCCACCCCGCCCTTGTAGAGGAAGGTCCTGGCGATGCCCATGGCGCCGCAGGCGTCCAGCTTGTCCGCGTCAAAAAGGATCCTCGCCTCCACACTCTCCGGCGGCTCTCCCCTCCGGTACCGGTGGGTCCGTATGGCATCCGCCACCCGCCGGGCAAACTCCGGCGAATATCCGTGCTCCGCCAAAAAACGCTCCGCTTTCTCCGCCCCCACCCGGGCGTGGCAGAGGGCGGGGTCCGCGAACTGCTCCGGCCTTCCGATGTCGTGGAGAAGACAGGCGCACACCAGCACATCCATATCCGCGCCCGCCTCGCCCTTCGCGATCTCCAGCGCGTTGTACAGCACTCGCCGCACGTGCTCCCGGTCGTGGGAGCCGTCCGAGAGGGAATCCAGCATATATCCGTTCCAAAAGTCAAAATCAAACCGTGTCATTTTCGTCCCCGCCTTCGAATAAAATTCCCAGCCGGTGTCCGGGCGCGGGTGCCCCGTGTATGTCCGGGATCGCACACCCCGCCGTCCGTTCCTTCCAAACACCGACTTTACGCAAACACCGCCTGCACCAGGAGCATATACACCCCCGTCCCGCCGATGATGGAAAGCAGTGTGTTCCGCCTCCAGATATGGAGCCCCGCCGTGACCGCCACGCCCAGAAGCGCCGGGAGCCACTCCGACACCGCCCCGAAACTCATGTCCCGCAGACAGTAGACGATGAGCATCCCGATGATGGCGGCGGGCAACCTGTCCCCCAGGAACATCACGTACCCCGGCGGCTCCCGCTTCCCGTTGAACACGAGAAACGGCAATGCCCGCAGAAGCGCCGTGAACGCGGCGATGACAAGGATCAGCAAAAGCGTGTGCCCGTTACCCATCGCTCCGCGCCCCCTTCCTGTAGGAGGTGGAGAGCAGAAGGGAGATCAGCACCATGGCCGGGATGAGGAAGCCGCTCTCCCCGAAAAGGAGGAGGCACACCGTCGCCGACCCGATGCCAACCAGCGCTGGCCGCCGCTCCTTCCCCGCCATCCACTGGTCCACAAACACCGTCACGAAGAGCGCCGTCATGGAAAAGTCGATGCCCCGGGAGTTGAAGTCCAGAAGCTCTCCCAGCACCGCCCCGGCGGTACACCCGGCGACCCAGTAGCACTGGTTGAAGAGCGTCACCAGAAAGCAGTATAGCTCCCTCTGCCGCCCCTCCCCGGGCCAGTCCCCGTCGCACAGGAGCGAATACGTCTCATCGGTGAGCCCGAAGACGATGTAGGGCTTCAGCTTCCCCATCCCCCGGTACTTCCCGATCATGGAGATTCCGTAAAAAAGATGCCGGGCGTTCACCGCCAGGGTCATCAGCGCCGCGTACACCGGCGACACCGCCGCCGCCAGTAGGTCCGCCGTCAGATACTGCATTGCCCCGGCGAAGATGACCACACTGCACAGCACCGACCACCAGGGCGAAAACCCCCGGTCGTCCATCAAAATCCCGAATCCCATCCCCAGGATCACATACGCCGCCATCACCGGAAGACTTTTCACAAACGCCTTCCTCACCACCGTCCCGGTACTCATCCCATCGCCCCCTCGCTCTTCCGCGTCCCCACAGAAAAGGCGCCGCCCCTCCCGTGGGTTTTGATTCAATATCACCGTTTACTATATCATGCCGTTTTTTGAATTTCAATATCATGGGTCGATAAATCTTCTGGCTATAGACCGAATAATCCGGCAGGAGCGCAAGAAAAACTAAACCGCCGCCCCGCGAAATTGCACAAACGCAAGAACGCGGAGCGGCAAAGTGATCGTCTTATACTAAGGAACCTCTGAATAAGTCACTGCACCGATCTTGGCGGCATATTTTCCGCCATATT
>CANQKZ010000155.1 GCA_947624585.1 uncultured Oscillospiraceae bacterium | reverse complement strand
TCCTGGGGGATCATGATGCCGAAGTGGTCCTCCACCTCGGAGACGAACTCCACCAGGTCCAGGGAGTCGATGTCCAGATCGGTGCGGAGGTTGGTGGACGGGGAGATCTTGTCCTCATCCACATCCAGCGTGCTGACCATGATGTCGCGGATTTCTTCAAACATATATATTCCTCCAAATCAAATTGAAATCGGGCTTCTTCCGGCGCGGAGTATCAGCTCCACTCCTTCACCGTCTTGTCCACGGGGGGCTTCTCGGGGGCCGGGGGTTGGGCGGACGGGTAGGAGGGGCGGGAGGAGTACCCGGAGCGGTCACGGCGCGGGGGGCGGCTGTCGCGGCGGTCGTCTCGGCGGGGACGCTCATCCCGGCGGGGCTGGTAGGAGTCCCTGGGGGCGGAGGCGGAGTCGAAGGCCACCACCACGCGCCTGTTGGGCTCGGTCCCGGTGGAATATGTGGTGACGCCGGGGTAGTCCTGAAGCGCGGTGTGGATCACATGGCGCTCATAGGCGTTCATGGGCTCCAGAGTCTGGTTCCGGCGGTAGCGGACCACTCGGGCGGCTGTCTTCTGGGCGAGGCCCGTCAGGGCGTCGGCCCTCTTGGCCCGGTAGTTTTCCGCGTCGATGTTGACGCGGGTGCGCTCGTCGGAACCGGAGTTTATTACGTAATTCGTCAGGTGCTGGATGGCGTCCAGCGTCTCACCCCGGCGGCCGATGAGGGCGCCCACGCGCTCGCCGCTGAGCTCCACGCAGACGGTGCCGGTCTCGGGATCAACGGTCGCGTCGGCCTGGGCCTCCACGCCCATGCGCTCGAAGAGGCCGGAGAGGAAGGTCTTCACCTTGTCCACGTCCTCTTCCGTCGCGGGGACGGCGGGCTTGCGCTCATGCTCCGGCGCGGGCTTGGGAGCGGCGGGTTTCGCGGCGGGGGCGGGCCTGGGGGCCGGTTTGGGGGGTTCTTCGGGCCTGGGAGGCGTCGCGGGCCTGGGAGGCGTCGCGGGTTTGGGGGGCGCCGCCGGTCTGGGGGGCGTCACGGGCTTGGGGGGCGCCACAGGCTCGGGGTCCGGCTCCTCCCAGGTGACCTTTATCTTGGCCGGGGAGGCGCCAAAGCCGAAAAAGCCGGACTTGGCCCGCTCAAGGACCATGACGGAGACATCGTCACGGCTCTTTCCGAGCTGCCGCAGGGCGTTGGCAATGGCGTCGTCCTCCGTGCGGCCGGTCGCCACAATTGATTTTATCATAGATGTCTTCTCCTTATTCGACGCCGCCGTCGGCGGTCTCGTCTGGTGTGTCGGTCTTTAAATCGGCTAGGGCGGCCCGTTGAAGCTTTGCCTCCATGGCCTCGTCGATCTCCTCGTCGATGGAGGAGGTGTCGGCCGTGGAGCCGTCCATACCGTTGAAGGAATACCTGTCGGGGTTGTAGCTGCGGCCCCGGGCGTAGGGGCGGTTCCCCACCTTGCTGGGGTTGTACTTCTCTCCCTGATCGGGGTTCTGTGCCCGCTGGTATTCCAGGGCCCTGTCCAGGGCCTCCTGCTTCTTTTTCTGCTGCTGCTTTTTCCTGGAGGTGTTGTCCGTCTGAAGCTCGGCGTTCTCGGCGCGGCGGCGCTCCGCCTCGGCGCGCTTGGCCTCCAGCTCCGCCTCCCGGGCCTTGCGGGCGGCCTCCTTCTCGGCAAACTCAGCCAGCATGGTCTTGGAATAGAACTTGGTCAGGAACACGTCAACCAGCATACTGAACAGCGCGTTGACCATCCAGTACACGCCCATGGCGGCGGGCAGCACGAAGGCGAACCACAGGGACATGACGGGCCCCATCAGGAGCATCATCATGGAGTTGTTGGTCTTCTCAATCTGCTCCACGTTGGCGCCGGGCATCTCCTTCTGGAGCTTTGTGGCGATCTTGGTGGACAGCCACTGGAAGAAGGCGGTGATGATGGGGATCATGAAGAGCCCCAGCATGGGCCACAGGGCGTCAAAGGAGGAGAAATCGAAGGTCCAGATGCGGAAGTTGGGCACGGCGGACAGGTCCAGCCCGAAGACGTTGAAGTCCATGGGCTTGAGCCTGTCGGAGAGGCCCGCGAAATCCGCGAAGTGGTCGTTTATGAACTTGGTGGCGCCGATCTGGGAGGACGCCAGCTGGGAGATGTCAAAGCCCAGCTCCGAAAGCTTCTTGGCGATGGAGCCCACCGCCGTCGCGTTGGCGCCGGCGCCGGACACCTCCAAAAGCGCCTTGGGGACGCCCATCATCACGGTGATGGGCTTGCGGATGGCCTGGTAGAGGGCGATCAGGATCGGGAACGGGAGCAGCGACCAGAGGCACCCGGACATGGGGCTGACGCCCGCCTCCCGGTAGACCCTCTGCATCTCCTCGTTCATCTTCTGCTGGTTGGCCGCGTGCTTCTTCTGGATCTCCTGGATCTCGGGGTTCAGAAGCTGCTGGTTCATCATGCCCTTCTTGCTCTTCATCTGGAAGGGCATCAGGATCAGCTTCACGATGACGGTGAAGAGCACGATGGCGAAGAGGTAGTTGTGTGTGATGTTGTAGAGGAACATCAGAAGTAGACCGAAGGGTCTGGCGATTGTGTCTAACATTTGTTCACTCCGATCGGTTGTAGATCATGCGCGGGGTCAGGGTACCGGGTCGTAGGGACCCGATTTGTTGAAGGGATTGCAACGCAGTATCCTCCGAAAGGCCAGCCACCCGCCCTTCAGGGCGCCGTATTTCTCCACGGCCTCCAGGGCGTAGGCCGAGCAGGTGGGGATGAACCGGCAGCAGGGGGGCCGGGCGGGGGAGATCCCCTTCCGGTAGAGCCGGATGAGAAAGAGAAGGACCCTCTTCATCGCAGCAGCTCCAGCCTTCCCGCCAGCTCCAGAAATTCCCGCTCCAGCACACGGTAGGGGGCGGTCACGCCGCGCCCGCGCACCACGATCACCAGATCCGCGCCCCGCCGGAGCTTCGGCTCGTTGAGCCGGTAGATCTCCCGGAGCCTGCGGCGGACCTTGTTGCGGCGCACGGCTTTCGCAAGCTTTGCGCTGACGGTGATGCCCACCCGGTTCTGGTCCCGGTGACGGAGACGGGCGTACAGGACGATGTTGGGCCCCACCGCGCTCCTGCCTTTGGCATAGAGACGGCGGAACTCAAAATTCTCCTTCAGCGATACGGAAAATTCCATTTTTTCACCAGCCTTGACAGCCTCGATAAACACGCCTAAGGGCGAGATGCCCCGCCCTTAAAAACCTGTTATCGGAAGATACCGCACCCGTGCCCTTCATCAGTGGGTCAGTCTCTCACGACCCTTGGCGCGGCGGCGGGCCAAAACCTTGCGGCCGTTGGCGGTCGCCATTCTTTTGCGGAAGCCGTGCTCCTTGGAGCGGTGAAGCTTCTTGGGCTGATAGGTTCTCTTCATGCAGGTTACACCTCCAATAAAATAGATTGGTTTATACTCGACATCAGGCGCGACGCCTGAAGCAGTAGCAAATCTCTGCGGGTTTCCACAGGAATTCTATTTTACCTTATAATTGGCGCGGTTGTCAACAGAAATTTGATGAGTTTTTGGCCCGGAACGCGATTTTTCCGCCTTTTCCGGTCACCACGCCCCCAAAAAGGGACTTCCCGCCGGTTTTCCGGCGGGAAGAAAGGGCGGTTTTTTGAAAAAATCACTTTTTGCCGTTTCCGCGGCCCACTCTCCGGCCCAGCTCGCTGAACACCAGGTCCCCCTTCTCCTTTGCCTCGGCGCGGGCCTCCCGCAGGCGGGTCCGCAGGTGGTCGGCGACGGAGATGTCGGAGCTGAAGGGCCGGAAGAAGTGGTGCCCCTGGGCGTTCCGATCCTGGACGGAGCGGATGTGTGCTTTCAGGTTCTCGTAGCGGATGACCACGTCGTTTTCCTCGGCGAATTTCTTGAGCCTCGCCATCAGCTGGAGGGAATTGGCCATGTCGATGATGAACACGCCGTAGAACATACCGATGACGAAGGAGAAGGCCAGGTTCTCGGAGAGCCACTTGAGCGCCCCCAGGATGCGGGGGTGGATCAGGAAGTAGTACACCGCGCCCAGTACGGCCCAGGCCAGGGAGAAGAGCGGGCAGATGATGCCCTGGATGTTGCCCCACTCGTCGGAGTAGTCCCAGAGCCGCACCTTGGCGATCTTGATGCTGAGGATGCCCGCGATGTACTCAATGGCCGTCATGCATACGGCCATGAAGGTGAAGAGCGCCGTCTTCTCCCAGAAACGGCTCTCGATCCAGGTGGTGTTCTCCAGCGACGCAATCAGGAACAGCAGGCACAGCCCCATGCCGTAGAGCGGCACGTAGGGCCCGGTGCAGAAGCCGGGGTTGATCCACTTGCGCTCCGGGTTTGCCTTGGAGAAGAAGCGCCGGAAGAACAGCTCCAGCACCCAGCCGAAAACGGAGCCGATGAAGAAGAGAAACGCCAATGTTAGAAAAAGTCCCATAATATGCTTACCCCTTTCGATCCCCCATTATAGCACGTTCTCTCCCGTTTTGGAAGTACACGTTGCGGAATTTTGTCATTTATTGAAATATTGAAAAAGGATCCCGCGCGAAAACCGCCGGGGACGGACGTCCTTGTGGAGCGTCCGCCTCCGGCGGCGGGATGAGCCTGCCGGGAAGGAGGGGATTCCCCCGGCGGTTGGGATGGGGTCGGGCTTTGAAAATCAGTTTTTGAGGGTCAGTCCCGCTTTCTCCATGGCCATCACCAGGACGGGGATCAGGACGATGTGTAGGATGATGCCGGGCACCGCGTCGACCACCGCTCCGGCCCAGAAGGCGGAGAGGGGGAAGGAGGTGTCCTGCAAGCCCGCCATCACGAAGCGGGCCGCGCCCCAGACGAGACGCCCGGCGATCATGGCCGTCACCAGAGAGACGTATATGGCCCACTTCTTCTTTGGCAGCACCTTGTACATAAGGCCGGAAACAGCGCCGTAGCAGGCCAGCTCGAAGGTCATGGGTATGGCGGTGGTCAGCGGCGGCATACCGCCCGTGACCACGTGCCGCAGCAGGGGCGCGATGGCGCCCACGGCCAGGCCCCAGGGCCAGCCGCAGACGAACCCGCACAGAAGCACGGGGATGTGCATGGGGCTCAGGGCCGCGCCGATCTGGGGGATCTGCCCGGTGAGATAGGGCAGAAGAAGGCAGAGCGCCAGGAACATGGCGGAGAACACAAGCCGCCGGACGGCAAGAGACGACGCGGGGCGGGGACGGGCTTCGACTTTTGCGGACAAATTCAATTCCTCCTAAATAGAGATTAATACTAATATCCAATTAAAAGAAGACACCAAGCGGCGAAGATTTTTAGCGTCAGACAAGGAAGACGTCGCAGGGAATACTGTATGTATTTCCAAGACGGCTGACGATGTATGATGCTAAAAAGACCGTCGAGAATGTCTTATTTTGATTGAATATTAGCATAATGTTGAAGCGACGCGATCAGGGACGCGACCCGGCGCATGGCGTCCTCCAGGATCTCCCCGGAGGTCCCGGACACACCGGCCACGTAGGTGTCGCACAGGTTCATGGGGATGAGTACCCGCTGGGCGGCGCTGGAGGCCACGGCGTTTGCCATAGCGGGGGAGATCTCCCCCATCAGCGCGTCGGCCATGGCGATGCCGATGGGCCCGGCGATGATGTCCGCCCTGCGGCAGGCCACCAGTACCGGATTCTCGCCCGTAGCCACCCGGTCCGCGCCGCCCTTGAGCATGGCGGCGGATGCCTGGGAGTTGGTGCCCACGGCCCACACAAATACCTCCGGGAAGGCCCGCTTCACAGCCTCCACCAGAGTCCTTCCCAGCTTTCCGCCCTGTCCGTCTATCACAAGCACCGTCATAAGAAGCCGCTCCGTTCCTTGATTTTTGCCCGTATTTCGCCGGGAGGACCGAAAAAAGGCACCGGTCACCCCCTTGGGGGGTCACCGGCACCCTGTGATGCCACGGTTTTGCGCGGAAAAGCTGGTCCGCCGGCTTGTGCCGGTCCTCCCGACTTATGTCGGTCATTGATTATGATTTAGTGTAACACATTCCAACTTGCCTGTCAATAGGGCCGCCGCGTTTTTTTCAAAGGCTGGCGCTGTCGATCTCCCGGAGCTCCTCGGGGGAGAAGGCGGTATTCCGCGCCGCCAGGACGTTGTCCAGGATCTGGGTGGGCTTGGAGGCGCCGATGAGGACGGAGGTGACGGCGCCGTCCCGGAGGATCCAGGAGAGGGCCATCTGCGCCAGAGTCTGCCCCCGGCGGGCGGCGATGTCGTTGAGGGCGCGGATCTTCGCAAGCTTCTCCTCGGTGACGGCCCGCTCGTTGAGGAACCGCCCGTCGGTGCGGACGCGGCTGTCGGCGGGGATGCCGTGGAGGTACCGGTCCGTCAGGAGCCCCTGCTCTAAGGGACAGAAAGCGATGATGCCCTTGCGGAGCCGCACCGCTGTGTCCTTCAGCCCGTTGCGCTCCACGGTGCGGTTGAGGATGGAGTATCTGTTCTGGTTGATGATGAAGGGTACGCCCATCTCCCGGAGGAGCGCGGCGGCCCGCTCCAGTCCCTCGCCGTCGTAGTTGCTGATCCCGGCGTACAGCGCCTTGCCGGACCGGACGGCCTGGGCCAGAGCGCCCATGGTCTCCTCCAGCGGCGTCTCCCGGTCCGGGCAGTGGTGGTAGAAGATGTCCACGTACTCCAGCCCCAGGCGCTTCAGGCTCTGGTCGAGGCTGGCCAGCATATATTTCCGGCTGCCGCCCCGGCCGTAGGGGCCGTCCCACATATCGTACCCGGCCTTGGTGGAGACGATCAGCTCGTCCCGGTGGGCCGCCAGGTCCTCCCGGAGGATGCGCCCGAAGTTCCTCTCCGCCGCGCCGGGGGCGGGGCCGTAGTTGTTGGCAAGGTCGAAGTGGGTGATGCCGCTGTCAAAGGCGGTGAAGATGAGCGCGCGCATATTGTCGTAAACGGCGGTGTCGCCGAAGTTGTGCCACAGCCCCAGAGACACGGCGGGAAGCCGCAGTCCGCTGTCCCCCACCCGGTTGTAGACCATGGTTTCATATCGTTTTTCGGAAGGCGTAACCATTTTATCCCTCTTTTCGGTTGGATTTACCAACAGTATACAGGACGCACCCCCTCCCTGTCAACACACCGGACAAATTTTGAATTCCCCCTTGACAAACGGCGTGAAGAAGGATATAATCACATTAACCTATTAGAGAAATAGGAAATTACCCCGGAGATGAACGATATGACCTTCTGGCTTGAGCCCCAGCTGCGGGCGAACTTCCGCTGCGGACGAATGTGTACCGATCTGTGAGCATCAAAAAACAGAACAGATCAAATACATTATAATGTTATGGAGGTACACATCATGTCCAATTACAGATTCGAGACCCTTCAGCTCCACGTGGGCCAGGAGCAGGCCGACCCCGCCACCGATTCCCGGGCGGTGCCCATCTACC
>CANQKZ010000154.1 GCA_947624585.1 uncultured Oscillospiraceae bacterium | reverse complement strand
GAAAAATGTGGTTTTTTCCACAAAAATACGGGGCTGTGAATATCCAAGCCTGGGGTGGCGTGTTTTTTCACAGCCCCATTTTTTGCTGACTTGGCAGATTCAACACCCTCCCCCCCGGCGAGGGGGGAGAGGTTTGGCAGGTTGTAGAAAATTTCGGGATTTTTTATAGAATTCACCGGTTGTTTAACAAATTGTGAACGACTATAATAAAACCGACAAGGCCCCGGAGGGGCAAATAAAAAAACAGGAGGAATATTATGAAAAACAGGAAGCTTCAGCGCCTCGTGACCGCCGTTCTGCTGGTGGTCATGGTCGTGGCCCTGGCCGGATGCGGCGGGGGCAGCGACGAGGACGGCATCAAGAACTTCACCATGTTCATTGCCATGGCCGGTTCCGAGATCAACGACGACAACGAGATCATGAACCTGATCGCGGAGAAGACCGGCGTCAAGGTCAAGGAGACCTGGCTCACCGGGCAGACAGCGGCCGAGGCCGTGGGCTCCATCATCGCCAGCGACAGCTACCCCGACTTCATCGACGGCGGCGACGGCATGATGGCCCTCTACAACGAGGGCGTCCTGGTGGCCTGGGACGACTACCTTGACAAGTATCCCAACCTGAAGGAGATGTACACCGACGAGGAGTGGGACTCCTTCCGCCAGGCCGACGGCAAGATCTACTGGGCCAACGTGTTCCAGAACACCTACGGCGAGAACCGCGCCACCACCCACAACGACGAGGCGTTCTGGATCCAGGTGAAGGTCCTGGAGTGGGCCGGTTACCCCGAGATCCACACCCTGGATGAGTACTTCGACGTGCTGACCCGCTACGCCGCCGAGCATCCCACCACCTCCAACGGCGCCAAGACCATCCCCTACACCATGCTCTGCGAGGACTGGAAGTACTTCTGCATCGAGAACGCCCCCGAGTTCCTGGACGGCTACCCCAACGACGGCTCCGTCATCGTGGACACCTCCTCCGGCACCCCCACCATCGTGGACTACAACACCACCCCCACCGCCAAGCGGTATTTCCAGAAGCTCAACGAGGAGTATCAGGCGGGCAACATCGACATTGAGTTCGCCACCCAGACCTACGATGAGTACATAGCCAAGCTTTCCACCGGCGCCGTTCTCGGTATGTGCGACCAGTGGTGGGATTTCGCCTACACCATCAACGACGTGTTCAAGCAGCAGGGCCTGGACAAGGAGGGCTGCAACTACGTGCCTCTTGGCCTCACCATCGACGAGGGCATGGAGAACCGCTGGCACACCTATGACGACACCCTCAACAACTCCAGCGGCGTGGCCATCACCACCGACTGCGAGGACATCGACGCCGCTTTCAAATTCCTCAACGACATCCTGGACCAGGAGATCCACGACCTGCGGTTCTGGGGCGTGGAGGGCGTCGACTACCTGGTGGACGAGAACGGCCTATATTACCGCACCGAGGAGATGCGCACCCGCGCCGCGGACCCCGCCTATAAGGCCAGCCATATGTGCAACTACTCCTATATGCCCCAGTGGCTGGGCACCAGCAAGGACGGCAAGAACGCCATGCAGCCCACCGAGCAGGCTTCCGAGTTCTTCGCCGGCCTCGCCGAGCCCCTGGTCAAGTGCTTCCAGGCATACGGCGCCGACAGCTATCCCGACATGATCGGCTCCGTGGTGGAGCACAACGCCCCCTGGTTCCCCATGTACTCCTTCTCCAACGCCATGACCACCGAGACCCCGGGCGGCGTGGCCTGGACCAAGATGGGCGAGGTCAAGCACGAGTGGCTGCCCAGAGTGGTCATGGAGAGCAACTTCGAGGAGACCTGGGAGGAGTATATGGCGGCCTACAACGCCGTGGATCCCCAGGCGTTCCTCGCCGAGATGCAGCAGGAGCTTGACCGCCGCGCCGGTTGACCCCGCGCGCATACCCCAGCGATCCCGGCCGCGAGGGGGACTTCCCCCCTCGCGTGATTACAGGGCCGTGTGCCCGCAAGGAGGTCAAACAGTGAAAGCAAAGCGAATCTCCTGGAAAGAGATCAAACGGCAGAAATTCCTGATGGTGTGTACCCTGTGCTTCGTCGTATACGGCATCGTCTTCTACTACCTGCCCCTGGGCGGATGGATCATGGCCTTCCAGAACTACAAGTCCCGGGACGGCTTCTTCGGCTCCCAGTGGGTGGGACTTGACAAATTCAAGTTCCTCTTCTCCGACGCCACCTTCATCCGCGTCATCCGCAACACCCTGGCCATGGGCGTTCTGAACCTTGTGACCACCTTCGTCATGGCCATCGTCTTCGCCATCCTGCTCAACGAGGTCCGTCTTGCCATGGGCAAGAAATTCGTGCAGACGGTGTCCTACCTGCCCCACTTTCTGAGCTGGATCATCGTCACCGGCATCCTCCACGACGCCCTGTCCTCCTCCGGCATCATCAACGAACTGCTGGTGAAGGTGGGCCTCATCGACAACCCCATCAACTTCTTCGCCCACAAGGGCTACTTCTGGCCCATTGTGGCCTTCGCCAACGTCTGGAAAGAGACCGGCTGGAACGCCATCGTGTATCTGGCGGCCATCACCTCCATAGACCCCAGCCTCTATGAGGCCGCCACCATCGACGGCGCGGGCCGCTGGGCCAAGATCAAGAATATTACGCTCCCCGGCATCCGGCCCACCATCATGATCCTGCTCATTATGAACATCGGCAACGTCCTGAACGCCGGTTTCGAGGTCCAGTACCTCCTGGGCAACGGCCTCGTCAAGAGCGTATCCGAAACCATCGACATCTACACCCTGACCTGGGGCGTCAGCCAGAACGACTTCTCCTTAGGTACCGCCGCCGGTATCTTCAAGAGCGTAGTCGCCATCATCCTCATCGTCGCCGCCAACCAGTTCGCCAAGAAGACCGGCGACTCGAGACTTTTCTGAGGAGGCGCGGACAGTGAAGAAGAAAAAAGTCTGGAAAACCAAATCCTCCCTGGCGGACAAGATCTTTGTGGTCTGCAACACCGTATTCCTGGCGGCCTTCGTGGTGGTCACCCTGTACCCGGTGCTGAACACCGTGGCTCTCAGCTTCAACGACGGCATCGACGCCGTCCGGGGCGGCATACACCTCATACCCAGGAAGTTCACTCTGCAAAACTACAAGACTGTCTTCAACCAGCAGAATATCATCACCGGAGCCTACATCAGCGTGGCCCGCACGGTCCTGGGCACGATCCTGGCCCTTGCCACAAACTCCCTTCTGGCCTACGTGGTCAGCCGCAAGCGGTTCATCTTTCGCTCCCAGCTCTCCCTCTTCTGGGTCGTCACCATGTACGTCAACGGCGGCATGATCCCCACCCTCATCCTCTACCGGAACCTGGGACTCACCAACTCCTTCTGGGTCTACATCATCCCCGGCATGATCGGCGCCTTCAATATGCTGGTCATGCGCACCTACATGGAGGGCCTGCCCGACGGCCTGGAGGAGTCCGCCCAGATCGACGGCGCGGGGGACTTCCGGATCTTCGTCAGCATCATCTCCCCCCTGTGCAAGCCCGTCTACGCCACGGTGGCCCTGTTCGTGGCGGTGGGACAGTGGAACTCCTGGTTCGACGCCATGCTCTATAACCGCATGGCGAGCCAGTACACCACCCTCCAGTACGAACTCATGAAGCTTCTCAGCTCCGTCATGCAGCAGAGCGGGTCCGCCAACCCCGGTTCCACCACGGCGGTCGCCGCCGTCACCCCCGTGACCGTCCGGGCGGCGGCCACGGTGGCCACCATGCTCCCGATCATCTGCCTGTACCCCTTCCTCCAGCGCTACTTCGTCACCGGCATGACCATCGGAAGCGTCAAAGAGTGATTGTTTCTTTCCTCTTTCCATTTTCCCTCATCAGGCCGCCGTACTTTTTGCGGCGGCCCATTTTCTGCATATAACATATAAAAGGTATCAATATGGAAATTCTTCACACCGAAAACATACTCCGTGAGGCCGGAATTTCCCCCTCCGCCATCGAGCGGAGGACCGATGTGTGCTTCCGCGAGATCTTCTGCGGCCCCGAAAAGTTCTACTTCGAGTCCGGCCCGGACATGGCGTACATCCTGGACACGGGCAATCTGGATGTGCGCACCGAGGGCATGAGCTACGGCATGATGATCTGCGTCCAGCTGGACAAAAAGCCGGAGTTCGACCGGCTCTGGCGGTGGGTCATGACGTATATGTACATGGAGGAGGGCGAGAACAGCGGCTATTTCGCCTGGTCCGTGAGCCCTCGGGGCGTCCCCAACGCGCGGGGCCCCGCGCCGGACGGGGAGGAATACTTCGCTATGGCCCTGTTCTTCGCCTCCCGCCGCTGGGGCGACGGGGCGGGCATCTTCAACTACTCCGACTGGGCCCGCGCCATCCTGCGCACCTGCCTCCATAAGGAGGACGCGGGCCGGGGCCGGAATATGTGGGACCGGTCAAACCACCTCATCCGCTTCGTGCCGGAGCTGGACTTTACGGACCCCTCCTACCACCTGCCTCACTTCTACGAGCTCTTCGCGGAGCTTTCCGACCCCTGTGACCGGGACTTCTGGCTCCGGGCCGCGCGGGCAAGCCGGGAATACCTCCAAAGAGCCTGCCATCCGGTCACCGGCCTTTCCGCCGAGTACGCCGACTACGGCGGGACTCCCTTTACCGGCCTCCAGAGCGTCTTCGGCCGCCACGACTGGCATTACTCCGACGCCTACCGGACCGTCGCCAACATCGCCATGGACTACAGCTGGTTCGGCCGCCGCCGGGGCGAGCGCTGGCAGGTGGAGATCGCCGGGCGGGTGCGGAAATTCTTCCTGGAGACCGCTCGGAATCCACGGGGGATCTATCTGGTGGACGGCACGGAGCTTGAGGGCCAGGCCCTTCACCCCGTCGCCATCACCGCCACCCTGGCCCAGAGCGCCCTGGCATCGGACAGGCCCCTGGACGGCCTTGCCCTCCGGTGCATCCGGGACTTCTGGCGGACGCCCCTCCGGCGCGGCGTCCGGCGCTATTACGACAACTGCTTATATATGTTCGCCCTCCTGGCGTTGGGCGGAAATTACAGGAACTTTTGATCGGGAGGTACCCATCTATGACACGCAAGGAAGCGAGAGAAAAGGCAAAGGTCTTAGTATCCCAAATGACGCTGGAGGAGCGGGCGGGGCAGCTCCGGTACGAGGCTCCGGCCGTTCCCAGGCTCGGCATACCCGCCTACAACTGGTGGAACGAGGCCCTCCACGGGGTGGCCCGGGCCGGGAAGGCCACGGTGTTTCCCCAGGCCATCGGCATGGCCGCCGCCTTCGACCCGGAACTTGTCCATGACGCGGCGGAGGTCATCTCCACCGAGGGCCGCGCCAAGTATAACGCCCAGAGCGCGCTGGGTGACCGGGACATCTTCAAGGGGCTGACCTTCTGGTCCCCCAACGTCAACATCTTCCGGGACCCCCGCTGGGGCAGGGGCCACGAGACATACGGCGAGGACCCGTACCTGACAAGCCGCCTGGGCGTGGCTTTCGTGAAGGGCCTCCAGGGGGACGGGGAGCATCTGCGGGCCGCCGCCTGCGCCAAGCACTTCGCCGTCCACTCGGGACCCGAGGGGGAGCGGCACCGGTTCAACGCGGAGGTGTCCAAAAAGGACATGGGGGAGACATACCTGCCCGCCTTCGAGGCCCTGGTCCGGGAGGGGCGCGTAGAGGCGGTCATGGGCGCCTACAACCGGGTCAACGGCGACCCCGCCTGCGCCCACCCGTATTTGCAGGAGAAGCTTCGCGGTCAGTGGGGCTTCGAGGGCCACTTCGTCTCCGACTGCTGGGCCATCAAGGACTTCTTCACCGGCCACAATGTGGCGGAAAACGCGGTGGACGCGGCGGCCCTGGCCGTCAACCGGGGGTGCGACTTAAACTGCGGCGACACATACGCCTTCATGCTGGAGGCGTATGAACGGGGCCTGGTCTCGGAGGCGACCATCACCGAGGCCGCTGTCCGCCTCTTCACCACCCGGTATATGCTGGGCCTTTTGGACGGCAGCGAGTACGACGGGATTTCCCTCACGGAGGTGGAGGCCCCGGAGCACCTGGCCCTTTCGAAGCGGGCGGCGCTGGAGGGCGCGGTGCTCCTCAAAAATAACGGCCTCCTGCCCCTCGATAAGTCCAAACTGCGCACCCTGGCGGTCATCGGCCCCAACGCCGACAGCCGGAACGCCCTGGTGGGAAATTACAACGGTTACGCTTCGCGCTACTGGACGGTCCAGGAGGGCGTCATGGACTATCTGGATGACAGCGGCGTCCGGGTGATGACGGCCATGGGCTGTCATCTCTTCCGTGACCGCTACGAGCCCCTCTCTCAGCCCGGCGACCGGTACGCCGAGGCGGAGGCGGTGGCAAAGGCCGCGGACGCCGTGATCCTCTGCGTGGGTCTGGACTGGACGCTGGAGGGGGAGGAGGGCGACGCCTCCAACAGCTACGCCTCCGGCGACAAGGAGAGCCTGCAATTGCCCGAGTCCCAGCGGAAGCTGATGGAGGCGGTGGCCCGCGCCGGAAAGCCCACCGTCCTGTGCCTGATGGCGGGCAGCGACATCGATTTGAGTTACGCACGGGAACATTTCGACGCCATCCTGGACCTGTGGTATCCCGGAAGCGAGGGCGGAAAGGCGGCGGCGGAGCTCCTTTTCGGGGATGTGTCCCCCTCCGGCAAGCTGCCCGTCACGTTTTATGAGAGCCTGGACGATCTGCCGGACTTTGAGGACTACTCCATGGAGCACAGGACCTACCGATATATGGAAATGCCCGCCCAGTACCCCTTCGGCTTCGGCCTCACCTACGGCGACGTGATTGTTACGGAGGCGGAGCTGGTGCAAAGCGCGGACGGCCTCATGGCCCGTGTCCGGGCGGAGAACCGGGGAGACCGGGACACCGGCGACGTGGTGCAGATCTACGTGAAGGCGGAGGACTCCGCGTTCGCCCCCAGAAACCCCGCCCTCTGCGCCTTCAGGCGCGTGTTTTTGAAAGCGGGGGAGTGTAAAACAGTGGAAATCCCCATCCCCGATACGGCCATTACCGTGGTCAACGGCGACGGCGAGCGCGTCCCCGCCGCCGGGCGCTTCACCTTCCACATCGGTACGACCCAGCCGGACGAGCGCAGCTGTGAGCTGACGGGTACGCGGCCTCTCGCGCGGACACTGGAAATATAAGGGGGTACGAAAATGTATTACATCGGCATCGACCTGGGAACCTCCGCCGTGAAGCTCCTTCTGGTAGACGGGGCGGGCCGGGTTGCAAATGAGGTCACAAAGGAGTACCCGCTTTCCTTTCCCCACCCCGGATGGAGCGAGCAGGACCCCGGGGACTGGTGGTCCGCCGTGCTGGCGGGCGTGCCGGAGCTGGTGAAAGCCGTGGACCCGGGCGAGGTTCGCGGCATCGGCCTCGGCGGGCAGATGCACGGACTGGTGGCTTTGGGTATGGACGATTCGGTCATCAGACCCGCTATATTGTGGAACGACGGGCGGACAAATAAAGAGGTGGAATACCTCAAC
>CANQKZ010000153.1 GCA_947624585.1 uncultured Oscillospiraceae bacterium | reverse complement strand
GCAAGAAGATGTCCAAATCCGCCGGCAACGGCGTGGACCCCATCGAGATGATCGACCGCTTCGGCGCCGACGCCCTCCGGTTCAACATCATCACCGGCAACAGCCCCGGAAACGATATGCGCTTCTACGTGGAGCGGTGCGAGGCCATGCGCAACTTTGCCAACAAGATCTGGAACGCCAGCCGGTTCGTGATGATGAACCTGACGGTGGAGGACAGCGCGCTGCCCAAGAACCTGGAGCTTCCCGACAAGTGGGTGCTCTCCAAACTCAACAGCCTCATAAAGGAGGTCAACGACAACTTCGACCGGTTCGAACTGGGCATCGCCGCCCAGAAGATCTACGACTTCATCTGGGACACCTTCTGCGACTGGTATATCGAGCTGTCCAAGCCCCGCCTCGCCGAGGGGGATGAGGACGCCCAGCGTGTCCTTCTCTATGTGCTCACCGGCATCCTGAAGCTCCTGCACCCCTTCATGCCCTTCATCACCGAGGAGATCTACCAGGCCCTGCCCCATAAAAAGAGCGCCCTCATCATCGAGGACTACCCGGAGTACCGGGAGGACCTGTCTTTCCCCGCCGAGGAGGCGGACTTCGAGAAGGTCATCGACGCGGTGGGCGCCATCCGCTCCAAGCGCAGCGCCATGAACGTGCCCCCCAGCCGGAAGGCCAGGGTCACCGTCTCCACCCTCACCCCCGAGCCCTTCCGGGCTGGCGCGCCCTACATCATGCGCCTGGCCTCCGCAAGCTCGGTGGAGGTGGTTGGCATGAGCGACGCCGGCAGCGACAGCGACATGGAGGCCCGGGGCATGGTCACCGTGGCCACCCATTCCGCCCGCGTGTTCCTGCCCCTCCGGGAGCTGGTGGACCTTGACGCCGAGCGGGAGCGCCTGGAGAAGGAGCTCAAAAAGAACCGTGGCTTCCTGGAGGGCCAGATGAAGAAGCTGTCCAATCAGAACTTCGTCTCCCGTGCCCCCGAGAACGTGGTCCGGGCCGAGCGGGAAAAGGCGGAAAAGCTCCGGGCGCTCATAGAAAATCTGGAAAAATCCCAGGAAGCATTGAACTGACCCCTCCCTTCGACAATCTTTTTTCCAAATAGTTGGTATAATACCCGTGTACAGGCCGTACACGGGTATTTTTTTATGGAAGTGATGCAAATGAAGCTGACAACGGCACAGGAGGGCGGAAAACTGACCCTGTCCCTCACGGGGGAGCTGGACCACCACGAGGCCAAGGCCCTCGTCCGAAAGCTGGAGGATTGCCTGGAGGCCGCCATGCCCCGGGACTGCGTGCTGGATCTGGGGGGCCTGCGGTTCATGGACTCTTCGGGTATCGCGGTGATCCTGAAGCTCCACCGGCGCATGAACACTCTGGGCGGGCGGCTCACCGTGGAGAACGTGGGCCAGCAGCCCCTGCGCGTGCTGGACGCCTCCGGCATCGACCGGATCGTGGACATATCCGCATGAGAGAAAGGGGTTTACATAATGAATGAACTGAACAGTGTGCGCTTTGAATTTCCGTCTCTGTCGTGCAACGAGGGCTTCGCCCGTGGGGCGGTGGCCTGCTTTGCCGCGCAGCTGGACATGACGCTGACGGAGCTGGGGGACGTGAAGACGGCTGTCTCGGAGGCGGTGACCAACTGCATCGTCCACGCCTACCCCGACACGGTGGGCCCGGTGATCCTGCGCCTGCGGATCTTGGAGGGGGATGAGCTGGAGATCCAGGTAAAGGACCACGGCCGTGGCATCGAGGACGTGGCGCGGGCCCGGGAGCCCCTCTTCACCACCGGCGGCGACGACCGGGGCGGCATGGGCTTCACCATCATGGAGAGCTTCACCGACTCCATGCGGGTCCGCTCCAGGGTGGGCGCGGGCACCACGGTGACCATGCGCAAGCGGGTGGAGCGGCGGAGAAAGGCCAGATGACGGCGGCCTCCGGCGAGCTGCTCCGGGCGGCCCGGGAGGGGGACCGGGAGGCCATGGACGCCATGGTCCGGGAGAACTCCGGCCTCATCTGGAGCGTGGCCCGCCGCTTTTTCGGGCGCGGCGCGGAACCGGACGACCTCTATCAGCTGGGATGTGTGGGCTTCATCAAGGCGGTCCGCGGCTTCGACGACGGCTTCGGTACCCAGTTCTCCACCTACGCCGTGCCCAAGATCGCCGGGGAGATCCGCCGCTTCCTCCGGGACGACGGGGCGGTGAAGGTGAGCCGGGGCCTGAAGGAGCGGGCCCAGGCGGTGCGGAACGCCCGCCAGGAGCTGGAGCAGAGGCTGAACCGGGAACCCACCCTGTCGGAACTCTCGGCACGCACCGGCCTCTCCCCGGAGGACATCGCCGCCTGCGAGATCGCCACAGCCCCTTCCGAGTCCCTCCAGCGGGAGACCGGCGAGGACGGCTTCACCCTGGAGCAGATGCTCTCCGACACGGGCCAGGAGGAGAAGCTCCTGGAGTACGTGGCCCTCCGGGAGGCCATCGCCCGTCTTCCCGACCGGGAGCGTACCGTCATCGCCCTTCGCTACTACCGGGGCATGACCCAGTCCGACGCCGCCCGCGTCCTGGGCGTCTCCCAGGTCCAGATCTCGCGCCTGGAGAAGCGGGCCGTGGAAAAGCTCCGCGAGGAGCTGCGGTAGGGGAGAGAACGAGTTGAAATATGCGCTTGCTTTTTCCAAAACCGTGTGGTAGAATAGACGCAAGAAAAAGACGCGGGGAGGGGACTCGTATGCTGGACAGGCAGGACATAGAGCTGATTGCCCAAATCGTAAAGTCGTCGGCCGATGGGATCAAGACAGAATTGAAAGCCTACGTAGACGAATCCGCCGCCCAGACCAGGGCGGAGCTGAAGGCCTACGTAGACGAGTCCAACGCCCAAACCAGGGCGGAGTTGAAGGCTTACGTAGACGAGTCCAACGCCCAAACCAGGGCGGAGCTGAAAGCCTACGTGGACGAATCCGCCGCCCAAACCAGAGCGGAGCTGAAAGCCTACGTGGACCGGAAGGCCGAAGAGATCGTGGACGAGTCCACACGTCGGTGCATCGCGTACATTGAGGCCAGGGTGGAGCCCAAGATCAACCTGGCGCTGGAGAACCTGAATATGCACTACGAACGTATGGCCACCAAGGAGGAGCTGGACAAGCTCCGGGAGAGGGTAGACCTGAACAAGAGCCTCATCGACACCCTGGGCAGCGAATACCGCGAGCTGAAACGGAAGGTCGGCTGAAAGAAATCAAGCGCCCCGGACGGACGCGCCATCGGGAGACTGCGGTCGGCAGCTTCTCCCGGGCATCTCCGCTCCGGGGCGTTTTTTGGTAACCGTCACCCCCCATCTACCTACTGTGAAACAATGTACGGGGAAAACCAACGGCTCTACGGGACTCTATGGCTCAGCCAGGGAGTCCCGTAGACACACAGGGAACCCCACGGAACCTCAAGGGATCACAGAGAACGGAGGCAGAGCATGGACGAGATAATACTAATATTCAATCAAAACGAGACATTCACGACGGTTTTTTTTCGCGTCAAGCTTCGTCATACGGCTTGGAAATACATAAAGTATTCCCGGCGCCGCCTTCCTCGCTTGACACGAAAAATCCTCGCCGCTCGGTGTCTTCTTTTAATTGAACATTAGTATCAACTGCTCCATGCCCTCCTCCGAGATATGCTCCGAAGACGAGCCGAACTGGCGATGGCGGACCAGACGCAGCTGCTCCATCAGCCAGTTCAGCTTCTGCTCAAGCTCAGCGTCTGTCCGCGGCCACTTGTACACGCCCTGCTCCAGACGTTTGTACAGCAGGACGAACCCGTCGCCCTCCCAGTACAGCGCCTTGATCCTGTCACGGCGTCTGCCGCAGAAACAGGAAAAGCGCTTCCTGAAATGGGTCCAGGTCGAACTCACTCTTCACAAGCCCCACAAGACCGGCTATTCCCCGCCGGTGAGCTCCTCCTGCCCGGCCAGAAGAAAAATCAGCGGCGTCCCCCCGTCCGCCGCGCCAAAACCCTCGATATTCCACTCCCACCCCGCAAAGCAGCGCCTCATAACGACCTCCCGTGGAGAATTATACAAAAATATCCCCGGAGCGGCGCGAAAATAACCGCCGCGAAGGGAATATTTTAAACTCCGGCAATCAAACGACCGCCGGAGTAATAACAGCAAATTCGATCAGAGCGCGAAATTCCCGTCCACAAAGACGGGGATCTCCCGCCCGTCGTGGGTGGTGCCCACGATGGAGAGGTCCCTGGATCCCACCATGAAGTCCTCGTGGGTGATGGAGTCGTTGAGTCCCACGGCGGCGCGCTCCTCCGGGGTCATGTCGCCGCCTCCGGTGACGGTGGGGTAGCTGGCGCCGAAGGCCAGATGGCAGCTGGCGTTCTCGTCAAAAAGGGTGTTGTAGAAGAGCACGTCCATGTTGGAGATGGGGGAGTCAAACGGCACCAGCGCCACCTCGCCCAGGTACGACGCGCCCTCGTCCACGCCGATGGCGTCCTGGAGCCGTCTCAGGTGCTCCGGGTCCTCCGTCTCCACCTTGACGATCTTCCCGTTTTCAAAGGTGAAAGCGAACCGGGGGACGATCTCGCCGCCCACGTCGAAGGGCTTGGTGGACACCGCCCGCCCGTTGACCCCGTCCCGCTTGGGGGCGGTGAAGATCTCCTCCGTGGGCATATTGGCGTTGAAGGTGATGCCTCCGGGCATGACGGTACTGCCGCCCTCCCAGTAGTGCCCCTCGGGCAGCTCGACGGTCAGATCGGTGCCCAGGGAATTTACATAGTGGAGAGACTTGAAGTTCAGCTCCGTCAGCTTCCGCTTCCTCTCGTTCAGCGCCTCCCCGTGGAGCCGCCAAGCCTCCACCGGGTCGTTGTCCTCCGTGATGCGCATGGCGGAGAAGATGGCCTCCGTGAGCCTTTTGTACGCCTCCTCCTCCGGCACATCCGGGTACATCTTCCTGGCCCAGGCCGGGTGGGGCAGGGCGGCCACGCACCACTGGACCTTGTCGGACATTTGCGCCTGCCGGAACTCCGCCAGGGCCGGGCCGGAGACCCGCTCCTCCCGCATGATGCGGGAGTGGTCCACGCCCCGCATCCCGTCCGGGTCCCCGCCGATGACGGACAGGAACGCCGCGCCCTCCCGTGCCAGCGTGTTGAGCATATCCGCCTGCCAGGGACGGAAGGAGTCGAAGACCTCGTCCGCCGCGTGGAGATACCGCTCCCGGCCGATGACCTGGTCGCCCCAGCGCATGAACACCTCCCGCGCCCCGGCCCTGTAAGCCTCGCTTACCAGCATCCGGGCAAATTCGTAATTTTGCGCCGAACAGTTGATCACCAGCGACTGCTCCGGCTGGACGCCGATACCCGCCTTTATAAGGAGCTTCGCGTATTTTTCAAATCTGGGATCCATTTTCATCTTCCTCCATTATTTTTATTTCTTCCTCGATCTCCGCCAGGAGCTTCCGCTCCCGCTTCGTGTTCTCAAAGGTCAGCTTTTCATACATATCCGGCCGCCGGAGCCTTGTCCGGATAACGGACTGCTTCCGCCGCCAACGGGCGATCTGCGCGTGGTTCCCCGACAGGAGCACCGGCGGCACCCGCCGCCCCCGCCACACCTCGGGTCTCGAGTATTGGGGGTACTCCAAAAGCCCCGCCCAGTGGGACTCGTTCTCGAAGCACTCCGGGTCCGGCAGCACCCCCGGCACCAGGCGGCACACCGCGTCCGCCACCGCCATGGCGGGGATCTCCCCGCCGGTGAGCACGAAGTCCCCAAGGCTGATCTCCTCGTCCACGCATTCGTCGATGAACCGCTGGTCGATGCCCTCGTAGTGCCCGCAGACAAGGATGAGCTTGTCGTACTCCGTCGCCAGCCTCCGGGCGTCGGCCTGGGTGAAGGTCTTCCCGCAGGGGGAGAGGAAGATCGTGTGTACCGGCTCCCGGTGGGCCTTCCGAATGAACCGCCAGCAGTCGTAGAGGGGCTGGGCCTGCATCACGCACCCCCGCCCGCCCCCGTAGGGGTAGTCGTCCACCTGGCACTGTTTGTTCTTCGTGTAGTCCCGGATCTGGTGGGTCTCCACACGGATGATCCCCCGGTCCTGGGCGCGGCCCAGAATGGATTCGTTCATCATGTCCCCCACCGTGTCGGGGAACAGCGTCATAATGTCGATCCAGTACCGCATCACATACCCTCGATGAGCCGGACGGTCACCGTCCCGGCCTCCACGTCCGCGTCCAGCAGAAACCCGCCGTTCAGCGGCACCAGGATCTCCCGCTCCCCCCGGATCTCCAGCACCTCGCCGCCGGGAGGCGTCAGAACGTCCGTCACCTTCCCCAGCTCCGCGCCACCCTCATCCAACGCCCGGCACCCGATGAGGTCCGTCAGCAGAAACTCTCCCTCGTCAAGCTCAATGTCCTCTCTCGGCACAGACACCACCCGGTTGCGCAGCCGCTCCGCTTCGTCGATGGAGTCCACGCCGGAGAGCTTGGCAATGACAAAATTCTTATGCACCCGCGCCCGCTCCACCTTCCGCTCCGCGCCCTCCACGTAAAGCCGCCGGAATGCGCAGAAGTCCTCCGCCGAGTCCGCCCAGGGCTCGATCTTCACCTCGCCCCGCAGCCCGTGCGTGTTCACGATCCTTCCCGTCTCGATCAAATCCATAAAGTCACTCCCACGCCAAATTTACGTACATTGTAGCATATTTCCCCCCGCAAATCAATACGCCCGCGCGGATTTTGCCCTGCGGTTTATGGGCCAAATAAAGTGCCTCCAAAAAAAGAAGCCGAAAATATGTCGTATATACTTGACATATATTCAAGCATATGCTACTATACGCATGGGGAGGTGGTTACGATAGGCAGAAACGTGAAAATCAAAGCGGCGAGAGCCGCGCTGGACATGACGCAAAAGGCGCTGGCGGAGGCTGTGGGCATCTCCCGGCAGACCATGAACGCCATAGAGCAGGGGGATTACAACCCCACGATCAAGCTGTGCCGCGCCATTTGCGGAGTGTTGGGAAAAACTCTTGACGAATTGTTTGGCGAGGAGGAAAATCAATGAAAAAATCAAAAAATAAGCTGGATGAGATGCAGGACAACAAATTGCTGAAAATCGAGGAGGCCGGATTCTGGCTGGTGTTCTGGGTGCTGTTCGCCGCGATTGCCCTGCAGGCCCTGCTGGGGACGACCCTGAAAGAGCTGGCCGGAGAGATCGCCGCTCTGCTGGCGGCGGGCGTCTATGTCGCGTTCTCCACCCTGAAAAACGGCCTGTGGACCAGAAAATCCGCCCCAACGGCAAAAACAAACGCCCTCGCGAGCGCCGTACCCTCCCTGATCCTCGGCGCTTTCAACGCCGTCAGAGCGTTTGCCATCCTGAAAAGGCCGATCGGCCTTCACACCGCCGCCCAAATCGCCGCCATGTCCGCAGGCGCGTATATCCTGTGTTTTGCGCTCCTGGAGGTCTTTCGCCTGATATATGTAAAGAGACGAAGGAAATTGGATGACACGGAAGAGAAGTTTGAAACATCGTTCTCCACGAGCCAGCCCTAAAAAGGGCATAAGGAATCAGCCGCAGATACTGCGGCGAAAA
>CANQKZ010000152.1 GCA_947624585.1 uncultured Oscillospiraceae bacterium | reverse complement strand
CAGGTCGCCGTTGTAGCCCTGCTTCAGGTTGACGCCAACCTCGGAAGCAGCCTGCATCTTGAACTTGTCCATGGCCTCCCGCGCTTCGGGAACATTGATCTGATTGCTGTTGCTCTTCATACCGTTTCTCTCCTTTGCTTTGTTCGCGGTTTCTTTCCGCAACCATATCTTAGCCCGTTTCATTTGCAATATCCCTGTTCTTTTCCGGAAATTTCAACAGTTTTTGGCATTTTCAGCGCAAACGCCGGCTTCCCGATCCTAGGGAACGAGGCCGCGCAACCGGATATGGAAGGGGCGCTGGGGATGTATCCTAAAGAAGTGGACAAGCATGATAGAATATGCCGGTCTTGCACGCGAGGCCGGCTTGTGTCCAGCGTAGCCCGCCAAGCTGCCTAGACAGTAAAATCTTGATCCTATTTTTGCCGCTCCTTCTATATTAATATTACAATATTCCCACAGATTTCGCAGGAAAAAGTTAGAAAATCACGTTTTAGGATATAAAAAACAAAAGCAGTCTCATTGGAACACCATGACGCAATGAGACTGCTTTTGATTCAATCGGAAGGACCAAGACAAAGTACTGCCTGCAAAGATAAAATGCCGCAGAGTTCGCCTGATCCCCCGTTGGTACATATGACTCGTTTTTATACGAACACCTCATGGGAAAAAATCGGGAGGATCCCCCTTTTCGTTTTTGTCCGATTCTCCAAGCAGGCTTTCGCGCATCTTGATGGTGGTCTCTGTTGGCGCTTCCCGATACTCTCCGAGCATGGATTCTATGGTTCTGCTGTTTGCAAGCAGCTGTTCCATCTCCTCGAAGGGCAGTTCCTGTCGGTCACTGGAGTAATGGAATGTCATCACCAGCTTGTCGGGGTAGACATAGATCTTGTCGATCAGCCCGTCTAACAGGTGTTGCCGTGTTTCGGGATTATCGAGGTCGCCGGCAAAGCTGTCCAGGAATCGGAGAACATCGCTTTTCTTCAAATCGAACTTTCTCCGGTTCTGTTCCGCCAGGAGCGCGTCGTTCAACATGCTTTTCTGACTTTCCAGGACCTTCATCTGCTCTGCCATTGTATCGCCGAAAATGCCCTTCTCGATCGCTTTGATGATGTTTGCGAGCTTCCCATCGACTTCTTTTAGCCGAGCCTTTAGTGATTCCTCATAGCTCCCGTTGTCGTCATTATGACGCTTGTGGTACTCATAGCAGGCCTCAGAAATGATGATACGATACACCGGGTCGTGGAGCAGGTCGTACAGCACATGCAGGACGATTTGTTCCATGAGCTCTTTGCGCTGGTTTTTCAGGGAACAGGTGTGCTTCGCGTGGTTGATGCAGGAGTAGTAGTAATATAACTTGCCTGTTTTGCTGGTGCCGCTGATTCCGTGCAGAGTGCCGCCGCACAGGCCGCAGAAGGTTTTCCCGGTCAGCCAGTAGTCCTCTATCGGGGCTTCCGGGTGGATTTTCTTGATCGCGCCCTTGCCGCCGTACCTGTTGGCTTTCAGCTTTGCCTGTACCGTTAGGAATACCTCGTCGTCAATCAGACGGGGCATCCCGCCCGGTATCACGACCGTTCCATATCTGTATTCCCCGAGGTAAGCCCGGTTCTTTAGGATGTTGCGCAGGGAGCTGACGGTAAACCGGTTTCCCCGAACCGTCCGCAGACCCGCGCCGTTCAGGCTCTCGCAAATCTTTCGCGGCGGAACTCCCTTGGCGTACTCCTGGAAGATACGCTGCACAACAGGGGCCGTATCGTCGTCGATTTCATACTTCTGGTCCGGCTGTCCTTTGTAGCCCAGCATTTTGACGCCATTATACAGGGCGTTCTCGGCGTTGTAGATCAGACCGCGCATGACGTTCTTCCGGTGCGACACGATAAACGACGCCGCCATAGCTTCGTAGATGCTCTCCATCAGGATCTGTGTGGCTTCATCGTCGTCCGGGATGGATTCCGCGACGTAGGAGATCTTGACGCCGCACTCCCGGAGTCGCTTTTTTGCGAGGACAGAATCGATCCGGTCACGGGAGAGGCGGTCCGTCTTCCACAGGATCAGATAGGCCGGGCGCAGCTTTTCCACTTCATACAACATCTGCTGAAACTGTGGACGGTCCTCGCTGGTGCCGGAAATGGCGTGGTCCTCATACTCCTTGATGATGTGGTATCCGTGGGTCTTGGCGTAATCATGCGCTGCTTCGCGCTGCTGGTCGATGCTGACGTCGCGCTGCGCCCCAGAACTGTACCGGTAGTAGCAGATGGCGTTGTTGCCGGGATTCTGCGTGAACCTTTTGGCCGCTCCCATGGCGTTTTCCTCCTTCCCCTGCCGGTGAAATATTCATTCCTATTTTACAGGATCTTCCGTGATTTTTCAAGTTATGTGGCCAACGCATATTATTTTCTTATCCGCAGATAGGGGTCCACCCACAGCATGTAGAGGTCCGTTACCGCCGTATTGATTGCCCTAATGGCTCCGGTCAGCCGGTCTTGATTCAGACATTCCTCCAAAAGGGGTTCAAACTCCGGGAAGGGCATCATTTCGGCCAGTTCTCGGAGAGCACCGGGGCCGTATTGCCAATCGGGGAGGAAGATCTGACCGCGCAGGGTTTTTGCCTTTATCTCGCTGCTGGGGTCTGGCAGGTTAGGGACGTAGTCCTGGGCCAGATTCAGGAAGTATCCATACGGGTCCTCGCGCAACGGTTCCGCCTTGGGCAGATCGTCCGGGTTCTTTCCAATGCCGAAGCGGTTAAGGACCGTCAGAAAGCGCCGGGCCGTCTCGGCCTCCTCGGTCCGGGAGATCTCCAGGATCAGGGCCGCGCCGCCCTCATCGGCATCCCCGTCCGGGCAGGGGGTGACATGGTATTCCGTCCCCGCCTCCTCCACATGGAGCGCCAGGCCCCCCAGGCACCGCAGGACATGATCCAGACGGTCGAACGTCTCCCACCCGGCCATATACCGCCGCAGGATGCCGGCCAGGGCCTCCGCCAGGGGCTGATTGCCGTCCATTTCTTGCAGCAGCCTTTCCCGCCAGGCCAGGAACCGTTCCGCCTCCGGCGCGCTTCGTCGGAAGTTCGGCCCCGCCAGGGCCTCCAGATACTGCCCCAACGTCATTCGCAGGCAGTGGTAGACCTCCTTGCGCTGCCGACGGCCCATGGCTTGGTCCAGCAGCATCTCTCCCAGCAGGACCAGAGCGTTGTTGACCCGGGTGCCCCACACAGGCCGTCTCAAGTTCTGGTCCCCCCGCCGGAGAGATACCTGAACGGCGTCGTTATCGTGCTCCATTGCCGCCAGGAGGACAGGGCAGAACCTCCGGTAACTGTCAATATCGACACGGGGGCCTTCCCAGCAGTCCTCTGTTAGCGCGAACAGAGCTTCCACATCGGACTTTCCACAGAAGGCATACACCGCGGGCAGTTCTGCAAACCGCCGTACCATTGCGGCGGCTACCTCGGGCGAGGCCGCCCGGGACTGTGCCGCTAATGTCAGGCGCTCGCCCAGCGTCAGGCGCTTTCTGTCATTGCCGTTCATAATTATCTTCCGTTTCCCTTGAACGGGGGGCCATCAGTCGGCGGTAGGCATCGTCCTGGCCAAGATCATATTTCTGGACCTGCCGTGGCGCGCCGCCCCGGGTGAATAGAAACATGCTGTTCAGCGGCAGGTCCAGCACCGTGGCGGTCTGCCGGTTCAGCTTTTCGGCGAAATACTGGGCCGTCGGCACATCCGTCCCACCCAGATACAAACAGGTGTCGCAGTTATTGATGATGGTCTGGGCCCTGGCATGGTCGAAGAGGCCCTCCAACTGGGACAGGCTCTGAACAACGATGCTGACGTAGATCTCCCGGGAGCGGATGACGGAGATGATCTTGTCAAAGTCCGGGATCAGGGTAGACTGCCCCAGAGGATTCCCCTTTCGTACAGCCGCGCCTGTCTGCCGGGACCGTCGTAGATCCGGCTGCACAAATCCAACGTTTTGCCCGTGTCCGCAAGGATCGTCAGCCCACGCCGGAGCAGGTACAGGTTGACGACCTCCTCCAGCTCCGCATAGAACCCACGCAGGACCTCCGGCGGTGCTTCACGGTAGAGGGCGGCAAACCGCCTGCAGGCCGAGACATATTTTTCCTGCCCTTCAAAACGTAGGGCAAGACTTGAAAGCCCAGAGGCCCGGTCGTCCTCCGCTGACAGCCGCTCCAGTTCATCCGCCGCAAATATGTCGTCAAAAGGCGCTGCCTGCTCCCAACCTTCTTCCTCCGGGTTGTAATCTCCACCATAATCCTCGTCGTCAGCCATTGATTCCGCCGCCGACATCTCCGCCGGCTCTTCCGTGCGGGGCGGGGGAGAGAGGCGCATGCAATAAATGCGCTTCATGCTGCCCGCATTGGTCAGGGCAGAGAGATTTTGCATGGGCATATCCTCCCATGGCGTCAGAACACTGTCGGGATTCTGGCTCTCAGAACCGGTGAGTATGTGATAGAGATGGAATCCGAAATAGGCGTCAAACCCCTCATAGGGCTCATTCCACCTGGCCCCGTCGGGACTGGCCATGATACACCAACTTTGGGCAAATCGCTTTGCCTGTTCCAGAACAAAGGCGCAGTCTGCCCGCTCCCGCTTGCCCTCCCGGCCGTTTGCCAGGGCATAGGCACCCTCGCACAGGCTGCACCGCATGGTCAGGTAGAGATAGAGACTGTACATTTCCCGTCGTGCCAGGAGATAGGATTCTGCGGGATTCTCTTCTCCGGACCGGTCCGGATATAGGCCATCGCGCACATAATCCGCCCAGCCGGACAGCAGCTCCCCCACAAGGGTGCGGAGCTTTTCTTCTGCGAAATCACCGTTTGTGTCTGCGATAGCAGACCGGAAAGAAAAGTTGTGCCCTTTTATGCGACTTGAGAGCTTGTCCGTCGCCTCCCGGAGACGCCACAAATTATTGCGATAGTTGTCCAGTGTATTCCCGGGTATTTCCATATTTTTCACTCCTTAAAAAAATATCCCCGTCCCGGAAATAGCGGCGAGCAGTAGGCGCGAAGCTCTGCCACTCGTCATGATTTCCGGGACGGGGATGTTGATGTGCTGGTTACATGATTCCGAAGTAGATCAAAAGGGCATTGAAGAAAGCCCTGACCACCTGGCCAATCAGGAAGCCTCCGCCAAACATGAGCGCAAAGCCGATGACGCGGCCAATGGCGCAGAATATTTCAGGGACATGGTAGCTGATGTCACTGACGGTTTCGCTGATGTCTTCCAACCTGACCAAGAACCAATTTCCCATAATGATTTTCCTTTCTAAAATTAAGAATAGTAGTAGATAGATTTGGGCCCGTCCCAGAACGGGTAATTTGCTATTTGAGCTTTTCAGAAACCCTTTACCTAGTTCCCTCGCTCTCCTTACGCGGGTGCAGGGCGCGTCAGCGCTCCTGCGCCCGTGCCGGGGCACCGGTAGTCTGCCGGACTGGTGGGTGTGATGACAGGGGTTCTGGATGTACAAAGAGGGTGCCAAAGGGCAGTCGGAGCTATTGCGTGGCTGAGCTGGCAGACGTGACAGGGCCATTTGGGGACGGAAAGTCCCTAAACCGAAAAACCGGCCGGTGACAAACGTTACATTTCGGTACAGAGTTTAACCCCTGTGTTTTATATAAATATTGGTAACATTGTTATTTTACAAAGTCCCGTTTGAATACCTGCATCTAAAAGGGCTGCTGAGGTACATTTCGCATTCTGTTAGATAAATCGAGCGCAGCGATGGTATGAAAGCGGCGGAAATTTGAGAAACCGTTTTCTTTAGCAAAAGCAAGCGCGCAATCAGCATATCGGGAATGCGCACATTTTATTGTGAAAAGATTTGACATAATACCCAATAGTCAAAGAATTATTTATGCATAATCAATAAATATTTTAGGGAAATTGCTTTCCCAATTTACCCTTGACTGCCTGTAATTTACAATGATATACTGTCGATATCATAAAAAATAGGAGGGTAAACTGTGAAAAAGAAATCTGCAATAATTGTCATGGTCGTGATCGCGCTCGTCGTTTTGTGCCTGCCGACCGAAGTTCTTGCTGCGCAGGCGGACGAGATGGTACCTGTGGTGGTCAGCGTGCCGGAGAGCTGGGGAGCGCCGCATCTGTGGGCATGGGCCGACGATGGCACCAACGCCTTTGCCGCCTGGCCCGGCGAGGAGATGGAGGCGCTGGAGGACGGTTGGTATTACGCCTATGTCCCCAGCTTTGTCCAGAATGTGATTGTCAACGCAAATAATGACACCGAGGCCCCTGTCCAAACGGAAGGAATCGTGGTAGAGGCCGGAAAGCCTGTGTGGATCACCGTAGGCGAGGACTTGACCGCGACGGCAAGCTATGAGCCGCAGAACACAACGGAGATTCCCGCCTATGTGGAGCGTTTCGTTGTTCACGCCTATGTCCCCCTGAGCTGGAAAACCGCCAATCTTTGGGCTTGGTCTGCTCCTGACGGCACCAACGCCTTTGACGCCTGGCCGGGACTCCTTCTTACAGAGGGCGAGGACGGCTGGTTTACCGGGAAGGCGCCGACTTTCATCAATTCCATCATCATCAGCGGCAACGATGGTGAGGTTCAGACCGAGGACGTCTCCGTGGAGCCGAAGGAGCTGTGGATTACCGTATATGAGGACCTGACGTATGATCTGAGCTATGAGGACCCCAACAAGGCTGTGGAGGACATCACCGTCCGGGCCAAGGTCCCCGACGATTGGGCCGATCCCTGCTGCTGGGCTTGGTCCGCTCCTGACGGTACCAACGCCTTTGCCTCCTGGCCCGGTGAGGCGTTCACCCAGGAGGACGGCTGGTATGTCATCACCGTCCCCGGATGGATCAACTCCGTCATCGTCAACGCCAACGAGGGCTCTGTCCAGACTTCCGACCTGTCCGTTGAGCCCGGAAAGGACGTGTGGGTTGTGGTGACAGACGCCGAGAATGCCGCCGTTACATATGAGGAGCCCACGGATGCCCCCACCCCGCCCGAGGGCGGCGAGCCCACGGGGTCCGATGAGCCCTCCGCTCCCACGCAGCCCGACAACACACAGCAGAATGATCCCGCCGAGCCCTCCGGCGGCACGGAGAAGAGCACCGGGAACACCGGGCTCATCATCGGCATCGCGGCGGCCGCTGTGGCGGTGGTGGGCGGCGGCACGGCAGTCGTTGTTTCCAAGAAGAAAAAGAAGTAATCAAAGTAGCCAAAAAGTGCGGGTATGATTTCCCATACCCGCACTTCACCTTCACGCGAGGAGGAGATAAAATGAAGCAAATCGTTTCTGCCCTGCTGTGCCTCTGCCTTTGCCTGGGGCTTGCCTCCTGCGGGCAAAAGTTGGACCCGGAGGACGCCAAAAAACTGACCATCTGGCACGACAAGGAGGATGCCGTCATTGAGGCCCTGTCGGGGTATCTTACCCAGGCTGTCCCGGACCTGGAAATCACCTTTGAGAAAAAAACGAGCCTGACGGACTCTTTGAAGCTGGTGGGCAACGACCCTGCCGCCGCCCCGGACCTCTTTATCTTCGCTCATGATAAGATCGGCGTCTTTGCCGAGATGGGCATTCTCACGCCCGTAACCGAGTGCTTGGAGAAGGACG
>CANQKZ010000151.1 GCA_947624585.1 uncultured Oscillospiraceae bacterium | reverse complement strand
GCCGGTTGAAGATGTTCCTGCCCTCCGCCAAAATCGAGGAGTTCGAGGACTTCATCGTGGACACGGTCCGCATAGCCGGGGCCGACCCCTGCCCGCCGGTGGTGCTGGGCGTGGGCATCGGCGGCACGGTGGAGAAGGCCGCCATGATGGCAAAGCTTGCCCTGACCCGCCCGGTGGACCGGCGCAATTCCGACCCCTTCTACGCGGACATGGAAAAGCGCGTCCTGGAGAAGGTCAATCGGCTCGGCATCGGCCCCCAGGGCTTCGGCGGGCGCACCACGGCCCTGGCGGTCAACATCAACGCCTGCGCCAGCCACATCGCCGGGACCGCCTGCGCGGTCAACGTGGGCTGTCACGTGACGCGGCACGCCACGGCGGTGCTTTGAGGGAGGCGGCATCATGAACACATTTTCCCCTCTGGACGAGCGGATCCTCATCCACGGCCGCACGGTGAAAAAGGAGCCTCTGCCCCTCTTCTGGACGGCCTCCGGCATCGAGCTGGAGACGGACGCATCGGAACTCTGGATAGAGGTGGAGAGCACCGGGTACACCGGCCTTCTGTGGCTTCGGGCGGAGCTGGACGGCGCCACCGTCCTCCGTCAGGCGGTTTCCCACGGCGTCAGCCGTATCTGCGTGTACGCGGGCGCGCCTCGTCAGCGTCGGCGGGTGCAAATCTTCCGGGAGCAGCAGCCCTTCCCCCGGGACCCGGACTGCGTGCTGTACATCCGCTCGATAGAGTGCGACAGGGAGCTCTTCCCGGCGCCGCCGAGGAAGCGGAAGATCGAATTCGTGGGCGACAGCGTCACCGCCGGGGAGGGGCTGTGCGGTCCGGCCTCCCTTCTCTCGGGCGGGCCCATCGTCTACTCCAGCCAGAACAACTACGCCCTTCTGACGGGCCGGGCCCTGGACGCGGACGTGGATCTCATCGCCCTCAGCGGCTGGGGCGCGGCGGTGTCCTGGGACAACAACCCCCGCAACTTCACCATGCGCATCTACCGCCAGGTCTGCGGCGCGATCCCGGACCCGGACGGACAGAAGCTGTGGGATTTCGACGCCCGGCGGCCCGACGCGGTGGTGTTCCACCTGGGCAACAACGACTTCTTCGCCCTGGACAGCCCCCCCTACCGGGACCCGGAGACGGGAGCGGTCACCAAATTTCGCCTGGGGGAGGACGGCCTGCCCGACGAGCGGACCCTGCTCATATTTACCGGCTGCGTCCGCGGGACTCTGCGCCTTGCGCGGTACCTGAACCCCGGCGCACACATCGTCTGGGCCTACGGGATGCTCAACTCCCTCTGGCGGCCCTACATTGAGGAGACGATCAGCCGGTACGCCGCCGAGCGGCACGACGGGAATGTGAGTTACCTGCCCCTCCCGCCGGTGAGGCCCGAAAACGCCGGCTCCAACGGCCATCCCGGCCCCCTGGACCACCGGGCGGCGGCGGAGGCGCTGACGGAGCACCTGCGGCGGGCGTTGAAAATATAGCCGCGTGGGCCGTTTGTCAACCCCTCAAAAAATTTTATTCAAATTTCAAAATTTTTGTTCATTTTTCACACAGAGTGTGTTATAATGCTTGTACGGGCAGGAAAACCTTCCCGCATACAGAAAGGAGCTGACGACAATGAGGTTTACTTTTACCGAAAAGAAACTGCCGGTCTCCGCGGACGTGAGGGCGTATGCCGAGAAGAAGCTGGGAAAGCTGGACAGGCTTTTCAAGACCGAGGCGGACGCCTCCGTCACCTTCTCCATGGAGAGGGGACGTTTCATCGTTGAGGCCACCATCCGCGCCGGGGGCATGATCTACCGCGTCACCGAGACCACGGGGGATATGTACGCCTCGATTGATTCCGCCGCCGCCAGCATCGAGCGGCAGATCCGCAAGAACAAGACGCGCCTTGCCAAGCGTCTGCGCGACGGCGCTTTCGAGCGCGAGATCACGGTACCCACTCTCCCCGAGGATGACGGCGAGGAGGGCGAATTTGAGGTGGTGCGCACAAAGCGCTTCTCCATAAAGCCCATGACCGTGGACGAGGCCATTTTGCAGATGAACCTCCTGGACCACGAGTTCTTTGCCTTCAAGAACCAGGACGAGGACGATCGCTTCTCCATCGTCTACAAGCGCAAGAGCGGCGGATACGGACTCATCGAGAGCGACTGACATCGATCGGGCGCGGCGCCGCGGGGAAACATTGTGAACCCGCCCAAGTGATTCTGGCCAGGAGCCTGTGCATCCGCACAGGCTCCTGTGTTTTATGCTATTTTGCTCCTTTTGATACCAATATTTATACTGATATCCGATCAAAACAAGACATTCACGGCGGCGATTTGTCCGTGGATCCCTTTGATATCCGGATCACAGCTTTTTTTCAAACACATACTGCTGGGGCGTCATGCCCAGCGCCTCATACATGGCGATGGCTCCCCTGTTGAAACCCCAGGTGTACAGATCCAGGCGCACCGCCCCCTGTGCCTTGGCCCAGGTCTCCACCTCGGAAAAGAGCTTTGTCGCGATCCCTCTGCGGCGGCAGGCGGGCAAAATGTAGATATCGTCCAGGCAAACGGTTTTCAGGCCCTTGACCATACCGCTTTCCATCCAGAGCGTCGCCCTGACAAAGCCCACGAGCCGCTCATCCTCAAAGGCGCCCAGCTGCAGCACGGCGGGGTCGGCCAGATTACCCAAAAAAGCCTCTCTGGGATAGGATTCCTCCTTTTCCCGATGTACAAAAAAGTCCGGCCTCGCCTGTACGTGAAGCTCATCCCCGGCCGCGTACTGTTCAAGGACCTGCTCGTAATCGGCTTCCGTCAGTTTTCTGATCTCCATAGTTTCCAACTCTTTTCATCCAATCATGATTTGCCGAACAGCCGCCCGACATTTGACAGTATACCGCACAAATGTGAATAATTCTACTGTTTGTCAAGCGGATCGATCGATTTTTCGCGAATTCTCCGTCCATATTGAATAGAAAACGCTCCGGCGATCTTGTCCTCGTCCGGAGCGTTCCTGTCCGCTGTACCGGCCTGCCTCAAAGGCAAGCCCGATCAATATGCTGTTTTTGACCGACCCGGAAACTCGAAATGATAGGTTCCCGCCGGATGGACGCGGAAGCGGTCAGTTCTCCATCTGCTTGCCCAGGAAGGTGGCCACGGTCTGGGAGAGCTTGTACTCCACCTCGCCCACGGTGCCGTCCCCCTCGGTGAGGAACAGGACACAGCCCATCACGTCGCCCTCGGTGAGAATGGGCGCGGCCACGGTGACGGCATAGCGGTCGGCGCCCTCGGCGGGCGGGATGGCCCTGCCGCCGGGCTCCCGGTGGTAGACCTGGCGGCCCTCCATGACGGCCTCCAGTTCCTGGGAGACCTGCTTGCCCGCCAGCTCCCGCTTCTGCACGCCGCACACGGCGATGACCGAATCCCGGTCCGTGATGGCCGCCGGAAGACCCGTGGTCTTGCTCAGCGTCTCACACATCTGCCCGGCGAAATCCGTAAGGTCCCCCATGGGCGAGTACTTCTTGAATATGACTTCCCCGTCCTTCTCCGTGTAGATCTCCAGCGGGTCGCCGTCGCTGACAACATGGACATGGTAGACCTTGTCCCCGTGGTGAACGGAGGACTGGATGACGGCTGTCGATGAGATATCCGCCATGTCCGAATCATAATTTGCGTTTTCCGGGAGGGTCCCGCATTTGAGAAGACTGTCTATGTCGGCCCGGAGCTCCACCTCGATGTGGTCCTCGTAGACCTTGATTTTCTTTACAATGAGCTGGATGTCGTTTCTGTCCAGCTTTTCTTTATTCAAGATGTCGTCGAACACGTCCATGGCGGTCTTGGCCGCCCGGTTGACGCGGATGATGGTGTTCCGCCTGTCGGCGGCAAGGCGCATCTGGTTCTCGATGCCCTGGATGCGGCGGAGAAGGTCCTCCTCCAGCTGGTCATAGGTCTCCTCCAGCGCCTCCTCCCGGTCCGGGTGCTTCATGATGTCCCGGATGCGCTGGCGCTTGGTGGCGCGAAGCTCCTCCTGCAGGTCCCGCAGGACCTCCTCCAGGTTGGCCGCCGCCCGCTCGGTTTCCGCCACGTCCTCCCGTTCGTTCTCCAGCTCCGCGTTGAGCCGGTCCAGCATGGCGGAGGAGTTGTCCCTGACCTTTTGAATATAGATCTTCAGAAGCTCGTCCAGCTTGTCCACCCTTATATGGTGGCTGGTGCAGCCCTTCAGTCCCCGGCGGTGGTAGAGGCCGCAGCGGTAGGCATCCTTAAGGTCCGCCCGGCTCATGGCGAACATGGGGCTCCCGCAGTCGCCGCACTCCAGAAAGCCGGAGTAGGCGTTGTCGTACTTCTTCTGGCCCCGGTAGTGGGCGGTGGTGCGCTCGGCCAGCTGGGCCCGGGCGATGGCGAAGGTCCGGTAGCTGATGATGGCCTGGTGGTGGTCCTCGATGACGATGTGGTCCCGCGCGTCCCGCACCACGTCCCGGCCGTTGATCTTCCCCCGGGTGGTCTTGCCCTGTCGGAGGGTGCCGATGTAGAAGTCGTTCTTTAAAATGCCCTCCACGGTCATGATGGCCCACTCCCGGCGGGCCTCCCGGCGGGAGTCCAGGCCCTGGGCCTCCCGGCGCTGTCTCTCGGACATCCGGGGCGTGGGGACGCCCTCATCGGTGAGGTAATTGGCGATGCGCTTGTACCCCCACCCGGCGATGTAGAGGTCGAAGATCTTCCTTACCACCTCCGCCTCCGTGGGGACCACCTCGAACTCCTGACGGTTGTTCACGATGTACCCATAGGGCGCGGCGCAGATCCACTTCCCGTCCTCCTGCCGTCGGCGTATCACGGACTTGACCTTTTTGCTGGCGTCGGTGACGGGCATCTCGTTGATGAGGAACTGGAACTGGATCTTCAGCCAGTCGTCGTCGTTGGGGAAATCGATGTTGTCCCCGATGGAGATGATCCGCACCCCGGCGTCCCGCAGGTCCTCCAGCTCCACCAGGCCCCGGGAGTTTCGCCGGGAGAATCGGGAGAAATCCTTCACCACCAGAATGTCCAGCCGGTGGTCTGTCAGCTCCCGGCGCATCCTCCGGTAGCCCTCCCGCTGGTCAAAGGTGTACCCGGAGCGGTCCCGGTCCTCAAAGAAGGTGAGCGCGCTCCCCGGAAACCGCCGCCTCACGAAGTCCTCGATGATGGCCTTCTGGTTCTCAATGGACGTGTTGTCCCGGTCCAGTTCCTCGTCTACGGAGATACGGCAGTACCCGGCGATGTCATATGTTTCTGTCAATTGTAATCACCACACTTATGTAATGATGTAGATAATATTGTTTTAAAGTTTGTGGGAAACAGTACTCGCTGGACATCGGGCTGTTCTTGTACATTTTTCTGTTACCGATCCAGTTCCTTTTCAATTTCCTCAATAGACGGCAAACTGCTTTTCAGCTCATCGGGCAAGGCGCGGGCAAGCTGGTTCTTCCACTCCGCCACGCCGATGGGTTTCTGGTATCCCGCGAGGGAATACTCAACGACCGTCTGGTTTTTCCCTTTGACCAGCAGAAGGCCAATCGTCGGTTTGTCGTCCGGGTGACACAGCAAGTCATCGACCACATTTTGGTACATATTGAGTTGACCGATGAACCCCGGCTCAAAATCGCAGGTCTTCAGTTCGATGACAACATAGCAGCGCAGCTTCAGATGGTAGAACAGCAAGTCGATATAGAAGTCCTGGTTGCCGACCTCCATATGGACCTGCCGCCCGACAAAAGCAAAGCCCTGACCCAGTTCCAGCAGGAAATTCTGAATATGTTCCGTCAGCTGCCGCTCTATCTCTACCTCACGCCGGGGCATATCCGTACCCAGGAAGTCAAATAAGTAGGGGTCCTTGAAAACCTCATTTGCCATATCGGAAGTCGCCGGGGGCAATGTGGCGGTAAAGTTGTTGACACTTCTGCCGCTTCGTTCCATCAGCCCGCTCTGAATTTGGAACTCAAGAACATTGCTGCTCCAGCCGTTTTCAATGACCTTTTGGGCATACCAAACGCGCCCTTCCTGCGTATCCACTTTATCCAACAGCTTCAGATTTGTACGCCACGGGATTTGTGCAACGACCTGTTGCACAATTTCATAATCCGGCCAGCACTCGGCAAATTTCCGCATGTATTTGATGTTCCTGGGAGAAAAGCCGGACATTTCCGGGAAAGCGTCCTTCAGGTCCTTCGCCATTCGGTCTATGACCTTCGCGCCCCATCCCTCTTCCCGCTGCTTTTCCAAGATTGCTTTTCCAATCGTCCAGTAGAGACAGATCAAACTGGAATTGGCGTTCATCACAACGGATAGACGTCTGTTTTGTATTTGCGATTTGATGTCCTCTATAAACTGTGTATAACTGCCGCTCATTTCTGAAAGAGCCGGCGCGACAGGGAATATCGCGTCATCTTTATTTTTTCCCATGTGTTTTCTGTTCTCCATTCGGGCACCTCGTTTCTTGTCGGATAACCGCTTCTGTCAGTGTGTTGGTAAAGCGCGCCTCTCAATATTAAATGTTATATTCAATCGACTTTATAGATAATATTGTATCACATCCCCCGCAAAACAGCAAGAACAATCTGCGCTTTGCCAGGAGATATTTCTATGATAGAAAAGTGTGTCAGGTTGCAAAAATCTATCATAGGGCCGTTTCCTCCTGGACCCCCAATCTGCTTGCCGGGAGTTGAGATACCACTACGGCTCCCGCACTGCCAGCGCCTGCCGGTTGTGGACAAGAAGGCCGGCGGTGAGGTCCGCCAGATCCTCGGCACCGGAACGGTAGACCACCGCAAGGTATCCCCGCTCACGGCACCAGGCGTACAGCTCCCCGAGCCCCGCGCCTTCCTCGTGGCCCCGCAGCCAGATCTCCACGATGCTTCTTTCCTCGCGAACCGTGATCTCCATACATCACACCCCCGCCGGTTATTTTTCCCACCGGCGAGGATGCGTTATTCACATGGACAAGGTCTGCTGTCGGTTTGGTTGATTTTCCTCATCCTCATGGTCATCCGGCTTGTGCCCCATGGCGATCCGCTTGCGCTGGCGCTCACGGTACGCCTTGGAGTCGATGTGCTGTCGCATAGAGGTGGCATCACGGACGGGTCCGGTGTCGGAGACGGCGGCGAGTGTCACGGCAGACGAGATAAAAGCCTCAGCAACAGGATCGAGGTCGAAGAGATTATCGCGGTCAGGATGATCCAGATCCTGGCGGTACTCGTTAAGCTTCGAACGGACTTCCTCGAAAGCTTCTCCATGTTTTCGATGCTCGTGGTATAGCTCTCGCTCAAGCTCCCAACCTGTTTTTGCAGAGCCCGGGGGCAGCTGTTTAAACTGTCCGTCTGGTTCAGGATCGTCTCCGCGTTCTCTTTGGTCGCCAGTGTTTTGAGCGTTTCTTCTATTCGCGCCTGACGTTGCAGCAGACCGCCGAGGAGCGAAAGCGTCTCCACTTGAGGTGGCTTGTTCAGGGCCTTCAGCTCCTCCAGGGACTTGGGCCTGTCGGATCGTGAATTCATGTTCCATGTTCTCATTTAGATATTTAGTTCCGTGCAACTTGTTATTCCGGCACCGCTGGTCGTCGGGTGTCGTGTAGGTGATGTACTTACTGCACATGGGAACTGTCCAGCTTCATAAAGCGGGATTTCACCACTTCCGCGGGGAAGTCGTCCCCGGCGACACGGATCGTCTTTCTCGCGGAACAGACGGTGTCCACGATGAGCTCCGCGATCTCGTCAAGC
>CANQKZ010000150.1 GCA_947624585.1 uncultured Oscillospiraceae bacterium | reverse complement strand
GAAGGTGTCCTTGTCCCCCTTGCGGAGGATGACGGGCCTCTCCATGCCGTTTTTCTTGATGCTGACGATAAGCTCCGAGTAGTCCTCCCTGGGCTCGTCCTTCACATACGTTCCGGGCAACGGTACGATCTTGGACAGGGCGACAAAGCGGAGATTGGGATACTTGACCGCCTCGGCGGGCTTCTTCTCGTCACCCTTGGCCGGTTCGGGCTTCTTCCCCTCATCGACCTCGGCAGGGGTAGGCTTGCCTTTGTCCTCCGTGGCAGCCTTGGCCGGCTCAGCGGGCTTTTTCTCTCCGGGCTTCTCAGGCGCGGGCTTGTCCGTTGCAGGGGCCTTGGATGCCTCCGTGGGCCTCTTGCCCTCGTCAGCCTTGGCAGGTTCCGGCTTCTTGCCCTTGTCCTCCACGGCCTTGGGCAGCTCGGCGGGCTTCTTCACCTCACCGGGCTTCTCCGGGGCAGGCGGTGCGGCCTTGACCTCGGCGGCTTTGGGCGGCTCGGCGGTTTTTTTCGTCTCACCGGGCTTCTCCGGGGCAGGCGACGCGGCCTTGACTTCGGCGGCCTTGGGCGGCTCGATGGGCTTTTTCACCTCACCGGCCTTTGCCGGGGCTGTCTCCACCACCGGTGCGGGGGCAGTCCCCTTGGGCGGCTCCGCCGGGGGCGACGGTTCCTGCGCGGGTTCACGGAAAGCCCCAATCAGCGGATTCTTCTTTTCGCTGGGCATTGTGTTTACCTCCTATAAAGATATTTGTCGAAAAATTCGTCTCAATTTGAGACTCATTTCAACCGCAGTCACCCGCCGAAATCGTGTCTCACGGCGGCGGAATAGTAAGGGCCTATCGTCACCGGTGCATTGTAGAGCGCCGTCAACAGATAGGCCCGGATATTATGGATCTTCGTGGTGGTCTGCCTCATGGCCTCGATGACATACTCGATGTGGCTGCTGTCAAGCTCCAGAAAACGCCGCCTGACAACCTCGGCTGGCATCTCCGTCCCTCCGATGCGGACCTTGGAGGCGGTGCCGGTGAGAACATCTGCCATAAGCTCCAAGAGGCTGTCCACGTCGTCCTGCGGACAGCTCCGGCAGAGATATTCATAGTCGATATTCTCCTTTATCCGCTCCCTACATCGCCATCTATCCGTCCCCGGCGTCAAGGGGGCCGGGGGATAGGTGGATGGATCAGGCTGGATAAAATCAGGGTAATTATTATCTGTCTGATTAGAGTCGGTTTTGCCGACCTCTTGAGGTCGATTATCCCGACTTCTTGAGGTCGGAAAATCCGACTTCTGCACGTCGGAATTATCGACCTCTGAAATTGGAGGGATGTCGCGGGTGGTGAAGCGTTTGACGTATATCTTTGTGGGCTTGCCCTGCCCCTGGCGGATGCGCTCAATGAGGCCAATCCCTTTTCCTTTGTCCAGCTCCGCCAGTAGCTTCATAGCCTTGTCCCGGCCGCAGGTCATGTCCTGGCATATTTCCTCCACGGTGTAGTAGATATATACCCGCCCATCTTTATCGAACCACTGATTTTTCACGGACAGGCTCATCCGGTCCAGCAGCATCCCATATAGCAGCTTCGCGTCCGTGGACACGCCCTTGAACCGTTCATCGGAGATGAGCTGCTTGGGGATGCGGAAATATTGGAACATCTCCGCCTCGTCCCCATAGAAATAGTCCGATATGATGACCTCCGGCATTTTCTTCACCTCGTTTCCTGTAACCGTCCGATTTTGGGCAACAAAAAAGGGCGTCCCTTTCGGAACGCCCTGACGGTGGGGGTGACACTGAATGGCCTTGGAGGACAGTACAGCATCATCCCAATATTCTTTTTGTATTTATCTTGCAAAATTTATCCCGTAAAAAAGTACCCTAAAAAAGGGAAAAAGGCTTGTTTTCTTGTGAAAACAAGCCTTTTTGGTGGAGACGGTCGGGATCGAACCGATGACCTCCTGAATGCCATTCAGGCGCTCTCCCAGCTGAGCTACGCCCCCAAATTCTGGAAATTCGCTAAATTTTATGAAGTTATGCTGTCGGTGGGTGTCTCTGGATGGGGGCATAGAATTAATGCTTCCCGCTCCCAGCTGAGCTACGCCCCCGTGAAATCTCCGCTTTTGCTGTCCTCAACAGCGTGATAGATAATACCACACGTTCCCGGAAATGTCAACACCTTTTTTCGATTTTTTCAAAAAATTTTTTGCGCACCCGTTTCGGGGTTTTCTTTTGGGCGCGGGGGTTGTATAATGGGGGCAATCATCTGAAGGGAGCGGTGCTTTATGGACAGGGAATTTTACGTGGGGAACCGGGGGAGGCTCTATGGGATGCTGGAGCCCGGGTCGCTGCTGGTGCTCTTCTCGGGGGTGGAGGTGCGGAAGACCAACGACGAGTTCTACCCCTTCTACGCCCACCGGAGCTTTGTGTATCTGACCGGCCTCGAGGGGAAGGAGCTGGCGCTGATCGCCCGGAAGGACGGGGCCGGGCGCGTGGCGGAGAAGCTCTACCTCCTGCCTCCGGACCCCATGGCGGAGCGGTGGACCGGGCGGCGGGTCAAGGCCGAAGAGGCGGCGGAGATCTCCGGCATTTCCGAAGTCGGTTATGTGTCCTCCTTTGAGTCGGACCTGCACGCTCTGGCAAACGGCGGGAACTACGGGCGGCTGTATCTGGACCTCTACCGGGCAGCGCCCTGGGACCGGGACGCGCCGTCTCACCGGCTTCTGCGGCGGGTCAGGTCGGACTACCCCTTTTTGAGGGTGGAGAACGCGGACGCGCTCATCCGGCGTCTGCGCCTCACGAAGCAGCCCTGCGAGATCGCGGCCATGCGGCGGGCGGAGGAGATCACCGCCGCCGGGATCACCGCCATGATGAGGGCCTCCCGTCCCGGGATGTACGAGTACCAGTACAGGGCGGTTTGGGACTACACCCTGGGCCAGTACGGGCCCCAGGGGCCGGCGTTCCCCTCCATCATCTCCGCCGGGCGGAACAACTTCTGCATCCACTACAACGCCTGCACCGGACAGGCCCTGGACGGGGACATGGTGCTCAACGACGTGGGCGCCTGGCACGACCGGCTGATGACCGACGTGTCCCGGGGCTGGCCCTGCAACGGGCGGTACTCGGAACGCCAGAAGCTCCTCTTCAACTGCGCCTTGGCAACGTCCGACCATATGTTTGAGATCATAAAGCCCGGTATGCCTATGGCGGAGGTGGACCGGGAGATCCGCCGCTTCTGCGCCCAGCGCCTGGTGGATGCCGGGGCCCTGGACCGGGTGGAGAATGTGGGGCGGCTCATGTGGCACGGGGGCGCCCACCACGTGGGATTCGACGTCCACGACGCGGTGGCGACGCCGGAGACCGTCGGGCCCAACATGGTCTTCTGCGTGGACGTGGGCATCTACCATGAGGACTGGGGCATCGGCTTCCGTCTGGAGGACAACTGCCTGGTCACCGAGACCGGCTGCGAGAACCTGTCCGTCGCCACGCCCCGGACAGTGGAGGCCATTGAGGACGAGATGCGGAAAAGCTTCCTTGCGTTCAATTGAAAAAACCGCTATATATTGCACTTATATTAAACGAGGAGAAATCATATGTCTGTAACCTATAACGAGCGGGAGCGGATGTTCCGTCTGGACACGCCCCGCACCACCTATCTTCTCTGCGTCACCGGGGGCCGGAGGCTTGTGGGGCACGTGTACTACGGTCCCACAGTGCCGGACGACAATATGGGCTACCTGCTGGGGATGGGGGAGGAGCCCGTCAGCCCCGGCATGGACGCCCGTGACCTGGCCGGTTTTTTCGACACCTTCCCCTTCGAGTACCCCGCCTTTGGCGGCGGGGATTTCCGGGAGCCCTGCCTGAAGGTCCGGGGGGAATGGGGCGTGGGGAACTGCGCCCTTGTGTACGAAAGCCACGCCATTTTCCCCGGAAAACCGGCTCTGTCCGGCCTGCCCGCCTGCTTCGGGGAGACGGAGGACTGCGACACACTGGAGCTTGTGTGCCGAGATGAGGTCACGGGCCTCCGGGTCCGCCTCTTCTACACCGCCTTCGCCCATATGGACGCCATCTGCCGCAGCGTGCGCGTCGAGAACGGCGCCCCCTCCGCCCTGACGCTGGAGCGGGCGCTGTCGGCCTGCCTGGACCTCCCCGGCGAGGACATGGACGTGATCACCCTCTACGGCTCCTGGGGGAGGGAGAGGACCGTAGAGCGCCGGAGGCTCAGCCACGGCAAGCAGAGCGCCGAATCCTGGCGGGGCATCTCCTCCCACCAGTACAGCCCCAGCCTCATCCTCTGTGAGCACGATGCCAACCAGGACCGGGGGCTGGCCTGGGGCATGACCTTCGTCTACTCCGGGAACTTCCTGGCCCAGGCGGAGCTGGACCAGAACGGGCGTGTCCGCGCTGTACTGGGCATCCACCCGGAGGGCTTCTCCTGGCGGCTCGAGCCGGGGGAGAGCTTCCAGACGCCGGAGGTGATCCTGGCCTGCTCCGAGGAGGGCCTGGGCGGCATGAGCCGTGCCTTCCACGACGTAATGCGCCGACACCTCATCCGTGGGCAGAACAAGCACAGACCATCCCTGGTCAACAGCTGGGAGTCCTTCTACTTCAACTTCAACACGGACCGCCTTTTGGAGCTGGGCCGGGAGGCCGCCCGGCAGGGGGTGGAGCTTCTGGTACTGGACGACGGCTGGTTCGGAAACCGGGAGGATGACAACTCGAGCCTCGGCGACTGGAGGGTGAACGAAAAGAAGCTCCCCGGCGGCCTCAGGCGCCTGGGGGAGGAGCTGAACGGTATGGGCGTAAAGCTGGGGATCTGGATGGAGCCGGAGATGGTGTCCCCGGATTCGGACCTCTACCGCGCCCACCCGGACTACGCGCTGACGGTCCCCGGAAGGCCCTATACCCTGTCCCGGAACCAGCTGGTGCTGGACATGACGCGGGCCGAGGTGCGTCAGGCTGTCTACAGCCAGATTTATGAAGTCCTCAGCACCGCGCCCATCGACTATCTCAAGTGGGACATGAACCGGCAGTTGACGGACGTGTACACCCCCTCCCTCCCGCCGGAGCGCCAGGGGGAGGCCATGCACCGGTATATGCTGGGCGTTTACGAGCTTCAGGAGCAGCTGACAGCGGACTTCCCACACCTGCTTCTGGAAAATTGCAGCGCCGGAGGGGCCCGGTTCGACGCCGGGATGCTATACTACGGGCCCCAGATTTGGACCTCCGACGACGCGGAGGCGGCGGACCGGCTGAAGATCCAGGAGGGGGCCGCGCTGGTGTACCCCTTCTCGGCCATGGGCGCCCACGTCGCGGCCTGCCCCAGCCACACCAACGGCCGCGTGACGCCCTTCGAGACCCGGGGCCGCGTCTCCCTGCCCGGCTGCTTCGGGTATGAGCTGGACCTGAACAAATTGACGGAGGCGGAGAAGGCCATGATCCCCGCCCAGCTTGCGGAGTACCGGGACTATGGCCCCGTCTTCCGGGACGGCGACTACTACCGCCTCGCCTCCTACGCCCAAAACGGCGATTTCGATGCCTTCATGGCCGTCACAAAGGACAGGTCCCGGGCCGTGATCATCACCGTCCAGGTCCTATGCCGCCCCAACGTCCCGCCCCGCGCTTTGAAGGTCCGGGGGCTGGAGGAAAGGACCCTCTACCGGGACAGAACCACCGGCGTTGTGCGCTCCGGCCTAGGCTGGATGCGCGGCGGCATCTTAGTGGAGCCGAAAATGGGAGATTTTCTCAGCACCCTGACGGTCCTGGAGCGGGTGGAGAAGGAAGCCTGAAACACCGAACTCAACGGGCCAGCTCCAAAAAAGGACGTAATACGAATATTCATTCAAAACAAAACATTCGGGTCGAGCGTACATACGGTATTGTCTGAGGCTCATTCTCCGCGGTACGCGACGGCGTCGACCTGAAAATGGAGTCCCGCCTCGCCTCCTACATGGGCAAATTCCGTCTGTATGGACTTTCTGGCGGGATATTTTCCCTTGAACCTCTCCTTGATTACCTTTTTCATCACGGGAATATTCCAGACATCCCGAAAAAGGCAGTCCATTTGGACAACATTTTCCAGCGTCATACTAAGGAACCTCTGAATTAATCGACGTGCCGAGATTGGCGAGCAGATTTTTCGCCGGATGAAGTCAAAAAATTGCAGGAATACTTTGTGTATTTCAAAATTTTTTGACGAAATATGGCGGAAAATATGCCGTCAAGATCGGTGTGGCGATTTGTTCAGAGGTTCCCTAATATTTGATAAAAAGATTTAACTGAGCGGCGAGAATTTTTCACGCAAGACAAGGAAGACGGCACAGGGAATACTGTATGTGTTTCCCGCGCCGCGTTCCTCGTCTGGCGCGAAAAATCCTCGGCGCTCATTGCCTGATTTTAATTGAGTATTAGTATCAAAAAGCAAAAGTCCCCCGCCTTGACGATGCCCAGTCGGGGTTGACATCCTTCCGAATGATGCGGCTCATAGATAATGTCTCCTTTTAATCAATAATTGTTAATGGCTTTCAAAATGAATTTGCCACCGGCAAAGATATTTTGAAAAACCTTATAAACCCGTGCGACGTACCACCCCAAACGACACACACCCCAACACGGGCCCCACAACCCCCGCCCACAAAGCGCGGCCCCAAACAGAGCCACCCACCTACCGACCGCCGCCAGCGTAAGCGGCCAAGAGAAGTTGATGCGCCAGCCCATTCGACCAAGGCCCGCGCGGCTATGGTTCCACCCAGACGTACCGACACGGGATGCGGAAGCCGGCCCGCGTTACAACGCGGGGGGCCGGACAACCGCCGACCCCCAAAAAAGTCTGATCTTCTCTTCTTTGTTACTTTCTTCTCTTTTGTCAGCGCAAAAGAGAAGAAAGTAAACCACCCCCGGCAGTCCCGCCGAAAGCTCGGATCAGGCCCCTCGGCCCGGAGAGTTACTTTTCCCACTCCTCCACGGGAAGCCCCGTCAGGAACCTCCTGACCATGTCGAGGGCGTGATTCGCCGCCGCGACCCGCACCCGGTCCCGGTCGTGCCCCAAGTGGAGCTTTCTGGTATATGTCCTCCGATGGGTGGCAAGGCTGACGAACACCGTCCCCACCGGCGTGCCGGACTCGTCGGACCCCGGCCCCGCGATGCCGGTGATGCCGATACCCAGATCCGACTCGAATTTTGCCCGCGCCCCCTGGGCCATGGCCTCGGCCACGGAGGAGCTGACCACCCCGTCGTGCTCGATGAGGTCCGCCGGGACGCCCAGGATCGCGGTCTTGGACTCCGGCGCGTAGGTGACCGCGCCGCCCATGTACACCTCCGACGCCCCGGGCAGGTCGGTGACGCGCTTGGACACCAGCCCTCCCGTGCAGCTCTCGGCGGCGGACAGAGTGACGTGTTTTTCGTGCAGGAGCTGTAAGACCGTGTTCTCCAGCGTGTCCGTGTCGATGCCGTAGACGCAGTCGCCAATCTTCTCCCGGACCTCCGCGATCACCGGCGCCATCAGTTCGTCCGCCTCCTCGTCGGTTTTGGCCCGGGCCGTGACCCGAAGGCGCACCTCGCCGGATTTGGCGTAGGGGGCCAGGGTGGGATTTTCCAGTTTCAGCATGGTGTCCCGCAGCTTGTCCTCCACGAAGGATTCGCCCAGGCCGAAGATGTGGATGTTGTGACTGCGGATCTCCAGGTCCGACAGCTTCCGCAGGTACGGCATGGCGCAGGAGCGGAACATGGGCACGCACTCCCGGGGCGGGCCGGGGAGCATCAGGACGTGGACGCCCTC
>CANQKZ010000149.1 GCA_947624585.1 uncultured Oscillospiraceae bacterium | reverse complement strand
CGGATGAACCGCTCCATCCAGGCCGAGGGGGCCTTCGGGGTCATGAAGCAGGACCGAAGGTACCGAAGGATCCGGCGCAGAGGGCTAAAAAGGGTCGAGCTTGAGGTTATGCTGGTCTCTATCGGCTACAATCTCTATAAATTTCATAACAAACGCAAGCGCCTCCAGGAAGCCGCGTGAGATAACGCCGGTCAAGTTCCATGGGGGTAAGGGGGAGCTATGCCCTTTTTCGCTGAAAAATGTGGTTTTTTCCACAAAAATACGGGGCTGTGATTATCCACGCCTGGGGTGGCGTGTTTTTTCACAGCCCCGTTTTTGCTGTTTTTTCCCAATGCAGAAATTATGAATAGTACTAATATCTAATTGAAAGAAGACACCGAGCGGCGAGGATTTTTTTGTCAGACGAGGAAGGCGGCGCAGGGAATTCTTTGTGTATTTCCAAGCCGACTGACGAAGTATGGCGCAAAAAAGACCGGCGCGAATGTCTTGCTTTAATTAGATATTAGTATAGGCTCCCTATTTTCCAAAAAGTGCGCCCAAAAGCTCCATCAGGCGGAACTTGATCACGTATCCCGTGCCGGAATGGGTGATGAGGCGCGTCTCCTCGCCGGAAAGGCCGATGGCGGCGGCGGTGTCGTCGTCGATGGCCCCGGCGTCGCAGATGGGCGGGAAGACCACGCACCACCAGTTGTGCCCCCGGGCCTCCCCCAGCCGCACACGGAGGGACAGGTACTCGCCCGCGGGGAGGGAAAAGGTGTCGTATTCACGGGTTGGAAACGTTTCCATGCAGAGAGTCACCGCCACCTGCTGGCCGCCGGAGCGCTCCGTCTCCGCCTCGGCGGCGGATTTTATGTCCGGGAGGCTGTCGGCGATGATCTCCCGGGCCTCGGCGGCGTCGGAGGCGGTTTGGAGGCGGGGGCGGAGGCAGGCAAGCACCGCGTCGCGGACGCGGAGCTTCAGGGCCTGGTCCTCCTCCGAGTCGGAGTTTGCCACCACATGGAGGCGCACGAGCTTCTCCGACAGATCTCCCGCCTCGCGTCTTATCCCAAATCCGCACATAAATACGGCTGAAACAAACACAATCAGGGCAATTTCCCAACGTTTGAGCTTCATTATTGAATATCCTCGCAACAGAAAAATGGGCGGTAATACTAATACCTAATTAAAAGAAGACATCGAGCGGCGAGGATTTTTGCGCCAGACGAGGAAGGCTGTGCAGGGAATACTGTCGTATTTCCAAGTAGGCTGACGAAGTATGGCGCAAAAAAGACCGTCGCGAATGTCTTGTTTTGACTAGATATTAGTATAATATCGCGTGTGCATATCATTGCCCATTTGCTGCGAAATTATTCAATTTCGTGAAAGCTTTTTGACGGGAGTGACGGCGAAGGTCTCGCCCAGGGCGGTGAGGTCCGGGCGGGCGGCGTCGGCCGGGGTGGGGTAGACCCCGAAGACCGCCGAGCCGGTGCCTGTCATATTGACCGAAACGGCCCCGCTGTCCAGAAGAGCCCTTTGGACCCCCTCAACGCACCCCCTTTGGACCGGGTCCAGGGCGGAGGTGAAAACGTTTCCAAGGGGCCAGACCCCCCTTGTGAACCCCTCCCAGGGGGGCGCCGCCCGGAGGGCTCTCAGAAGGGCCTCCGTATTCGTCGAATTGACGGGCCCCCTCCTGTCCAGCTCCGCGAAGAGGGCGGGGGTGGAGACGGAGAACTCCGGCTTGACGGTGAGGATGCCGCACTCGGGGAGCGGCGGCAGGTCCGTCAGCGCCTCCCCACGCCCCCGGGCCAGCGCCGTCCCGCCCCGGAGGCAGAAGGGCACGTCGGATCCCACCCGGAGGCACAGGTCCAGAAGCTCCTCCTCCGAAAGGCGTGTTTCCAGAAGCCGATCCAGGCCCCGGATCACCGCCGCCGCGTCGGAGCTTCCGCCCGCCATCCCGGCTTGGTCCGGGATGCGCTTTGTTATGTAAACCGTGACGGTGACATCGTTGATGCCGCTATATGCCAGGAAAATTCTGGCCGCTTTTCCCGCCAGGTTGCGTTCGCCTTTGGGAAGATTTGCCTTATCCGTGTCCGCCCGGACGGTTCGGCCGGTTCCATTGGACACCGTTATATCGACACCGTCCCAAAGGGACACCGACTGCATCACCGTCTCCATGTTGTGATACCCGTCGGGGCGGCGGGCCAGGACGTCCAGGGACAGGTTGAGCTTGGCGAAAGCGTGCTCTGTGAGATGGCGCTCCATCAGCCCCGAAGCCTCCCCAAAAAGCCGCCCAGGCGGGTCAGGGCCGTCTCGATGTTCTCCACGGAGGAGGCGTAGCAGATGCGGGTGTAGCCCTCTCCTCCGGGGCCGAAGGCGGTGCCGGGGATGATGGCGACCTTCTCCTCCTGTAAAAACCTGGTACAGAACTCGTCGGAGGTCAGGCCGAAGCCGCCGATCTTCGGGAACATATAGAAGGCGCCCCGGGGCTCGAAGCACTCAAGGCCCAGGTCCCGCAGGCCCTTGAGGAGCAGCTTGCGGCGCTTGTTGTAGCTTTCGCGCATCGTCTCGATGTCCCCGTCGCCGTTGCGCAGGGCCTCGATGGCGGCGTACTGGCTGGTGGTGGGGGCGGACATGATGCCGTACTGGTGGATCTTCAGCATCTGCTTCATAATGGGCGCGGGGCCGCAGACGTAGCCCATGCGCCAGCCGGTCATGGCGTAGGCTTTGGAGAAGCCGTTGACCAGCATGGTTCGCTCATAAAGCTCCGGGATGTTGCAGGGGGAGACGTGGCGCTGGCCGTAGGTCAGCTCCGCGTAGATCTCGTCGGACAGCACCATGATGTCGGTGCCCCGGAGGACTTCGGCGATGGCCTCCAGGTCCCGCCGCTCCAGGATGGCCCCGGTGGGGTTGTTGGGGTAGGGGAGCACCAGGAGCTTTGTCCGGGGCGTGATGGCGGCGCGAAGCTCCTCGGCGGTGAGGCGGAACTCGTTTTCCGCCTTTGTCTCCACGTACACCGGCACTCCGTGGGCCATGGTGACCAGAGGGCCGTAGCAGACGAAGCTGGGCACCGGTACGATCACCTCGTCCCCGGGGTTCACGAGGGAGCGGACGGTCAAATCGATGGCCTCGGACCCGCCCACGGTGATGAAGATGTCCGAGGGGGCGAAGCGGATATCGAACCGGCGTTTCAGGTAGTCGGACACGGCGGCGCGGAGCCGGATAAGACCGGCGTTGGAGGTATATTTTGTAAATCCCTGCTCCAGGGAGTAGATGCCCGCCTCCCGGATGTGCCAGGGGGTGGTGAAGTCCGGCTCGCCGATGCCAAGGGAAATGGCGTCCTTCATGGTGTCCAGGATGTCAAAGAACTTCCGAATGCCCGAGGGCTGGAGGGTCCTGACATTTTCGCTCATCAGCTTCTCATAGTCCATCATACAAACAGCGTCCGCTCCTCCTGCTCGGGCTCCACCAGGAAGGCCCTGTGCTTATCCTTGTACCGCTTCATGATGAAGTGGGTGGCGGTGCTGATGACGCCCTCGATGGGGGCCAGCTTCTCGGCCACGAAGCGGCTCACCTCCCGGAGGGACTTGCCCGTGACGATGACGGAGAAATCAAAGCTGCCGCTCATGAGGTAGAGGCTCTCCACCTCGTCGTACTGGTAGATCCGGCGGGCGATGCGGTCGTAGCCGTCGTTCCGCTGGGGGGTGATCTTCACCTCGATGAAGGCGGTGACCGCCTCCTCGCTGGTCCTGTCCCAGTCCACGAGGGCGGTGTAGCCGTTGATGATATGCTCGGCCTCGCACCGCTTCACCGTGTCCCGGACGTACTGCTCGTCCTTGCCGGTCATGGCCGCGATCTGGGCCGGGGTGTACCGGCTGTCCTCCTCCAGGAGCTTCAAAATCTCGTTCATGCTCCATCCTCCCTTTTTGATATGAGTTTTTGTGATTTAATGAACAGTTTACCACAAACAGGCGGCTTTGAGAAGTGGTATTGACAACAATTTTTTTGGGAGGAAAAGAGATTTACGGAATAAAATCACGATTACCTCTTGACACGTAATACTATGCGGTGTATAGTATTATGCGTAAGGAGGTGTATGAATGGACGCACAGCTGAGGCGCGGGATACTGGAGGTCTGTGTACTGAAGGCGCTCTCCGACGGGGAGTCCTACGGGTATCGGATCGTCAAGGAGCTCTCGCCCTACGTGACCATGAGCGAGTCCACGCTCTACCCCATTCTGAAGCGGCTGGAGGGCTCCGGCGCGCTGACGGTGGCGAGCCGCGAGCACAACGGGCGACTCAGAAAATACTACTCCATCACAGCCGAGGGATTTCGGCGGATCGCGTCGTTTCTCACCGAGTGGGAGGACGTGATGAGGGCCTACGACTATATCAAGGGGGATCAGAGACATGAAAAAAACTGAATTTCTGGATAAGCTCTGTCAGGGGCTCCGCTTCCAGACGGACCCGGACGAGATACGCAAGGTGGTGGCCTTCTACGACCAGGCCATCGAGGATCGGATCGAGGACGGCATGGGCGAGGAGGAGGCCGTCGCGGCCATGGGCGACATCTACGACATCGTCCGGGAGGTGCGGGGCACCTGGAATCAGGCGGAGGAATGCCCCTCCGGCGGAGCCGGCGCTTCCGATGAGGCCGAGCCGGGGCGGGTGTCGCTGACCTACGACCCGGCGGTGACCGGGAAGATCGACGTGTACGACACCTCCGGGGACGTGACCGTGGAGCCCTCCTCCGACGGGCTCATCCATGTGGAATATCAGGTGGACAGGGCCTGGCGGTACGAGGTCACCGGGGACAGCGCCCTCACCGTCCGGCGGGTGCGCAACGGGGAGGTCCGGGAGCCGGAGCGGCTCAACCTCAACCTGTTCGGGCACAGGCTGGTGCTGACAAAGCCGGATCTGGGCGGGCTTCTGTCGGACCAGCTGGAGCTCCGGCTGCTGCTGCCCTCCGCCGCGCCCGTGGCGCTGTCGGTGAACACGGCCTCCGGGGACGTGGACGTGGAGGCGGTGCGCCTCGCCTCCCTGACGCTCCGTCTCACCAACGGGGACGCGAATCTGGAGGCCCTGTCCGTGGACGGAAAGCTCAGCGCCGCCACCACCAACGGCGACGTGGAGATGACACACGTCAAGGCCGCCGAGATCGCCGTCACCACCGTCAGCGGCGACGTGAGCGCGGAGCTCATACGGGCCAACGCGGTCACCGTTCGGACCACCTCCGGCGACGTGGAAATGGAGGAGGCGGACACCGTGGAGCGGGTGAACGTCGCCACCGTTAGCGGGGACATGGACCTCCAACTGAACATCCCCTGTCCCGCCATGGATCTGGAGTCCGTCAGCGGCGACGTGTGCCTGGAGCTTGCCGGAAGCGAGGCGCTGTACACAGTCAACGTCCGCACCACCTCCGGTGACGTGGACGTGGAGGAGGGCGCCTTCACCGGGCCCCATCAGGTGAAGATCAAGACCATCTCCGGGGACATAGACGTGAGCTTCGAGGGGTGACGGCATGAGCATGGATGAATTTCTCGCCCAGCTCACCCACCGGCTGGGGTATCTGCCCTACGCCGAGGTGAAAAAGACCACCGACTTCTACCGGGAGGCCATCGCCGACCGGATGGAGGACGGCATGACCGAGCGGGAGGCGGTGGCGGCGGTGGGGTCCCTGGACGACATCGTGCGGGAGATCGAGATGAATCTGCCCCTGTCCACGGTGGTGAAGACGCGGGTGGAGGACGCCCGGGAGCGGGCGAAGGAGCGGCGCGGGAATCTGGGGCTGAAAATTGTGATCCTCATTCTCACCTTTCCCATCTGGTTCTCCCTCCTGGCGGCGGGCTTCGCGGTGGTGTTCTCGCTGGCGGCGGGGCTTTTCGCCCTGGTGCTGGCTTTCGGGGCCGCCGAGATCGCGCTCATCGTGGGCGGGCTGGTGACGGCGGTGCTGGCGCTGGTGATCCTGCCCTATCCGGGACTGGCGCCAAGGCTGATGCTCTCCGGGGCGGGGCTTCTGATGGCCTCTCTGGGGCTGCTGGTCATCCCGGTCACCGCGTTGATGGAAAAAATTGTCAGCGGCGTGTTCCGGTACACGGCCCGGGTGGTGAAGAGATGTATTCTGCGCGGAAGGGGGACTGAGGCATGAAAAAGGTATTGAGACTGGCGCTCTGCGTCTTCGCGCTGGGGGGAGTCCTCCTCCTCGCCGGTTTTGTGATGGCCGGGGGGGATCTGTCCGTCATGAACATGGAGACGGACCGGGTGCGCATCCGCGTGACGGACGACGGGTACACGGAGCCGTCGATGGCGCCGGAGTATACCTACCCCGTGGCGGAGCGGTTGGTGGTGGAAGCCAACAGCGCCGACGTGACGGTGGGCATCAGCTCCGACGGACTGATCCACGTGATTAGCGACTCCCAGGCCGACGTGCCCTTCGAGCCGCCGGAGAACGGGACGCTGACGGTGACCCAGACGGGCAGCTCCGGGAAGCTCTTCTCCCTGGACCTCATCGGGGCGGCGTCGGAGATCACGGTGCTGCTGCCCGCCGCGCACGCGCTGGACGTGTCCGTATCCACGGTCAGCGGGAATGTGGATATCGACGCGACGCCGCTGGGCCGGGTGAAACTGGAGACCGGCAGCGGGGACATCACGGCAAAGTCCCTCATGTGCCTGTCCTTCCGGGCGGAGACGATTTCCGGGGACGTGGATCTGGGGACCTTATCGACGGGGGACTTCGACGTTTCCACCACCTCCGGGGATGTGGATCTGGGCGCGGTCACGGCGAGCGCCTTCGAAGCGTCCACTGTCTCGGGGGATCTTGGGTTTGAGCTTCTGAGCGTCTCGGAGGGTGCGGAGCTGGAGTCCACTTCCGGGGATATCGAGGGGACCATGAAGGGGTCCCGGGAGGAGTATACGGTGCGTGTGGATACGGTCTCCGGGTGGGTGAAGGCCCAGGGCGGAGACGGGGATATTTTGGTGGATGTCAGCACCGTTTCCGGGGATGTGGATATCGGATTCTCGGTGAGGTGATGACTCTGGGGGGCCGTCCGAAGGGACGGAGGGGGTTCCCCGGCGGGAGTGCCGGGGGGGCCTCTTCTTTTCTCTCTTTTGTTCCGTGGCAGAGAAATGCCACTGCACAAAAGAGAGAAAAGAAGCAAAAGAGAGAAAAGGCCGGTTTTGGGGCCGGCGGTGACTTTTGGCCTGGCGCTTCGTAACGCGGGTCGGCTTCCGCGTTCCGTGTCGATACGCCTGGGTGGAACCATAGCCGCGCGGGGCGAAGACTTAATTGGTTGGAGCATCAGCTTCGCTTGGCCGCTTACGTCGGTGGTTGTTGGAGGCTGGGTGGCTCTGTTTGGGGCCGCGCTTTGTGGGTGGGGGTTGTGGGGCCCGTTCTGGGGCGTGTCTGTTGTCTGGGGGTTCACGTCGCTCGTATCAATAAGGGTTTTCAAAATATCTTTCCTTCGGAAATTCATTTTGAAAATTATTTTATTGTGCTCTGTCCTCCGTCCGCCAAAATAATACCCGCCGTCCGTAAAGACAGCGGGAAAATGTATTGACATTTCGGGACCCGGGCCGTATAATATGGGTGGAAACCGTTTTAGCGGTGCCGTTACATCGAGCCTATTTTACCATGAGTCCGGGGCTGCAACCCCAAACTCACAGAATGGGGCTGTGAAAAAAGTCCCGTAAAAAAGGAAGAGAGTTACCAAGGATTCCCTGGCAACTCTCTTCCTTTTTTGGTATAATCATTTTATGAGTGCGCCGGTTCGGTGCGCACAGTATAGTTGGGCG
>CANQKZ010000148.1 GCA_947624585.1 uncultured Oscillospiraceae bacterium | reverse complement strand
TCGTGTTGTTTGCTTCAACATGAATTATACGGGTAAATCCACGTTGCTGCAAATGTGAGGTCACTTCATATTATCTACGTCAACATTCCGGCGGCGGCCCTGCCCACGCAGTTGGCGGAGATCACGATGGGGCCCGGGGGCGTCATGTCCTACAAGACCAATCTGGGCGCCGATCATAAGGACGAGGGCAACGAGGTTTATCGAAAATACTGCGCCCAGTCCACTCCCTTCCGGCTCTTCTACGCCGTCGGCGTGGACGACTACCTGATCAACCGCGACGCGGGGGGCCACCAGACCGGAATCAATGTGGCCATGCTGCCCGACGACTATATCAAAACGCATACGGAAGACGGAAAGGTATATTTCTATTCCAATTATTACAGCGGAAGCGTCTATCAGGGCTATGGGAGCGACGCGGCTTCGGAGTACCGCACCATGGGCGATCCCACGGTGTCCTTTGCCGCCGGTGCGGACAACCGGTATTATGTTTACCAGAAACCTTTGCCCCTCTATGCCCATGCTTACCGGTTGAGCGGCAGCGAGCTCCAGCCCGTGGACAAGGCAAACGGTGACAACGAGCCATGGTCGGAGACGGAAAATCTGACCGGCGGAAATGGCGCTGGGAAATGGAAAGACGGTACGGACGGCGGTACCTGGGCCGGCGGCCGGTATATGGGCGTGTATGATAGCCCGGAGAAGTTCCGGGAGGCGTTAGCTGCGGCCAAAAAGGCGAATAACGTCATCACCGACCGCAACGGGGTCAAATACACGGTGGTGGAGGGCGGCATCGTCTTCCTCCAGAGCGACCTGCTGGATCAGGTGAGAGCGAAAGAGGGCGGCAGCGGCTATGCGGATGGCTCCGTGTCCTTTAACTCCAGCGACTACTTCTTCCTGGCGCTCGAGTTTTACCTGCCCGATAAGGAAAAGCAAGGGGAGAATCTGAAAGGCGAGAAGCTCCCGGGTACTTTTGCGGGCGAGGCGATCCAATACGTGGTTTCCCGCAAGGGCGGAGCGTTCGGCTCCGAGCTGCACGCGGAGAATATCGGCAACGGGGATATGCTGTGCTGGACGGACATCGGCCCCAACAGCCAGGGCCTGCAGCTCGAGTACCTCTCCTATACGGTGACGGGCGACCGGTTCCGCGGCGAGCCGACCTGGGAACTGTTTACGAAAAAAAGCACTGATCTGGAAGCGTATCTGCGGGGGCGCGGCCTGAAGGACGAGGCCCCGACGGAGGGTGAGAAGTCTCCGCTCCAGGAGGCGGTCGACTACTGGACGAAGGTTCAGGAGGAATATCACGATACGCTCATGCTGGCGGATAAAGACAATAACGAAGAAGTATCCCAAAAGGAATTTAATGAATACTTCCACTGGGCCGTGGCCACCAAGCCCGGCGGCCTGCGCGTGGGCGACATGTTCCGGAACATGCAGGCCAAGGATAGAAATGTCACCAATACGGCCAATAACTTTTACGTGCCCACCGTGTCCCCCAACGCCCGGATCGGCGACATCGTCATCAACAACTATCTGGGGAACAACGGGCGGCTGTATGTGGAGAATTCCCATCTGTATGCGGGTAAGCTCATCGACATTCCGGAGGACGATCCGAACCGGAAAGCGCTGCTGAAGACGCGGTTTGAATACCAGGTGTATATCCAGAACTATACCGGCCCGATGGATGCGGTCGTGCTGCGCTGGAACCGCCTGGGAAATAGCGGGAACGGCACCTGGCAGCGCCAGCTGAACACCATCGACGTGCTGACCAGCAACGAAGGCCTGCTGCTGGACGGGGACAAAACCACCCCGTCCGTGGTGGGGAAGGTGAACGGCAGGTGGGAGCATCTGAGAGCGTATACCGGCGGGGGCGGAGATCCGGTGTATTACCTCTATGAGGATCTGGACGAAAACGGCCAGCCCATAGAGGGGAAAAATCCCGTAACGGTCGCAGATGAAAAGTATTATTATATCTATGTAGGCGGCGAAGCGGACGAGGACGAAAGCTCCGAGCACGTCAAGCGGCTGTTCCAGAACACCTCCGGAGACGATCCGATCGAAAACACCGAGGTCAACCATGCAGGCCGCACCGTCTATATGACGGAGGAGGATTACACGGCGCTGAAAGAAAGCAATCAGCTCACCCAGTCCACCGCGCCGGGGACCTACTGGAGCGTATACGAGTCCACGACAGACACGGGCGAGACCGGCTCGATGGACTATTGGTTCAAGGAGGCGTACCTCATCCCGGTGGAGAAGGTGACATCCTCCATAGCGGCGTCCGGGGGCAGCCCGGAGCCGACCATCTCGCTGATGGCGCTGGATTCGAGCGGCTGGTCGTTCAACGAGGAGGATGTCGGGGAGTATGAGCATCTCGGCTTTGCCAAGGACACGGCGGAGGACGACAAGTTCACCTATAACGAGGAGACGTATAACAACGAGGTAAAAGAATATCTGTGCATCGCCCATCTGGATCAGAACGTGGACAGCACCGATGTGACCATCACCTCGCAGTTCGCCCTGAAATCCGAGTACATGACCAGGACGGTCTACTTCGGCAATCAGACGGAGGAAACGATCTCGGAGGGCGGCGCGGTCACGGCTACTCGGAAGGGTGAGGAGCTGGGGACGGGCGATCTGTTCGACGCGAGAGCTGTGGGGGGATATTCCGAGGCACCGAAGAATGTCGCCTGGTTCACCCTGGGCCACGAGGAGGGCCTGCTCTTCCCCGGCCTGGATGCCGGCTCCGATTATCGCATCGTCGAGAAAAACCGGCCGGGCTTTCTCCTGGAGAGGGCGACCCACATGCAGGAGAACAGCAACACGCAGTACGAGCCGGATGAGACGGCGTCCAACGGCGCGAAGGCTACGGGCGGCAATCTGAACGCCGATACCGCTTATTTCCAAAACGGTTATTACTCCCTGGACGGCGATACCGCGTCCATCAAGGAGGAGGGCGGCTGGTATGTGAACCGCTACGATCCGGGCTCCCTCTCCATCACGAAGGTGCTGCAGGCCGCGGAGGGCGAAGAACTCACCGAGGAGGACAAAAACCGCCTCTTTGACTTCACGCTGAAGCTGACGGTGCCTGAGAACCCGAAGGGCATGACCGTGAAAGGGCCCTTCAAGTATACCGTCACCGAAGGGGAGGGCCAGGAGAAAAAGGAGGTTCGAACAGGGCGGCTCCTGCCGGCGGATACGCAAAAAAAAGACGTGAAAGAAACCGACATCGTGACCGGAGAAGAGGAGGACCCCGGCGTCTGGAAGTTCCGGATGAAGGGAGGCCAGACCATGACAGTCACAGGCCTGCCGGTGGAGTCAGGATACACGTATCAAATTTCCGAAAAAAGTTCCAGCGGTTATGAGGTATCGGACAGCGAAGAGGGGAAGGAGGAGGACGGCGAGCATATCGTGACCGGCGAGGTCAAGGCCGGCCAGGAAGGGCCGGTGAAGGTGACGTTTACCAACACCAAGAAGTATGTCGTGGGGGCCTTCTCGATCGAGAAGGAGCTGAAAACCTACGGGAAGCCCACCGATGAGGATAAAAAACAGGCTTTCGACTTTACCTTGAAGCTGACCCAGCCGGGGAAAGAGGAGCCCCTGGAGGGAGGCCCGTTCTCTTATACCGTCGTGGACAGCGAAGGCGCCGAGGTAAAATCCGGCTTGCTGCTGTCAAACGACGCGGAGAAGACGGACGAGGCGGATATGGTGGCGGAGGCGGACGGAAGCTGGAAGTTCCAGCTGATGGGCGGGCAGACCATCACGGTCGAAGGGATGCCCGTGGGAGCCGTCTACAGCTATGATTACACGGTTTCCGAGCTGGAGGATGCCGATGCCGCCGGGCGGTATGAGGTTTCCTCCGGAGACGGGGAGCCGCTCTCGCTGGTGGACGGGAAATATACCGTGAGCGGGACGGTGGCGCCGGGCAATACGGAGCCGGAGAAGGTGAAATTTACCAACACCCAGAAAGCGGCGCCGGCCACGGCCAGGCTGGAGCTCACCAAGAAGCTGGAGGACGAGTCCGATTCGCCGTCGTCCAATGTGAATATCGAAAAAGCGCAGTATTCCTTCGTGGTGACGCCGGACCGGAGGAATCCGGAGGATGACCCGATTCCCTACCTGAACGGCTGGGATGCGGGGAAAGGCGCGCTGGTGGTGCAGAATGGCGAGCCGGACCCTGACGGGAAAACGGCGAAAGCGACCATTTTTGAAGAGGGGACGGAGTTCAAAACGCCCGGAACCTATCGCTATACCGTGACGGAACAGGTCAGCGGCGAACCCGGCGTCAGCAGTGACGTCGCAGTCTATACGGTGACGGTTGAGGTGACCAAGGTTTATGAGGAAGGCACCGATATCTATCAGGGCAAGCTGGAGGCAAAGGTCACCGTCACGAAGAAGGTCGGAACGGCCGAAACGGTAGAGGACGGGATTACCTTCACCAATGTTTACCGGCTGAACTCCATTGCGGTACCCTTAAAGGCGAGAAAGGCGTACAATGGCAAACTGAATGCGGGAGCCTTTACCTTTGAGTTGACTGGCGTCGAAGTCAAATCCGAGGCAAGCGTGCTGTCCGTGGGCGGGAATAAGGAACTGAACTCCGTCGCGGACGATCCGGAAGAAGAGGACGGCGGGACGCAGAACGATTCGGAGGAAGAGAACGGCGATGGCGCGCAGGATAACCCGGAGAAGGGCCCCGGCGCCTCCGGAGACGGTGCCTCCGGGGAGACCTCCGGGGACGGCACTTCCGGCTTCGGAACGTCCGGAGAGGGCGCGCAGGAGCCTGGCGGCTCCGTTCCGCCCGCGAGCGGAAGCCAGTCCGGGGAGGAAACCGGCCCTGGAAGCGAAGCGCAGACCGGCGGGGAGACGAAGCCGGAAACTCAGCCCGGGACGGAATCTCAGTCCGGGTCGGAAACTTCGTCCGGGTCAGGATCTTCGTCCGGAACAGAAACCCAGCCTGGGTCAGGGACTTCGTCCGGAACGGGGTCATCGTCCGGGTCGGAATCTCAGTCCGGGCCGAACGCCCAATCCGGGCCGGGAACGTTCGGACAGGGCGCTGCGGGAACGTCCGGGGACAGCCCGGACGGCGGAAAGACGGCGGAAACGCAGCCGGCCAGCGCGTCGGCCCCGCAGGAGAACGGTGGGCTCGCGAACAACCAGACGCAGGCTTCCGATCCGATCGCGCTGCGGCAGGGAGAGCCGCTTGTCGGCCCGGTCGCGTTGCGGGTGGAATCGCAGGCATTTCGCATGACCGCGCTTTTTGCAAAGCCGCAGGCTTATAACCAGATCACGATTTCAGAGGTGCCGCAGAATCCCACCACGGCCGCACCGCAGAATGGCGGGGAACCGTCCGGAACCGGGCAGGAGGAAACGACCGGTAACGAAACCGGGGAGGGGGAGACCGGGAATCTCCCGGGCGATACGCAGACGTCAGGGACGCCGGAGACGGATCCTCAGACGCCTGAGATCAGTCCCCAGACGCCGGAGGAAAGCGGAACATCTCCGGAGGGTACGCTGCCTCCCGGCCAGACAGATGCGCCGGGGACGTCGGGAACGGATTCCGGTTCCCAGACGCCGGGCGAGATAGAACAATCCCCGGAGGGCACACAGCCGCCCGAAGGGCAGGAGACGCAGGGCGATCCGGAGGAAGACCTGGAATCTGAGGCGGATGAGGAAGAGGATTCCGGAACGGAAAAAGAGCTGCTCGGGGAATCCCTCGGCGTGCCGGGCAATTCTCTGCCTGTGCCGACAGCGAATACCACGTTGCCGGCTCCGTCCAATTATGCTTCGTTTGCTCCGGAAGGAGACAAGAACGATGGTCCCTGGCGGCAGACTAACGCGGAGGACGGCTGGGTCGATTTTGGGACGCTGACATTTAGTGAGGCCGGAACCTATACCTACGAGCTGAAGGAGGTGGAAAGGCAGAACCCTCACATCCATTACAGCGAGGACATCTATCGGATTGTCATTACGGTTGAGAAAGATGCGAATACCGAAGGACTGTTGAAAATCGCCGACATCCAGTACCTCAAGAAGGACGGCGACAACTGGACTACCTGGGACGGGACGGTTCCGGTTTTCACCAACGAGCTCAAAACCGGCGGGCTGAGAGTGGAAAAGAAGGTCACCGGCACGGGCGGCGAACGCGATCGGGAATTCTCGTTTACGGTGGAATTTAACTTTAGCGAAATCCCGGAGGATGTGACGATCACTAAAAACGGGGAGCCGGCGGCCGACCTGAAAATCGATGAGGACGGGAAGCTGGAATTTACGCTCAAAGGCGGCGAATATGTGGAGGTGGAGGGCCTGCCGGAGGGCACGACCTATACCGTCACGGAAACCGACGCCAACGAAGACGGATACACCACGACCGTCACGGATGGCGAGGACGTTTTGGAGGATGGGAAAGGAGAGATCGAGGAGAAAAAACAGGATACGGTTACAGTGGTCAACTACCGGCCTGCCAGAAGCCTGACCGTCACCAAGACGGTCGAGGGTGTCGGGGACCCGGATAAGCTTTGGACTTTCCATGTGAAGCTGAGCGATACGAGCATCAATGGCTTGCACGGCGATATGGATTTCCATGACGGTGTGGCCGATTTTATGCTGAAACACGGGCAGAGCGCCACGGCGGAGAACCTGCCGCCGGACATCACCTATACGGTGACGGAGGAGGAGGCCAATCAGGACGGCTACAGCACCTCCTCCAGCGGGGAGACGGGGACGATTCCGGAGGATGGGACGGTGAACGCCGAATTCGTCAACGAGAAAACGCCGCCTCCTCCGGAGGAAAGCAAGGGGAACCTGACCGTATCCAAAACCGTTACCGGCGACGCCGCCGATCCCAACAAGGAGTGGCATTTCCGGGTGGAGCTGAGCGATAAGAGCATCGGCGGCAAGTACGGCGACATGACTTTTGTAGAAGGCGTGGCGGAATTCACGCTGAAGCACGGCGAGAGCGCCACGGCGCGGGATCTGCCCGCGGGCCTCACCTATACGGTGAAGGAGAGCGAAGCGGATCAGGACGGCTACGATACCTCCGTTTCGGGGAATTCCGGGACGATCCCGGCAGGCGTCACCGCCAGGGCCGAATATGTGAACCATAAGGATGCGCCGCCCCCGCCGCCTCCATCAGAGCCGGAGAAGCATTACGGCGGCCTGACGGTGGCCAAGACCGTCATCGGCACCGGCGGCGAGCCCGACAGGAATTGGCATTTCCGGGTGGAGCTGAGCGATAAGAGCATTAACGGCCAGTACGGCGGCATGAGCTTTAACGGCGGCGTGGCGGAACTCACGCTGAAGCACGGTGAAAGCGTCTCGGCGCAGAACCTTCCGGCAGGCGTCACCTATACGGTGACGGAGCTCGAGGCAGGTCAGGACGGCTATGCCACCAAGTCGGCCGGAGAGGCCGGGACGATCCCTGCGGACAGCATGGCGAGAGCGGAATTTGTCAACGGTAAAAACGAGACGCCGCCTCCGCCGGAGACCGTATCGCAGGATATGTTGGGCAACGCCGGAGATAGGCGGGGCCGCGACATGCCGGACACCAGCGACAGCAGTCATCCCGGCTTCTGGCTGGCGCTCCTGCTCCTTTCGCTGGCCGGTATCGCGGCAGCGTCGGTTCTGCTCATCGGGAAAAAGAAGCGCAGACGCAAGGGCAGGCATAAGAGCGTACCTAAGAGCAGGCACAAAAGCAGAAATAAGAACAGAAATAAGAGCGGACGCGGGAGACCGCGGGAATAGTGTGAAGACGTAAAGTAGAACTAGAAGCATAACGAAAGAAGCGCCAGAAACTGCCGCTTTTGAGTGTAAGAAA
>CANQKZ010000147.1 GCA_947624585.1 uncultured Oscillospiraceae bacterium | reverse complement strand
ATAACAAATATTTTAGTGTTGGGCACCACTTGTTTCATAACCTCGTCGGTGCCTTTCGCAGAAAGGCGGTTTATAAACATGAAATTAGGCATCGTGGGACTTCCCAATGTTGGAAAATCGACGCTGTTCAACGCCATCACCAGCGCGGGGGCGGAGGCGGCGAATTATCCGTTTTGCACCATCGAGCCCAACGTGGGCACGGTGGCTGTGCCGGACAAGCGGCTGGAGTTTCTGGCGGAGATGTACAAGCCCAAGAAGTTCACACCGGCGGTGATCGAGTTCGTGGACATCGCGGGCCTGGTGCGGGGCGCGTCCAAAGGCGAGGGGCTGGGCAACAAGTTTCTGGAGAACATCCGCCGCACCGACGCCATCGTCCACGTGGTCCGGTGCTTTGACGACGAGAACGTCATCCATGTGGAGGGCGGCACCGACCCCATGCGGGACATCGACATCATCGATCTGGAACTGATCATGGCGGACCTTGAGATGGTGACCCGGAGGCTGGACAAGGTCTCCAAGGCGGCCAGGGGCGGCGACAAGAGGTTCAAGCACGAGGCGGAGCTCTTTGAGGCCCTTCGGGACCATCTGGACGGCGGCAGGTCCGCCCGGAGCTTTGAGACTCAGAGTGACGATGACGCCGCGCTTCTTGCCACGTCGGACCTGCTCACCCTGAAGCCCGTGATCTACGCGGCCAACATGGACGAGGACGGCATCGCGGACTTCCAAAACAACGGATACTACAAGGCCGTCAAGGCCCGGGCCGACGCGGAGGGCGCCCAGGTGCTGCCCATCTGCGCCAAAACGGAGCAGGAGCTGACGGAGCTTCCCGAGGAGGAGCGGGCCATGTTCTTAGAGGAGCTGGGCCTTGCCGAGTCCGGCCTTGACCGGCTCATCAAGTGCTCCTACGCCCTTTTGGGGCTCATCTCCTTCCTGACGGCGGGCTCCGACGAGTGCCGGGCCTGGACCATCGTCAACGGCACCAAGGCCCCCCAGGCGGCGGGCAAGATCCACTCCGACTTCGAGCGGGGTTTCATCCGCGCCGAGATCGTGGCCTTTGACGACCTGAAGGCATGCGGGTCCATGGCGGCGGCCAAGGAAAAGGGCCTTGTGCGCTCCGAGGGCAAGGAGTACGTGATGCGGGACGGCGACGTGACGCTGTTCCGGTTCAACGTCTGATGACGGGCCGTCGGCGCATCGACGCCATAGACGCCGCCAGGGGGCTGGCGCTGATCCTGATGGTGATCCACCACTTCCTGCTGGACCTGGTGATGCTCTGCGGCGCCCCCGTGTGGCTCTTTACGAACCCTGTGTTCGACGTCCTCCACTACTTTTTCGCGGGGCTCTTCATCTTCCTGGCGGGGCTGTGCTGCCGGTTCTCCCGGAACAACCTGCGCCGGGGCGCCCTGTGCTTTGCCGTAGCTCTCATGATGACCGTGGTGACCACCCTCATTCATGACCCCATCCGCTTCGGCGTGCTCCACCTGCTGGGATTTTCCATGGTGTTCTTTGCCCTGACCCGGAGGGCCTGGGACGCGGTGCCCCGGCCTGTGGCACCTGTGTTATATGTGGTATTGGGGATTTTCACCGGTTGGCTGGTGACTCACACCTCCATCGGCCCCGCCGCCCGCCGGCTCTTCCCCTTCGGCTGGTATGAGGAGGGCTTCTACAGCGCCGACTGGTTCCCCGTCTTCCCCTGGCTCTTCGTCTTCCTCACCGGCACCTGGGCGGGGCTCTATGTGGTGGAGCATAAGCTGCCGGAGCGGTTCTACACCTTCACCTGCCCGATCCTGCCGCAAATTGGAAGGAGGAGCCTGCTCATCTACGTGCTCCACCAGCCGATCTTATTCGCCCTCATCATCGGGGTGCGGCTGATTTTCAGAATATGATACTAATATTTTTGTTAATACTAAGGAACCTCTGAACAAATCGCCGCACCGATCCTGGCGGCATATTTTCCGTCATATTTCATCAAAAAATTTTGAAATACACAAAGTATTCCTGCAATTTTTTGATTTCATCTGGCGAAAAATCTGCTCGCCAATCTCGGCACTTCGATTTATTCAGAGGTTCCCTAATATCCAATTGAAAGAAGACACCGAGCGGCGAGGATTTTTCGCGTCAGGCGAGGAAAACGGCGCAGGGAATACTGTATGTATTTCCATGCCGTTTGACGAAGCATGACGTGAAAAAGACCGCCGTAAATGTCTTATTTTGATTGGATATTAGTATAAAATATTAGTGTGACAGTAAACTCCCCCGGGATCGTCCCGGGGGAGCGGTGTATTTACGGGTATGTAAGATCTGGATCAGATCGTCTCGATCTTGATGAGGTTGGTGCCGCCGCTCTTGCCGGTGGAGGCGCCGCCGGTGATGACGATGCGGTCGCCGGACTTGATGGGGAACGCCTTCTTGGCGAGCTGGGTGGCCATGTAGAAGAGAACGTCGGTGGAGTTGTACTGCTCCGAGAGCGCCGGGGTGACGCCCCAGGACAGGTTCAGCTTCCGCCAGGACTTCTCGTCGGTGGTGACGCCCAGGATGTCCACCGGGCAGCGGAACCGGGAGACCATGCGGACGGTCTTGCCGGACAGGGAGCAGACGGCGATGGCCTTGGCGTCCACGTCGATAGCCATGCCGCAGGTGGCGTGGGAGATGGCGTCGGCGGTGTTGTGGATGGGGAACTTGAAGGTGCGGAAGTGTTCGCCGAAGTCGATGCCCCGCTCGGCCTCCTCGGCGATCTTGGACATGGTCTGGACCGTCAGCACCGGGTACTTGCCGGAGGCCGTCTCGCCGGAGAGCATGATGGCGGAGGTGCCGTCGTAGACGGCGTTGGCCACGTCGGAGATCTCGGCACGGGTGGGCCGGGGCTTCTCGATCATGGACTCCAGCATCTCCGTGGCGGTGATGACCATCTTGCCCAGAAGCCGGCACTGGGTGATCAGGTGCTTCTGGATGCCGGGCAGCTCCTCGAAGGGGATCTCCACGCCCAGGTCGCCCCGGGCCACCATGATGCCGTCGCACTCGGCGGCGATCTCCTCGATGTTGTCCACACCGGCCCGGTTCTCGATCTTGGCGATGAGGTCGATGCCCTTCACGTTGTGTTCGGCCAGCAGGTTCTTGATGTCCCGGATGTTCTGGGCCTCGGAGACGAAGGAGCAGGCGATGAAGTCAACGTCGTTGGCGACGCCGAAGAGAATGTCGGCCTTGTCCTGCTCGGAGAGGTACACCTGCTTGAGGACTTTGCCGGGGAAGGCCATGGACTTGCGGTCGGACAGGACGCCGCCCGCCACCACCACGGTCTTGACCTCCGTCTCGGTGGTGCCGGTGACGCGGAAGGTCATGAGGCCATTGTTGAGGAGGATGATGTCTCCGGGGGCCAGCTCCTGGGGCAGGCTTGCGTAGCTGACGGCGACCCGCTCCTGGTTTCCGACGATCTCCTCGGTGGTGAAGGTGAACTCGTCGCCCTCCTGGAGGGTGATCTTACCGTTCTCGAAGGTGCGGATGCGGTACTCGGGGCCCTTGGTGTCCAGAAGGATGGCGATGGGCAGGTTCAGCTTCTCGCGGACCTTCTTGATGAGGTCGATGGTGACCTGGTGGGACTCGTGGGTGCCGTGGGAGAAGTTGAGGCGGGCCACATTCATGCCGGCCAGGCACATCTGGGTCAGCGTCTCCTCGTTGGCGCAGGCGGGGCCGATGGTGCAGACGATCTTTGTTTTTCTCATGGGCGGTGGACTCCCTTTCTCTAAATGATTGATACCTCTATTTTAGTAGCATTTTACATAAACGTCAAGGGGAAATTCACCGGATGCTTGGTAAAATTATTGTGCGCCTTCCGTCTCCTCGGGCTCGGCCTCCCGGGCGTCCACGGCGGAGATCTCATAGGCCACCTTCTCCGTGGCTTCCTCGCCCTCCATTTTGATGTACGCCCGGGACTGGAGCCGTCCGGTGAGGGCGACGGCGGTTCCCTTCTCCCAGACGGCGGCCCGGCGGGCCACGGCGCCCCAGGCGATGCAGGGTATGTAGTCGCATCTCCCGTACCGGCGGGGGACGCTGAGCATCAGGTCGCTGATCTCCCGGCCCATGGGCGTGCGCCGCAGGGTGGGCTCCTTGCAGAGGGCGCCCTGAAGGACGACGGCGTTTTCGAAGTCGTCCCCCGTGAACGCAAGCTCCCGGGCAAGAACGGTGATCACCAGGCGCGGCCCCACGCCGGAGTGGTTGTTGTAGGAGCGCACCTCGCCGGTGACCCGCAGGCGCGGCAGGTCCCGGACCTCCAGCTCCCCCAGCCGGTCCCGGCTCACGACGATGTTCAGCACGTCCTCGGTCCCCGAAAGGCGCCGCACCGCCAGCGGGAACTTGAAGTAGTCCCCGTCCCGCCCCGTGTGGGAAAACTCCGGCTTGCCCGCCGCCTCGCCGCAAAGTGTCACCTGGTTGTTCGGTCTGTCCATAGCAGTATCTCCTCGCCAAAGCGTTGTTTTACACCACCCAGTATATGTGCTTATCCCGAGGGTTAGACCCCTTGCAGAAACTTTGCCGAATGTTAATACAACATTAATCATACCGTACTGGCAAAGAGGGGAGAGTTGTGGTATACTCTGGACCGTAAAATCCTTGTGAAGAGAGAGCCTTTTTCCTATGAGCAATGAGATCGGAAGCAAAAAGCTGACGCCCCGGGGCGCTTTCCTCCTCCATATGCTGGTGGGGGCGGTCATCGGCATCGGCGGCATACTGCCGGGGGTGTCCGGCGGCGTGCTGGCGGTAAGCCTGGGGCTCTATAAGCCGGTGATCGACGCCCTGGCGGGCTTTTTCAAAGCGCCCAGGAAAAATTTCCTCTTCCTCCTGCCCATAGGTCTGGGCGCGGCGCTGGGCTTCTTTCTGGGGGCCCTGGTGCTGAGCCGCCTGATGCGCCGGTGGTATGACCAGGTGCTGTGGTTCTTTCTTGGCCTTGTGGCCGGGGGGATCCCGTCCTTCTTGCGGGAGGCCAACGAGCGGGGCTTCAAGCGCCGGTACCTGATCGCCACGGTCCTGGGCGCGGCCCTGGCCTCGCTGATGCTGGCGCTGCGCCGGGAGGGCCACGCCCAGAGCGCGGAGAGCCTGACGCCCTGGATGGCCCTGGCCTCCGGGGCCGTGGTATCCGTGGGCGCCGTCCTGCCGGGGGTCTCCACCGCTTTCATCCTCATGTACCTGGGCTGGTACCGGGCCATGATGGAGGCGTTCTCGACCTTCCAGATGCCCGCCGTCCTCTTCCTGGCCGCCGGAGCCGGGGGGTGTTTCGCCGCCACCGTCAGGGCCGCCCGCTGGCTCTTCGACCGGTTCCACGGCTGGGCCTACTACGCCATGCTGGGGTTCCTACTGGTCTCCGCCGGCCTTATCTTCCCGGGGATTTCCTGGAATTGGGGGCTCCCGGTGGACCTCGCCCTCGCCGCCGGAGGCTTTATGGGGGCGTACATTCTGGGAAAATTCAACCTGTCTTGAATGGTTTTATGAAGGGCCGCCGTCAGGGCGGCCTTTTTTGACGGAAAAAGTGCAATTTAACATAGATTTAACAAAAATATGATTTACGGTTTAACGTTCCCGGGTGTATAGTTACAGTGTATAGTTGTCGAAAGGACGCGGGGGAGGGGTACGCTTGATCTACCTTCTGGAGGATGACGGGAGCATCCGGAATTTTGTGGAGTACGCGCTGGAGAGCTCCGGGCTGGAGACGCGGGGGTTCGAGCGGCCCTCGGATTTCTGGCGGGAGCTGGACCGCTGTATGCCGTCCCTTCTTCTGCTGGACATCATGCTCCCGGAGGAGGACGGGCTGGAGATCCTGAAAAAGCTCCGGGCCCGGCGGGACACGGCCCGTCTCCCCGTCATCATGCTCACCGCCCGTGGCACCGAGTACGACAAGGTGATGGGCCTGGACAACGGGGCGGACGACTACATCGCCAAGCCCTTCGGGATCATGGAGCTCCTATCCCGCGTCCGGGCGCTCCTGCGGCGCACGGAGCCCGAGGGGGGACCGGAGGGGGAGCTGACGCTGGGGGGCATACGCCTGTCGCCCTCCGCCCGCACGGTGACGGCGGACGGGGAGAGCGTCACCCTGACCCACAAGGAGTTTGAGATTTTGGCCCTTCTCATGTCCAAGCCCGGGACGGTGTTCACCAGGGACAGGATCCTCACCGCAGTCTGGGGCGTGGATTTCGACGGGGAGAGCCGGACGCTGGACGTACACATCCGCACCCTCCGGGGCAAGCTGGGCCGGTGCGGGGAGCGGATACGGACGGTCCGGGGGATAGGCTACAAGATGGAGGAAAAGATATGATAAAACGGATCACCTGGGCGGTGCTCATCGCCGCCGCCCCGGGGCTGGCGCTGGCCGTTTGGGCGTACTTTGGCATGGAGATGTGGCTGTTCATCGCCATCGCCTGCGTCTACGCCCTGTTCGTCACGGTGTTCGCCAATGTGGCGGCCAGGAGCATCGTCAGGCCCCTGCGGGAATTTGACCCGGAGCGCAAATCCGGGCGGGGCTATACCGAGATCGCGCCCATTATGGACAGGCTGGACCGCCAGAGCCAGCTCATCGATTTGCAAATGGCGGACCTGAAGCGGTCCCAGGAGGAGTTCCGGGCCATCACCGACTCCATGGCCGAGGGCTTCGTTCTGGTGGACACCGACATGAAGCTGGTCAGCTACAACTCCAGCGCCCGGAAGCTCATGGGCGACGGGGGCGTGGAGTCCTCGGGCCTCTTCCGCAACGTGGCCGGGCAGGCCCTCTCCGGCGTCCACACCGAGCGCACCGCCGAGCTGGACGGCCATGTGTACCAGATCTTGGCAAGCCCTGTGGAGGACTCCGGCAAGGTGACCGGGGCCGTCATCGTCACGCTGGACATCACCGAGAAGGCCCACCGGGAGGCCATGCGCCACGACTTCTCCTCCAACGTGTCCCACGAGCTGAGAACGCCGCTGACCAGCATCTACGGCATCTCGGAGCTCATGATGAACGACATGGTGAAGCCCGAGGACATGAAGAGCTTCGCCACCAACATCCACGACGAGTCCGGGCGGCTCATCGCCCTCATCAACGACATCATCAAGCTCACCCAGCTGGACGAGGGCGTCTACGAGCTGGAGCGGGCGGAGGTGGACCTTTACGCCGTGGCGAAAAGCGTGGCGGAGCGGCTTCGCCCCGTGGGGGCGCTGCGGGGCATCGAGTTCGCGGTCACCGGCACCAGCGCCAGGGTCCACGGGATCCCCTCGGTCATCGACGAGATGGTCTACAACCTGGCGGACAACGCCATGAAATACAACGTGGAGGACGGCCGGGTGCTCATCAGCGTGGCCACATTGGCGGGTCGGCCCGTGATCTCTGTGTCCGACACGGGTATCGGCATCTCCAAGGAGCACATCGACCGGGTGTTCGAGCGGTTCTACCGGGTGGACAAGAGCCACTCCAAGAAGATCGGCGGCACGGGCCTGGGGCTCAGTATCGTCAAGCACGGCGCCGCCGTCCACGGGGCCAACGTGGATCTGAAGAGCCGCCCCGGGCGCGGCACGGTCATCACCATCACCTTCCCCCCGGCCGGTGAGGAGCCCGCCGGGGCCCCGCGGAAAGAGACGGAGGAATGATCCATGGGCTTTGACGTATTCGACGTGATCTCCCTCTTCGGGGGACTGGCGCTGTTCCTCTTCGGCATGAACCTGATGAGCTCGTCCCTGGAAAAGCGGGCGGGCGGCAGGCTCAAGGCCCTTCTGTCCAACATCACCTCCAACCCCCTGAAGGGGTTCCTGCTGGGCGTGGGCGTCACGGCGCTCCTCCAGTCCAGCTCCGCCACCACGGTC
>CANQKZ010000146.1 GCA_947624585.1 uncultured Oscillospiraceae bacterium | reverse complement strand
GGCGCTGGGTGGACAGCGCGATGGGGAAGCAGTCGCGGCTGACGGCCACGATGCCAAGCTTCACTTCGGGGATGTTGCTGCACATGATGAATAACCTCCTTAAATGTAAATATATAATGATGTTTCAGGCGGATTCAGGCGTTTTCCACGGCCGTCAGGATCTCGTCCAGCATATTGGTCTCCACGGCCTCGATGTCTCCGGCGTCGGCGGCCTGAGGGATGGAGGCGTCAATGGGCAGGCGGGCGGCCACGGGGATGCTGTGGGCGGCGGCCAGCTCCTCCAGACGGCTCCGGCCGAAGATGTAGTGGCTCTTGCCGCAGTCGGGGCAGACGTAGTAGGACATATTCTCCACGATGCCGAGGACCGGGATGTTCATCAGCTCCGCCATTTTGACGGCCTTCTCCACGATGACGCTGACCAGCTCCTGGGGGGAGGTGACGATGACGATGCCATCCACGGGCAGGGACTGGAAAACCGTCAGGGGCACGTCGCCGGTGCCGGGGGGCATATCCACGAACATATAGTCCACGTCGTCCCACCAGACCTCCTTCCAGAACTGCTGGACCACGCCGCCGATGATGGGGCCGCGCCACACCACCGGGTCCGTGGGGTCGTCCAGAAGCAGGTTCATGCTCATGAGCTTGATGCCGGTGCGCGTCTCGGCGGGGACGATGCCCTCCTCCACGCCCATGGCGCGCTCATGGACGCCGAAGACCTTGGGGATGGAAGGGCCGGTGATGTCCGCGTCCATGACAGCCACGGACGCGCCCTTTTTCCGCTCGGCCACGGCCAAGAGGCTCGTCACCATGGATTTGCCCACGCCTCCCTTGCCGGAGACCACGGCGATGACCTTCTTCACATTGGACGAGGGGTTCCCCGCCTTGGGGTCCTCGTTCTTCTTCTCACGGCTGGCGCAGTTGGCGGCGCAGCTGGAGCAGTCATGGGTACACTCTTCGCTCAAAATTGAGACCTCCTTGAAGTTATGATTCTGAGAATACTATACCCCTATTTTCCGATTTAGTCAATCCGCCGCCGAAAAAAGTTAAGGAGCCTCTGAATAAATCGAAGTGCCGAGATTGGCGAGCAGATTATTCGTCAGATGAAGTCAAAAAATTGTAGGAATACTTTGTGTATTTCAAAATTTTTTGACGAAATATGGCGGAAAATCTGCCGTCAAGATCGGTGCTGCGATTTGTTCAGAGGTTCCTTAAGGAAATATGACAGCGGTTGAAAAATCCTGCCGGGTGTGATACAATATCCCAAAAGCGGAAATCGGGGCAAAGGAGTGATCTGCCTTGAAAGCGAAAAAGAGCCGTTCCGACTTCATCCTGAACGTTCTGTGTCTCGCCGTCCTTCTGGGGACGGCGGCGTGGCTGCTGACCGCCTGGGGGGCCATACCCGAGGAGGTACCCACGCACTACACCGTGTCCGGGACGCCGGACCGGTTCGGGCCAAAGGAGGGCCTCATCCCCCTGGCGCTGGTACCCTGGGGCGTGTACATCCTCCTGACGGCGCTGCGGTTCCTGCCACCGTCAATGTGGAACACCGGATTCGCGGTCACGGAGGAGGAGAAGGCCCGGTCCAGGGCCAACACCGTCCGTCTGCTGGATCTGGCAAAGCTCATCGTGGCGGCGCTGTTCTCCGGGTGCGTCCTGGCCTCCGCCGCCGGACTGCCCATGCCCGGATGGCTGGCGGTCCCGGTCATTGCCGCCACTTTCGGCGTTGCGATCCTATGGTTCCGGCGGGAGAACAGGCTGGGGAGATGACATTTTATGGGGCGTGCGCGGGGATTTTCCCCCTCTTTGGGGCGGATGTGCGGTTCTGTTTGGTTCCCATCGCATTATGTCGACCGTTTTTGGGCCGAATTGGAGAAAACCTGTTGCAAAATTTGCATACAGATGATATAATATCCGCTGTTAAGAAATCTTCATCTGATTTTATCATTTTTTAAACCGATTTTACCCCTTGCGCGGCGCTCCGGGCATTTTACGGTCCGGCGGGATTGACCGCGGAAAAGGCGGGTATAATACCGTTGAGAAACAACTTAGGAAGGTGAGCCTTTGACAAAGTACGTCATCAAAGGTGGAAGGCCGCTCCACGGCATGATCGAGATCAGCGGCGCCAAGAACGCCGCCGTGGCCATTATTCCCGCCGCCATGCTGGTGGACGGGAGCTGCCGCATTGAAAACATTCCGCAGATCTCCGACGTCACCATGCTCCTGAACATCTTAAAGCGCCTGGGCGCCAAGGTCAGGACGGTGGACCGGCACACCATGGACATCGACTGCTCCGGTGTGCGCCAGTGGAAGGCGGACTTTGACATCATGACCCGCATCCGGGCCAGCTACTACCTGATCGGGGCGCTTCTGGGCCGGTTCGGCAGGGCCCAGGTGGCCATGCCCGGCGGGTGCAACTTCGGGGCCGTGCGCCCCATCGACCAGCACGTCAAGGGCTTTATCGCCATGGGCGCCCAAGTGGAAGTCAAAAACGGCCTCGTCATCGCCACCGCCCCCGCCGGACGTCTCCACGGGGCGGACATATACCTCGACGTTGCCAGCGTTGGCGCCACCATCAACATCATGCTGGCGGCGGTGTTCGCCAAGGGGATCACCCGCATCGAAAACGTGGCCCGGGAGCCCCACATCGTGGATGTGGCAAACTTCCTCAACGCCATGGGCGCGGATATCCGGGGCGCGGGCACCAACGTCATCAAGATCCGGGGGGTCTCGCGGCTCTCCGGCGGAAATTACGCTCTCATCCCCGACCAGATCGAGGCCGGCACCTATATGGCCGCCGTGGCCGGCGCGGGCGGAAGCCTTCTCATCAAGAACGTCATCCCCAAGCATATGGACTGCATCACAGGCAAGCTTGAGGAAATGGGCGTAGACGTTCAGGAGGGCGAAGACCAGATGCTGGTCTCCCGCACCGGCCCGCTGCGTCGGATCAATCTGAAAACACTCCCCTATCCCGGGTTCCCCACGGATATGCAGCCCCAGATCGCCACGGTGCTGTGTCTGGCCCGGGGTACCTCGGTGATCACCGAGGGCATCTGGGACACCAGGTACAAATACGTGGACGAGCTTCTGAAAATGGGCGCAAACATCACCGTGGACGGGCGGAAGGCCGTCATCGAGGGGGTGGAGCGCCTGTACGGGGCCTCCCTCAAGGCATGGGACCTGCGGGCCGGGGCCGCCATGGTCATCGCCGGACTTTGCGCCGAGGGCGTCACGGAGGTGGAGAACGTCCACTACATCGAGCGCGGCTATGAGGACCTGGTGGAGAAACTCCGGGCCGTGGGCGCGGACATCGAAAGCGTGGACATCCCCGACACCGAGGAGTCGGAGATCATCAAAATCGGCTGACACACTTTACTTGGGGGCATCGTTATGCCCCCAAAGCTGTTTGAATATATTGATATGCTGGATGTGACTTTGATCTGCGTGGGAAAGCTCAAGGAGCGGTTCTACGCGGAGGCGTGCCGGGAGTACATAAAGCGCCTGGGGGCGTATTGCGGAATAACGGTGCTGGAGCTTCCCGAGGAGCGCAAAAGCGCCTCCCCCTCCCGGGCGGAGATCGACGCCTGCCTTGCGCGGGAGGCGGAGGCTGTTCGGAGGGCCGTCCCGAAGGGCGCGGCGGTCATCGCGCTGTGCGTGGAGGGGCGGGAGCAGTCCTCGGATGAGTTCTCCCGGACCCTAGCGGCCCTGAGCCAGACCTACTCCAAGCTGGCGCTGGTCATCGGCGGGTCGGACGGGATGGCGGAGAGCCTGAAAAGGGAGGCCAATCTGCGCCTGTCCATGTCGCCCATGACCTTCCCCCACCACCTGGCCCGGGTGATGGTGCTGGAGCAGCTTTACCGGGCCTTTTCCATCATGAACGGCGGGAGGTACCACAAATGAGCAAAAACTGGGGTCTCAGCTTCTCCGGCGTCACGGGCAAGTGGCCGGAGGCGGAGTCCGGGGAGCCGGAGGAGCCCGCGTTCCTGGAGCGCCTTTTCGGAAACGAGACGGAGCTGGCGCTGCGCCGGAATATGCTGTGGGCCTTCGGCGTACCCACCGTGGCCCGATATCCCATGGACGGCGCCCTGGGCAAGGTGGTCCTGGGCCAGTCCGGTTTCGGCATGGATATTTTCGTCCCCGCGAGTATGCTGGAGGACGCTGAAAATATTATCAATTCAACAGAGAACGATATCATCAACGAGGAGGAAAAATAAAATGAGCTACCGTGAAGTATATGAGAAGTGGCTGGCAAGCCCCGCGCTCTCGGAGGCCGAGAAGGCGGAGCTTCAGTCCATCGCCGGGGACGAGAAGGAGATCGAGTCCCGGTTCATCGCCCAGCTGGAGTTCGGCACCGCCGGCCTCCGGGGCACCATGGCCGTGGGCCTCAACCGCATGAACGTCCACGTGATCCGCCACACCACCCAGGCGTTTGCCGAGGTCATCCTGGCGGAGGGCGAGGAGGCGTGTCGGCGCGGCGTGGCCGTCTGCTACGACTGCCGCAACAACTCCGAGACCTTCGCCCTGGAGGCCGCGAAGGTCATGGCCGCCAACGGCATCTTTGTGCGTCTCTTTGACGATATGCGCCCCACCCCGGAGCTGAGCTTCGCCATCCGGGAGTACAAGTGCATCGCCGGTATCAACATCACCGCCTCCCACAACCCCAAGGAGTACAACGGCTACAAGGTCTACTGGGAGGACGGCGCCCAGCTGCCCCCCAAGCACGCCGACGAGGTGGCCGCGAAGATGGCCAAGCTCGACGTGTTCGACTGCGTGAAGACCACGGACTATGACGAGGCTGTGGCCCAGGGTAAGATCGTCCTCATGGGCCACGAGACGGACGAGGCGTTCCTTGCCAACGTCATGGCCCAGCAGAACGACCCGGCGCTGATCCGCAGCGTGGCCGACACCTTCAAGATGGTCTACACCCCTTTCCACGGTACCGGCATGAAGCTGATCCCCGAGGCCCTGCGCCGCATGGGCCTGAAGAAGGTCTACTGCGAGCCCCAGCAGATGATCAAGGACGGCGACTTCCCCACCGTCAAGTCCCCCAACCCCGAGAACCCCGAGGGCTTCTATCTGTGCGTCGAGCTGGCCGATAAAGTGGGGGCCGACTTCATCCTGGGCTCCGACCCGGACGCCGACCGGGTGGGCATCATGGTCCGGGACCACGACGGCAAGTTCATCCCCTTCACCGGCAACCAGACCGGCGTCCTGCTCTTAGACTACATCATCGGCGCCAAGCGCCGCGCCGGGACCATGCCGGAAAATCCGGCGGCCCTCAAGTCCATCGTCTCCTCCGAGATGGCCCGCGCCGTGGCGGAGAAGAATGGCGTCCAGTTCTATGACACCTTCACCGGCTTTAAATTCCTGGCCGAGAAGAAGAACGCCCTGGAGGAGTCCGGCCAGGGGAAGGTCATCTTCTCCTTCGAGGAGTCCTACGGCTATATGTTCGGCGACTACGTCCGCGACAAGGACGCCGTCACCGCCTCCCTCATGATCTGCGAGATGGCGGCCTGGTACGCCTCCCAGGGCATCGCGCTGGTGGACGCGCTGGACGCCTGCTACGAGAAGTACGGCGCGTATCTGGAGAAGACCCTGAACCTGGTCATGCCGGGCCTCGACGGCGCCAAGAAGATGAAGGACCTGATGGACGGCCTCCGGAACGATCCTCCCGCCGAGATCGCCGGGCAGAAGGTGAAGCTCTACCGGGATTACAAGGACGGCTCTGAGCGGGACGCCGACACCGGCGCTGTCGCGACCATGGAGCTCTCCGGCTCCAACGTACTGGCTTTCGTGCTCGCGGACGGTACCGTGCTCATCGTCCGTCCCTCCGGCACCGAACCCAAGGTCAAGGTCTACGTCCTCTGCCGGGGCGAGAATATGCCCGAAGCCCGGGAGAAGACCGCCCTCTACTCCGAGTGGGCGCTGGGACTGGGCAAGTAATACTAATATTTAATTAAAACGAGATACCGAGCGGTGAGGATTTTTCGTGTCAAAGGAAGGCGGCGCCGGGAATACTGTATGTATTTCCAAGCCGTTTGACGAAGCTTGACGTGAAAAAGACCGTCGCGAATGTCTTGTTTTGATTGGATATTAGTATGAATAATATTTCCTGTAAAATTTCCGGGGGACCGCCCTTTGGCGGTCCCCCGTTCCGCGTAAAAAAGACCGCGAAGGGCGTCGGTGGCGCTTTTCACGGTCTTTTTGTGTTCACTTTTCCCGGCGGGGATCAGAGCTCCCGCGCCTTGTCCTTGATGAATTCCCGCAGCCACGGGCCCGTCTCGGGGTGGCGGAGGGCGAACTCCAGATTGGCCTCCAAAAAGCCCGTCAGGTTGCCGGTGTCGAAGCGGCGGCCCTCGAAGTCCACATAGACCATCCGTTCCTTGCGGCATAGGGCTGCAAGGCCGTCAGTGAGCTGGATCTCCCCGTTGCGCCCGGGGGGCGTGGCGTCCAGGATGTCGAAGATGTCCGGCGTCAGCACGTACCGGCCCAGGATGGCGAAGTTGGACATGACCTCCTCGGGCTTGGGCTTCTCCACAATGTGGTGCACGTCGTAGACCCGGCCCTCCACATGGGTCAGGTCCGTGGTGCAGTAGGCGGGGAGGGCCTCGTCGGAGACGGCCTGTCCGCCCACGCAGGAGCAGCTGTACTTCTCGGCGGCGTCGATGAGCTGCCGGAGGACGGGCTTTTCGGACATCATGATGTCGTCGCCCAGAAGGACGGCGAAGGGCTCGTCCCCCACAAAGCGGCGGGCGCGGGCGATAGCGTGTCCCAGGCCCTTTGTCTCCCGCTGGCGGACGTAGAAGAAGTTGGCCATGTCCGCCACGGACCGGAGCTCACGGGCCTGCTCCGCCTTGCCGGACCTCCACAGGCGGTGCTCCAGCTCCGGGTAGTAGTCGAAGTAATCGTCCATGGCGGTCTTGGCCCTGTTGGTGACGATGAGGATGTCCTCGATCCCGGAATCCACCGCCTCTTCGATGATGTACTGCAATACGGGCTTGTCCACTAAGGGGAGCATCTCCTTGGGGACGGTCTTGGTGGCCGGGAGCATACGCGTGCCCAACCCGGCGGCGGGTATGACGGCTTTTCTGACCTTCATGGCAATTATCCTCTCTTTTCGGGTAGTGTTGGCGCGGTTATCATCCTTGGTTTCAGGCGGAGCGGAGCCGTCCGGCGGCGCCGGTCCTCTCCAGTACGGTCACCAGCGCCACGCCCAGGATGAAGCAGGCGGCGGCCTCCCCGGCGGCGACGGTCAGGGCATTGAAGGCCCAGGCGCTCCAGAATGCGTTGGTGACGCCCACCTCGGCGTAGGCGATGACGGCGGAAACGATCACCCCGTTGCAAACCACCGGCGGCACGGCCGCGCTCCACTTGTTTTTGCACCGGGCCGTCCAAAGGGCGGCGATGAGGGTGGCAAGGGAGCCAAAGACGATGTCCACCGGGCCGTACATACTCAGGAGATTCGTGAGGATGCACCCCACGAAGAGCCCCCAGGCCGTCTCAGGGAAGAGGAACGGCAGAAGCGTCAGCGCCTCGGCGAAGCGGCATTGGACGGGCCAGTAGGTGAGCCCGAAGATGCCGCCGAAAGTGCCCAGGGCCGTGTACATGGCCGCCGTGACGGCGGCCATGGCCAGTTTGCGGACGGGGATGCTGCTGTGCATTGTTAAGTTACCTCCATTTTTTGTTTTTAGAAGACGCGCGGATCAGCCGCGCGCCTGGACAGGGTGTGGAAACCTGTCGGAGGTATCTTAGCATAACCGGGACCATTCCGCAAGGGGTTCCGGGGGAAATTAATAAAGAATACAACTATAAATGAGCAAATCCGCACAAAGCCAAAAAAGCAGGCATAACCCAAACGTGTTATAATGGAAGCGCAACCAG
>CANQKZ010000145.1 GCA_947624585.1 uncultured Oscillospiraceae bacterium | reverse complement strand
GGAACGACCTCAAAACCCTTGCGGCGCAGGCGTTTTGAACACAAATAGTAGTTTTAACCTGCAATTCTGGAGCTGGTGATGTGACTCGAACACACGACCTGCTGATTACGAATCAGCTGCTCTACCGGCTGAGCTACACCAGCGCTTCACACACCTACATATTATATCACCCTCCGCGTCAAAAGTCAACGATTTTTTGCGGGCGCTGGAAAAATATTTGCGAAGTCAGAAAACGTCAGAAGAGGTGGATCACGCCGAAGGTGGCGGCGGTGGTGAGGGCCGAGGCCATCAGGAGGCCCAGGAGGATCGCGGGGACCGCGTTGCGGGCGCGCATATCCAGGATCGCCGCAACCAAGGCGCCCGTCCACGCGCCGGTGCCGGGCAGGGGAATGCCCACCAGGATCACAAGCCCCACAAACCTGTACTTCCGCACGACCCGCCCCTTCAGGTGGGCCTTCTTCTCCAGCTTCGTGATAAGTCCGTCAAATTTGCCGCTTTTGCGCCTCAGCCACGCGAAAACCCGCTTGATATAAATGATGATGAACGGCACCGGTATGAAATTTCCCAGAAGCGCACAGGCGAGTGCGGTAAAATATGGAAGCCCCAGCGCGATCCCATAGGGTAGTCCGGCGCGGAGCTCCACCACCGGGAGCATGGAGATAAAAAAAGTCGCGGTCATCTTTCCAAGCTCCGTTTGAGTAAGCCAATCTATCATTTCTCACGTCCGCCTTCTATATTGATGCAGTATGGGATATTGTAAAATATTTTTCCGGGAAATTCAAGATACAAATTGATTTTCTTCCCCCCCGATTCCAGCCCTGACAAAACTTGCTCCGCGTCGTGGGCGCATATCTGTCTTTGACCGGGCAATCATAAACACCGAAAGGCGCGACGGCGCTTTTCAATCTGAAAAGGAGATGCAGAAAGATGGCTAACAGAACCAACAAGATCAACATTCCCGAAGCCCGCGCGGCTATGGATAAGTTCAAGATGGAATCCGCCTCCGAGGTGGGCGTCAACCTGAAGCAGGGCTACAACGGCGACCTCACCAGCCGTCAGGCCGGTTCCGTGGGCGGTCAGATGGTCAAGAAGATGACGCCCACACGAACAGCGAGATACATAAGGGCCGACAGGACGGCGGTGGGGCATAAAACCGAGGTGGTCTACGAGGCGAGCCTGGAGATGTGATCCCCGCCCCCCTACGGTTTCCAAACGGAAGAGAGCTGCCAGCGTTTGCGGCAGCTCTCTCCTTTCAGGGGCGGGAGTCTGTTCACACCCCCTTTCGGGTCAAATCATTTCCCCTCGACCTCGCAGAATATCGCGAGGATCTTCGCAACCTCGACACGTGTCGCGGTGCCCATGGGGACCAGCTCGGTCACGCCGTTGGCCTCGCGGCCGTCGACGATCTTGTTGGCGACCGCCCAGGCCATAGCGGCCTCGGCCCAGTCGGGCACGTCGGCGGCGTCGGGATAGTCGTCCAGCACGGCCGTGTCAACCTCGGGCTCGTCGGCGTACCGGTAGAGCATCGTCACCAGCTCCGCGCGGGAAATGTCCCTCTCCGGCGCGGTGCCGTCGGACAGGCCGTTCTCCACCGCCCAGTCGAGTCCCGCCTGCCACCAGGGGTCGCTGTCCGTGGTGTCCACACCGGCGCGGCGGGCGAGCATGGTCATGATGGTGCCGCGCGTGCTGACATCGGTGGGGGCAAAGAACTCGCCGCCGACGCCCTGCATCAGGCCGTTCATGATGACGTAGTCGGTGAACTCGTGGTACCACTCACCGGCGTCCAGGTCGGAGAACCGGAGGGTCGGGCACCTGTAGGTCTCCGTCCTCACGGTGACGCCGGAGGCGGGCATGGTGAAGGTGTATACGCCGTCCTCGCCCAGGGTGACGTCCACGGCCTTACCGGCGGCGGTGGTCACGGCGACGGAGGAGACGTGGTAACCCTCCTCGGGGGTCACGGTGAAGGTGACCTTCTGCCCGGCCCTGGCCCTCTTGGCGGAGAGATCGAGGCTGGCGTTGGCAGCCTCGTCGCTCTTGACCGCGTAGGTGGAGGGAGCGATGGCGCCACGGGTGATGTTGATGGTGAAAGTTTGGTCAACAGGAGCGACATCAACGCTTCCGGGGCTGGGCTCGAAAGTATACGACAGCTCCACTTTGTTGACACTGTTGTTGTTAAGCTGGACAGTATAAGTGGGGATGCCGTTGGAGGCAGTGGACACAGGCTCGATGACCTGTCCGCTGATCTTCAAGGTCACAGTGCCCCTCAAGTTGCTTCCAGTTTCGCTGCTCATAAACTGCGGTGTAACCGTTACGCTCTCAACACTGCTCTCAACAGTCGTGGAATAAGTCTTCTCCGTATCAGGCGTGAAACCGTACTCAATGGTGTTTCCGTCATTGACGATCTCAATGTCTTTTACACCGGTCATCTGCTCAAAGAGGAAGGGAGAGAAGCCCTCGTGGGTGTTGTTATATGACACGGTACCGTCCGGTAAGATCTCCAGGTATTGCGGGTCAAGCTCTTTTCCTTTATGCTCATGCGTGGCCTTGATCCATTCGCCCGGTCCTCCCATTCCCGACGGAATGGGAACCACGATGTAAGTGGGCTGCTTGCTCTCATATTCTACCCAGCCATTGCTCACCACAACGGAGTTCCGGTCCGCGCTGCTTCCCTCTGCCTTGACAGCTTTCGGGTCAGCTGTGGTGGAGGCGACCACGCGGTACTGAAAATCAATATCAAGTTTTATTTTCTTGGAACCGGTTGCGCCGCTCAGGTTGGTTCCATCTTGGACAACGCTGATTTTTGTCTGGGTCTGAATGTGGCGGTAGACGGTGTCGCTTCCTTTATTAAACGTAACATTGTTGTCATTTGCAAGGGCTTGTTCCAGTTTATCCACGCTATATTGACCGGCGCCGTTCGTGGTCACCTGATCCAACATTTCGGACACGGCCTCGGCGCTCATCTCTACGTTTACTTTGTCAACATCAGTATACCCGTGTTTATCGCCTTCCTGGACGGTCTTGGGGACGTCGATAACGGTGTTGCCGCTGTCATTCTTGATAACGAACACGGCGCTAACGTAGACCGGGGATTCGGCGGGCATGTTGAAAGTAAATGTTGTGCCGTTGCCGTTGACATTTTCTACCGGGGTGTTGGTACCATAGTAGACGGACGGCTTCTCATCGGCCAACGAGTTGCCGGTATTGGGCGTGACGGTGACGGTCACGGTAGCATCATGCTTGACTGAATAGACATTGTCAAGGAGCGGCGTTACGCCCTCGCCGCTGAGCGTCACGGTGCCGCCCAAGGTGGGCTCAACATAGACGATGCCGTTGACGGTGACCTTGACCTCGACCTTCTTAGTGTTATCAACTACGGAGGTGCCGGTAACGGTTGCCTCACCCGGCTTGAGGCCGGTGATCTTGCCGGTAGAAGCATCCACGGAGACAACGCCCTCGCCGATAGTGACCGCCCAAGTGACGCTCTTGTCGGCGTTATCAGGAGTAACTGTAACGGTGGGAATGGTGCTCTCGCTCACATTGATGGTGACCTCGGGGTGAACGACGGTCATATCCGTAATTGTCACGGGCACGGTGGCCTTCACGGTGTTGGCGCTCAGTGTGAACCCTTTGAGTTTGGTCTGCACGTCCTTAGATGCCTGGAGGAACTGCGTCAAGGTCATGCCCGCACCGCCGTAGGCACTGAACCAACTACTATCAGAGGAAAGAAGATAGCGCGTAAACTCATCGGCGGTGAAGTTGGCCTTTTTCGCATCGTTCTGCGTTACTGTGTGCGCTTTGGTGAAGTCCATATTGCCGGTGACTTTGACAGTCGTGCCGGTGATCTCGCCGGTATAGCTCTTGTCCTTGAGCGTGGTGGGGATCTCGACCCTCATTTCAGCACCGCTGTACTGATCCCAGTCAAAGTCGATGGTGAACTTCTGAGCGCCGTCGAGTTTGGCCTTGATGGTGTGTTTATCCTCGCCCTGCTCCACCGAGCTGCCCTCAAGTTTACCGCTGTCCACCTCAACGCCGGTGATCTTCAAGGAGGCGTTGCTGACGGTGATGGTAGTAAAGCCGTCATTATCCGCCACGGGCACAAGGTTCTTGTCCAGTTCTACTTCGATGTTGACGTCGGCGAACTCCGGATTGTCCACCGTCTTGAAATAATCGCCCTTGTCATTCCAAGGCAATTCTCTGGTCGAGGTGAAAAAGTCGGAGAATTGCATATCGACCTCATAGGTCAGACTGCCGTCGGAGGCCACAACAGCGTCAGAGGTGTTAAATTCGCCGGTGGTCTTCTGCCGGAGCTGTACACTATAAGTAACGTCGTTAACCGTGTATGTCTTGAGCAGGGGCACATCGGGAGTGCCGGCGGCGGTGTCGGAAAGGGTGATTCTTTCCCACACAGCTTTGAGGGTGGTGTCGCCAGTGGGGTTAAACGATCCATAAAGTCCCGTCACCTCTACGTCTTTGCCCGCTGTCTCCCAGCCAGTGAGCTGGTAATACTCGCCGTTACTGCCTACCGCCACATAGCCCACCACGGGGTAGAACAGATGCCTGTTTTGGTCAATGGCATAGTTTCTCTGCTGTGCCATCTTGGACAAAGCGATTGCGCTTCCTTTGGCGGTTTTAGCCTTGAGTTGACTTGGATTTTCTTTCTCAAACTCTACTCTAAGCTTCAGCGCGTCAGGATTTATCACATATTGGCCCGACGAGGTTGGGCTGGCATAATTGTACTCTTTTGGCTCTGTACTGTCAGAGTATATCAGGTTCAGATCGGCTGCTTTTTGATTTGCATCCTCCATATCTGTCCGCATTTCCGGGTTGGAAACATCTCTGGAAACAGTGAAGTAACCAAGGGAATAAGGCGGCTCCGTTTGACCCGCAGCATTCTCGCCAGCCCTATACGGGGAGACAACGGGGTAAACCGTTGTATTTTCGGGGCCGGAGAAGTCATAGGTGACAGTCCATTGCTCTATTTCTTTCCAGAGGAAACAAATATATAGATATTGGCCGTAATCGTCTGTCGTAATATCTGTATTATGTACTTCAATTGTTTTTTCGGAATTCGTTTCAAATTTTACAATTCTGGACGTCGCACTATCTTTAAGAATCAAGTTTTCTTGATCGCTTCCGAGCGTCACGAAGCCTATACATTCATAGCTCTTTTGCGTCTCCGTATCATTAACAACCGATTTTTCAGGTTTTTTTACTGTTACGCTGCTTCCGATTTCATAGGAATCGCCTACTATGCAGTTTTCCTGGAGGGTTACCCATGTGCTTGGGAATATCTGGTCATTCGCCTTATTATAGTCAACAGTTGTGAACTTACCACCGCTACCCGCGGATTCATTGTAAATAAATTGCAAGGCCCCTTTTGTCACCGGCCCGTCAACAGCGAAGGCCATTGCCGGGACCAGGGACAATAGCAATATAACAGCTATAAGGACGCTCATTAATCGCTTAACCATAATTTGTTTTGACTCCTTTGTAAAATGCGGGGAGCGCCATCGTATGTGAAGCTCCCCGCAAAATCAATTAATTTGCAGATGTTGGAATATCGTACTTTGCGGCATTAGTAAACGAAGAATTAGTCAATGGGTTTGTTAAGTTCCAATATGTTCTATTGAAACCCGCTTGTACCGCAACCGAAGCTGGAGTTTGATTTGTTATTGAGGTTATATTTGTACCTAATTCTCCATCATTATGCCTACCGTAAACGCTTTTTTCTGTTGTTATGCAGAAATCAACCTTGCAAGCTTCAAGCATTGTGGCAACAATTCCGCCTGAATATGTAAAGAAATACTGCCCCAATGTAAGGCCCACGGTTATGCAATTACTTGTATTGGAGTAAGACTGTGCAGCTATACCTCCAGCATTGACAAGGCCAGCAACCGTTGTATTTTTAACGGAACAGTATTGTATATCGGACAGGAATGTGAATCCGACAATACCGCCGGCGTTCCTGCCGGTAATCTTGCTGTTAGACACGTAGACATTTTGAATAAGCGGTCTGTCGGTCTGGCTTGCATCTCCGCTGCCGGAGGTGATGGACCCAGCGACGGTTCCGGCATTCTGGGCATTTTCCACCGTTATGTTCTCCAACGTAAGATTTACAATCTTTGTCCCTTTCCCAAGTTCGGCAAACATACCGCTGTTGTCACCGTTGGGTGTGAACGTGGCATTGCTGATTGTCTTCCCGTTCCCATCAAAGTTGGCGTTATATTGAATGGCGGTATAGGTTTTCTCTGACAGGTCAAGGTCATAATTAAGGATCACCCACCGTCCGGGTTGAACAACGCTCGCCTGCTGCGCGAAAATATCAAAGTCCTCTACGCTATCGATATAAACTTTATCTAGCCCCTGATTGGCAAGCTGTGCTGAAAACGTTTCTCCGGTGGTGTCCTCATACTTGGCGTACACTGTCATGTTTTGGTCAACGATTGTATCCGCAGGAACTACCTGTGTCATTGCTTTGTCGGTGTACCAGCCGACAAAGCTAACGGTATCGTATTTTGGCGGCTGAGGGAAAGTGAGGCTAATGCCAGCGGGAAGCTTCCATACGAAAGTCTGACTGTAACAGACATATGTTACCGTATAGATTGCGTCTACGTACCCGGACTGGAATATATTGATGTTTGTATCGTCTCTATTGAAGATTAGATAATTTGTCTGATTCTTTGCGCCGGTATCATCAGCGTATTCTACCGAATCAGCCATAATCTGGAACGGGTTATGCAAATTGGCGGCAAGCGTGAACATATTCAAATCAAGGAAGCTTATGAAAGCCGTCAGCGGAACGCCCCCCTTCCACGTAATGCCGTTGTCCTCGGTTGTTAGAACAATGCTAAAACCTCTGTCGTTGAGGTCAAATTCACCGAATATGGCGTTCAGGTTTATCGACACATTCTGATCTGTAACATTTTTGACGTATAACGCCCAAGTGGGGATTGAGGAAGTGGGATATCCGTTTTCATCGAGATAGGCGGATTGAACAAATTTGACTTCCTTGTCAAATGTGATCGTAACATCTAAGGTATCGATCACCGTATCGCCGGGAATCCTGCATACTCCGTCTTCTTCATGATAGGCTGTCCCGTTGATAACAAACTCAAAATTTGTCACATACGGCCCCGCTTCCTCCTGTGCCAGCGCCACCGGTGCCAGGGTCAGCACCATCACAATTGCCAGTACTGTTGAAATGATCTTGCGTTTCATTTTAAATACCTCCTAAAAAATCCAAATTATTGATATTCAAGGAAATACTCGCTCTGCCCGTGGCCCTTAACCTCCTTTCCATGGCCCGATAGGACAAAATAAATCTTCTGTACATACATACACGAAGAAGTCAGGCTCAAAACCCTGATTACCTGCAATTTTAGCACAGCATTTTTTAAATGTAAAGCCCAAAATTGAAAAAAATTGTATGACAAGCAGAGCCGTTAAAATTTCCTTTCGACGGCTCCGGTCAATTGCGCCCAAAATTCAATTATTCTCCTGTTTCCCCTGGAAAAACGCGGGTGAGGCGTAGTATAATCTGGAAATAAGCGTAGGGGGAGAAGTACAGAAGATTTATTTCATCTCAACTCACCAGCCCCAGGCCGTCCAGGACACGCGCGTGCTCCTCGCCGGTGGAGATCAGGTAAATCCTGGTCGTCTCGATGGAGCTGTGGCCCAGCACGTCCGCGAGCTTCACGATGTCCCGCGTGGCGTCGTAAAAGCACCGGGCGAACAGGTGCCGGAGGTTGTGGGGGAACACTTTGCCGGAGTCCACTCCGGCTTTTTCGCACACTTTTTTCATATCCGCCCATATCTGTCCCCGCGTCAGGGGGTTGCCGTTTCCGGTGAGGAAGATCTCGCCGGAGGCGGTTTCCTGTTTTTGGGCGTATTTCAGGAGCTTCTTGCACAGTCTGACCGGGATCAGGACGGTCCTGAT
>CANQKZ010000144.1 GCA_947624585.1 uncultured Oscillospiraceae bacterium | reverse complement strand
ATGCTGGAACCAATTAAGTCTTCGGCCCGCGCGGCTATGGTTCCACCCAGACGTACCGACAACAACCGCGTGAGCCGACCCGAGATACACGGCAGGAGCCTTCGTCTCCCACCGACCCCAAAAACGCCTTTTCTCTCTTTTGCTTCTTTTCTCTCTTTTGTGCAGCACAACGTGCGGAACAAAAGAGAGAAAAGAAGACACCCCCCGTCCGCCCGGACGGCCCCACCGCCCGACGGAGTCAGTCTGATTTTAGAATTCGCGGAATCTCATCGGGATCGGTGACGACGGGGATACGGAGTGCCCGCGCGCAGGTGAGAAGCTCGCCGCAGGGAGGAGGCAGAACGCTTTCGGGGCCGGGGGTTAGGACAGCGGCGGAGGAGGCGAGAAGCGCGCGGGCGGCGCGGAAGGTGTCCTCGGACACGGGGAGGAACGCGGGGGAGGCGACTACAGCCGCCGCCAGAGAATTTGCCACGGGGAGATCCAGGTCGTTGTCGAAGAGGATCCCGGCGGCGAAGGGGATGCCGGACTTCTGGAGGGCGCGGTAGAGGGGAATGCCGCGCCCTCCGCCGCCCAGGACGAAGATATGCGGTTCGCCCTCGGAGCGGGCCAGTTCCACGCTCCCCAGGGCGGCGTTGTAGCTTCCGCGTGTGAGGCCGTAGAGGGCCCGGACGCTTCCGTCGGAGAACACATCCTCCGGGCGGCCCTGGGCCGCGATGCCCCCGTGCCCCACGCAGACGATCCGGTCTGAGACCTTGGAGGCCAGGTCGATCTCGTGGAGGCTCATGAGGACGGCAACGCCCCGGGTCCGGGCCATGTCCCGCAAAATTTCCAGAAGCCCGATCTTGTGGCGGATGTCCAGGAAGGAGGTGGGCTCGTCCAGGACCACGATCTCCGGCTCCTGGGCGATGGCCCGGGCAAGGAGGACCCGCTGGCGCTGTCCGTCGCTGACGGAATTAAAATCCCGGTCCGCGATGTCGGTGATGCTGACCCGGCGGAGGGCGTCGGCCACGATCTCCCGGTCCCGCTTTGTCAGCAGTCCGAAGCTTCCGGTGTAGGGGTAGCGCCCGGCGGATACGATGTCGAAGCAGGTGGCAAGCTCCGGGCGGATCCGGTCGGTGAGCACCGCCGCCATTTTCGTGGCGACGCTCCTGCCGCTTAAGGCGCGGAGTTCCGTTCCGTCCAGTAGGATCTTCCCGGAGAGAGCGGGCAGGCGGCGGGTGACGGTTTTCAATACGGTGGACTTTCCGGCCCCGTTTGGGCCGACAAGCGTCATGATCTCGCCTTTTTGGAGGGAGAAGGAGATGTGGGAGAGAAGAGGCTTCCCTCCGTAGCCCACGGTCAGGTCCCGGAGCTCAAGATACGGTTTGTCCATGGCTTCACCTCATTCCGACGGATCCCGGCGGCGGGAGATCATCAGCCAAATGACGATGGGCGCGCCGATGGCGCTGGTGACGGTTCCCACGGACAGCTCCGTGGGGGAGAAGACCGTCCGGGCGATGAGGTCGCAGACCGTGCAGAAGACGGCGCCGCACAGGAAGGAGGCGGGGATCATCAAAATCGGCCTGGAGGACCGGAGGGTGACGCGGCAGATGTGGGGCACGGCGATGCCCACGAAGGAGATGGGCCCGGCGAAAGCGGTGACGCAGGCGGAGAGGACGCCGGAGAGCAGCAGGAGGACCACCCGGAAGCGCCGGACGTTGAGCCCCAGGCTCTGGGCGTACCCCTCGCCCAGGGCGTAGGCGGAGATGGGCTTGGACAGCAGGAACACGGTAAGGGCCGTGGGCAGGACGATGAGGGCGGAGATCCCCACGTCCCGCCAGGTTCCGCCGGAGAAGGCCCCCATGGACCAGTGGGTCAGGTTGACGATGTCCGCGTCCGCGGCGAAGTTGATGAGAAAGTCGGTGACGGCGGAGCAGATGTAGCTGACCATGATGCCCACCACCAGAAGCGTGGACATACTCCGCACCCGTCCGCTGAAGGCAAGAGCGAAGAGCAGGGTGACCATGGACCCCAGAAACGAGGCCGCCACCGTCACCGCCACGGGCACGGAGGCAAGGCGCGTGCTGAGGGCTATGGTCACCACCGCCAGGAACATCCTGGCGCCGGAGGATATGCCCAGCACGAAGGGCCCCGCGATGGGGTTGCGGAAGAAGGTTTGCAGGAGGAACCCGGACAGGGACAGCGCTCCCCCCAGCACCGCCGCCAGCAGGACGCGCTTCAAACGGAGCTTCCAGATAATGTTGTAGGCGGAGACCAGCGCCTCCTCCGCCGCGCCCCGGTCGATCTCGCCCTGTATCTCCCGGCGGTGGAGAAGGATCCGCCAGATCTGGGATACGGAGATCTCCACACTGCCGGTGTTGATGTTCCAGACGACCGCCAGGACGAAGAGAACGGTCAGGACGGTGAAGACGGCGGCGGCCCGCAGGGCGCTTTTCCGGGAAGAGCCGGTCATTTCAGACGCCATAGGTAGGTGAAGGAGTCCTCGGACCCGTCGGAGGTGAGCATCAGATGGATGTCGTTGACCATGCTGCCGATGGTGTCCTGGATCTGGAAGAAATCGGGGGTGGTGCACCAGACGTTCCCCTCCCGCACGGCCTTCATGTCGGCCAGGATACCGGCCCGCTCCAGGAAGGCGTCCACAGTCTCGGGCTTGCCGCCCACAGACCAGATGTAGATGATGTAGTCCGCGTCCTTGGTCCCGTCGTAGAAGGCCTCCAGCTCCATCTTGGCGGTGCCGGACTCGCCGGCGCCCACGTCGGGGAGGGCGTACCGGCCCCCGGCCAGGTCCACCATCTTCGCCATGTAGTCGTCGGCGTTGCGGGCGTAGAGGGAGCCGTTGGAGGTGATATAGAAGATGGCGACGGTCTTTCCGGTGTTCTCCGCCTTGGCGATTTCATCCACAAAGGCGGCCTGGGTGTTGAAGACCTCCTCGGCCTCCGCCTCCTTATTGAAGATGGCCCCGTAGAGCTTGGCCCACTCCACCCTTGCCAGGGGGTGCTCCTCCTGGGCGGAGCAGTCCAGGACCACGTCCACCCCCAGGGCGTCCAGCTGAGCGGCCACGTCCTCGGTGAGCATGGCGGAGTAGATGGCGAGGGCGGTCCCGGCGGCGGTGATCTGCTCGTAGTCCGGGGCCTTGTAGTCGCCCACATAGGTGAGGGAGCCGTCCAGAATGGCCTCCTTCACCTCGTCGATGTACCAGGAGTCCGCGTCATAGGTGGTGAGGGAGATGGCGTCCAGCGCGCCGATGGCGTTGATGAGGGAGGTCACCGGCGTGGAGGACACCATGATGTTGGACACCGGCTGCCGGAGAACAATGGCATCCTCCGGCGCGTCGGCGGGGACGGACATATTCTCCGGGACGACGAGGATCTTCGTGCCGTCGGAGAGGGAGGCCAGCTTGTATCCGCCCTTGTAGTAATCCAGGGAAAAGCATTTGGCGTAGGACAGCTCCATGGCATGGTCGAAGACCAGTCTTCCGTCGTAGTTTTCCTCCGTGGGCTGCGAGACGTCGTTTTCCCCGGAAGAGGCGGTGCCGGCGTCTTCCCCGGAGGGCTGGGCGTCGTCGTCGGGGGTCTGGGCGGGGGAGTTGTCCGGGGCGGGGGCCGCGTTACCCGCGCCGCTGTCCGCGCCGGGGGTCGGGGCTTCGTTCCGACAGGCGGCGAGAACGGTGACAAGCGTCAGGGCCGCGAGGAGGAGGGAGAGGATCTTTCTTTTCATGAGGTTTGCTCCTTGAAGTGTATTTTCTTTCCACGCGGTCGATTGATACTAATATCCAATTGAAGGAATACACCGAGCGGCGAGGATTTTTAGCGTCAGACGAGGAAGATGTCGCAGGGAATACCGTATGTATTTCCAAGACGGCTGACGCTGTATGACGCTAAAAAGACCGTCGCGAATGTCTTGCTTTGATTGGATGTTAGTATGAGGATAAAAAAGGCACATTTTCCGCGAAAAGACGCAAAAAATGTGCAGCAGATGGACCCTTACTCCGAAAAAGCAAAAAAGAGCGCACCGCTCCCTTGTGCCGTGGCAAAGGGCAACGCCGCACTCCTCTATACCCAGAAATGATCGCGATAAAGAACCGGGCCGGTATTCTGACTTGAGACGCCGGAGCGTCAGTTACAGTAATGGCAGTTGCGCCGGATTCGAACCGGCTTCCCCGTTTGATCTAATCGGTCTACAACCTTTCAAACCGCGGTTCCGACAGTATTCGGTTGCTACGGATTATAGCACAGGAGGGAGGGCGGTGTCAACCCCTTTTCCGGCGGCGCGGACCGACACGTCCTCCGCCTCCACCGTCCCGGCCTCCAGGGCCGCCGAGAGGATGGGGGATGCCGGGAAGGGGAGGTCGAAGCGCAGCTCCTCCGGGAGGGAGAAGGAGATCCTATCCACCTCCCGTCCCCCCAGCACCGGTGCGCCGCCTGTGTAAACCGGAAGCTTCACGCATCGCCCGGGCAGGAACACCGGCTCCCGGGGCGGCGAGAGGAACACCGCCGCGTCCGGCCCCGGCCCCGAGGACGTGTACGGCTCCGGCGCGACGCCCAGCCCCCCACACACGTCCTCAAAGCGCTCCAGGCACTCCTCCGGCGCGTCCAGGGCGAGGTACCGGAAGTCCCGGCACAGTCCCCGCGCCGTCTCCAAACTCCGCCTGTCGGCCCTGTCCGTCCGCAAAAGCGCCCGCTCGTGGCGCGGCGCGGCGGCGCGGACGATCTCGGCTGCTTTGGCGGCCAGCAGCGTCCCGCACCCGGCCTCCCGGACGCCCCGCGCCAGGAAAAACTCCCTGTACGGGAACCCCTCCGCGAACACCGCCGTCCGCGCCCGGAGGCCCGCCAGCTCCCGCGCCGTCCCCTCCAGACACCGCCGGACACGCCTCTCCCCGGCCCGGAGGCCCACGCGGACCCGCGCCCGGACGCAGTTGAGGCCCAGGGGCCGCTCCTGTGAAAAGCTTACGGCGCATTTCCGCCCCTCAACAAACTCCGCCTCCATCAGTGCCAGCAAAAAATACACCCCCCTCACGGGGAGTGTATGATGTATATGGGCATCAAATGCCGCTTATTTGGAGGCGTAGAAGGACTTCATGCACCTGTAGGTCATGTAGCAGTCGTGCTTCGCGGTGATCTCATAGGGGGCGTGCATGGAGATGACCGGCGTCCCGGCGTCCACGGTGGGGATGTTCCGATCGCCCAGATACCCGGCCACGGTGCCGCCGCCGCCCTCGTCCACCTTGCCCAGCTCCGCGTACTGCCACACCACGCCGTTTTCGGCGAAGATCCGGCGGAGCTTGCCCATGAGCTCGGCGCTGGCGTCGTTGGAGCCGGACTTGCCGCCCCGGCCCGTGAACTTGGAGATGCCCACGCCGTAGTTGAGCTTTGCGCTGTTGCGCCACTCGAACACCTCCGGCCAGGTGGGGTCGAAGGCGGCGGACACGTCGGCGGAGATGCAGAAGGAGCTCTCGTAGCAGTGGTCCGGCTTCACGCCCTGCTTGTCGCACAGATCGCCCATGAAGCAGTCGAAGGCCCGGGACACCATGCCCGTGGCGCCCACGGAGCCGATCTCCTCCTTGTCCGCCAGGATGCACACGCAGGTGCGGGCGGGGCGGTCCGTCTCATAGATGGCCTGGAGCTCGGCGAAGGCGCACACCCGGTCGTCCTGGCCGTATCCGGCGATGAGGGACCGGTCAAAGCCGGACTCCCGCACCGGGAAGGCGGGCACCGCCTCAATCTCGGCGGAGAGGAAGTCCTCCTCGGTGATGCTGTACTTCTCATGGAGCAGCTTCATGACGGCCAGCTTCACCCGCTCGCCGTCTTCCTCCCCCTTCAGGGGATGGGAGCCCACCATGATGTTCAGCTTCTCCGCCGGGATGGCCTTGGCCAGGGGCTGCTCCGCTTGCTTGTAGCCCAGATGGGGCAGGAGGTCGGAGACGTAGAAGATGGGGTCCCCCGGATCTCCGCCGATGTTGATATCCACCGCCTCCCCACTCTCCAGCACGGCCACGCCGTGGAGCTCCAGGGGGATGGTCACCCACTGGTACTTGCGGATGCCGCCGTAGTAGTGGGTCTTGAAATAGGCCACCTCGTGGTCCTCATAGAGGGGCAGCTGCTTTAAGTCAAGCCTCGGGGAGTCGATGTGCGCCGCGCACAGGTTGACGCCCCGCTCCAGGGATTCCGTCCCGATGACAGCAAGCAGAAGCAGTTTGCCCTGAACACAGCGGTACACCTTGTCCCCCGGCTTCACCGGCGCGTTCCGGTCAAACTCCCGGAACCCGTGCTCACGCGCAAGCCTTATGGCCTCCGCCGCCGCCAGGCGCTCGGTCTTCGCCTTTTGAAGGAAGGCCATGTACTTCCGGCAATACTCCTCCGAAAGGGCCGCCTCCCCCTCGTCCATCACGTCGCAGACGTGCTTCTGTTTGTAAAACAGCCGATCTCTAGTTTCGCTCATAGTAACCTCCTGAAATGATCCACACAGACGCGGAAAAACTCGCCGCTGTCTGAATATGTGTTCACAAGCTCACGGCCGCACCGGGCGCGGAAATATTCCTCCCCCTTCTGGGCCGATACCCGGGCCTCGGCGGCCTCCCTGCCGATGTTGTCCCGGGCCATCACGCGCCGGACGCGCGTCTCCCTGGGCGCCGTCACAAAGTATGTCTCGTCGCAGAGCTCCGAAAGCCCGGACTCAAAAAGCCCGATGGCGTCCACCGCCGCCAGGGGACGCCCGTCCCGCGCCGCCTCAGCGAGCCTGCGCTCCACCTCCCGGCGCACATACGGGTGCGTCGCCGCATCCAGCTCCGCCAGCGCCGCCGGGTCCGAAAATACCCGCGCCGCCAGGGCGCGCCTGTCCAGAGCCCCGTCCCGGACCGTTCCCGGAAAACGGCGCTCTATGGCGGAGAGCATCTCGGGGCTCTCCGCCAGAAGCTCCCTATACACCGCGTCGCAGTCGAACACCGCGCCGCCCAGCGCCTCCACCGCCCGGAGCGCCGTGGTCTTGCCCGCGCCGGTGGGGCCCGTTATGCCGATGGTCCTCATTCTACCACCATTCCCAGTGCTTTTGCAAGCTCTTCCGACGAAATTGCCCCCAAACGCACAACTTTCGCAATCTTTCCGGTCAAGTCCAGCACCGTGGAGGGCACCCCGCCCGGGGCGTCCCCCTCCAGAACGGCCTCCACGCGCCCCCGGAACACCTCCAGCGCCTCCCCGGCGCTCCGGGTGGACGCCCGCCCGCTGAGATTGGCGCTGGTCCCCGTCAGCGGAAAATCCACCCGCCGCAAAAGCGCCAGCGTTGTCCCGTCGTCCGGCACCCGGATCCCCACGCCCTCGCCCCCGGCGGTGATCACGTCCGGCACGCACGGTTTCCGTTTCAAAATCACCGTCAGCGGCCCCGGCCAGAATCCCGCCAGCCTCCGCGCCGCCTCGGTCACATGGCAGAACCGCTCCGCCGCGTCGATGTCCGGCACAAACAGGCTCACCGGCTTGTTCTCCGGCCTCCCCTTGGCCTCAAAGACCCGCCGCACCGCGTTCACGTCCAGCCCGTTTGCCGCGAGGCCGTACACCGTCTCCGTGGGCACGGCCACCACGCCCCCGCGCCGCAGGATCTCCGCCGCGCGCCCGATCCCGCGCTCATCCGCGGCCAAAAGCTCCGTCTCCACGTTCACTCCTCCTCGCCCTTCAGCTTCTCCGCCTGGTCGGCGGTGATCAGCGCGTCGACGATCTCATCCAGCGCCCCGTTCATCACCGCGTCTATTTTATATAATGTAAGATTGATCCGGTGGTCCGTCACCCGCCCCTGGGGGAAGTTGTAGGTCCTGATCCGCTCGTTGCGCATCCCGGTGCCCACCTGGCTGCGCCGCTCCGCCGCCACGGCGGCCTCGCGCCTGCGCTTCTCCGCCTCGTAGAGCCGGGAGGCCAAAATCTTCATGGCCCGGTCCTTGTTCTTGTACTGGCTCCGCTCGTCCTGGCACTCCACCACCGTCCCGGTGGGGATGTGGGTGATGCGGATGGCCGACTCCGTC
>CANQKZ010000143.1 GCA_947624585.1 uncultured Oscillospiraceae bacterium | reverse complement strand
ACACATGCGACCGATGGAATCCTGTTTTTTCCGAGATTTCCCGTTGCTTTTTCCCCTCGCACCGCATCTCGAGCACCGTCAGCCGCCTGTCTGTCTGCTTGTCCCGGTTCTTTTTTCTTGCTGTTTTTATCTTTTCGTAATCTTCTTCGCTGAATTTGTACCGCATTTTCATCACCGGGGGGATTATACCATGGGAGTGTTTGTTTGTCTACTGTTTATTGAAGTTTAGTATCATTATCTTTTTCTGTTTTCATGAATTAGCCTCCTTGTATTCTTAGTAATGCGGCTGCCAAACCGTTACTATTATACCTGGAGGCTTAATTCCTCTCAATCACCTTTCGGGCTTGCATTTAGCTCGCCCATTTTGTCCTTGCTGAAGCCGTTTCCCTCCCCCGGTAGAACCGGGGGTTTATTTCGTTGCGTAAACGCACCAACACAAAACACCGCCTGTCTGTGGGGACAGGCGGTGTTTTTTCACAGTAATCGCCATTCCGGCACAAATCGGGGTGAAAATAGATGCCGCAAAATGAGCTGTTTTCCTGTATAATAGCGGCGAGAGAGGCAAACTACAAAGCACGGAGAGATGGGTTGCACGCAGCTCATCGGTCGCAAAGACAGATGCCGATCGGTGTAAGCACCGCCGTTCAAGCGCAAACAATACTATTATTCAATCAAAATCAAACATTCGCACCGGTCTTTTTCGCGCCATACTTCGTCATGCGGCTTGGAAATACACAAAGTATTCCCGGGCCGCCTTCCTCGCCTGACGCAAAAGATCCTCATCGCTCGGTGTCTTCTTTTAATTGAGTATCAGTATAAGGCTCGACTGCAACCGCAAAATGGATCCGATGGATCGGCGGCCTGTTCCGCACGGGATCGGTCCCTGAAAGCCGCATCCACGTCAAGGACATCCGCCTTCGCGAATTCACCGGATACCGCGGCGGGCTCGTATCCATACGTTCCGGTGAGAAAAACCGTTTCCAAAACGCTTTCGCTGTGTGCAGCCTGACGGTGGATGCAGAGGTTCCTTTGTATCAACCCGCCGAATCGAAGAGGCCGCTGAAGATGAGGCTCGCGGCCAGGGAGTAGATCTCCCGCTGGTCCAGCTCCGCCACATTGCGGAATTCGGTGGGGGCGACGATCTGGCTGCCGATACCGGCGGTGAGGGAGAGGGGGTTGCGGTCCCCTCGCTCGCCGGAGTACCAGATGCCCCCGTAGGTGAGGACGCCGTTCTCCGCGCTGGCGGTACCCTCCAGGCACAGGTCGGTAACGTCGGCGGTGTAGGTGATGAACTCAAACCCGCCGGCGGAGTCCCAGGTCAGGGTGGTGATGGTGGGGGTGTCAGAGACGGTGCGCATATCGAACCGGACGCCGCCGTCCAGGGTCAGGTTGAAGCTGAACACCGGGTCCACGGACACGGAGACGGTCCTGCCGTCCTCGCCGTAGAACTCCGCCTCCACCGGGTGTTCGACGCCGTCCAGGGTGTAGGCGGTGCTCAGGTGATAGAGCTTTCCGTCCGCAACGGTCAGTTCAATGGCGGTGGGGACCGCCTCCTCCCGGATCTGCTCCAGTTTGTCCTTCAGGGTCAGGACCTGCCCGGAGTCGGACACCAGGCCGTAGAGCAGGACGCCCTCGGGCAGGAGGTTGGTCACGTCCTCCAACAGCCCCGCCATCTCCTCGCCGGAGAGCCGGACGGTGACGGTGTAGCCGCTCAGGCTCTGGCCGCCCCGGAGGATGTTCACCTCCGCCATGTCCAGCGCCCGGTATTTCATGAGCCCTGCCAGGGAGCTTTGGACCCCCTCCAGGAATCCGGCCTTGTAGACGCCCACGTTGCCGGGGATGGTGCTGAGGAACCGGTCCGCCTCCGACAGGGACGCGGTGTCCAGGGAGAAGAGCCGCGCGAAGGCGGAGCCCTCCAGCTGTGAGGCCATATTCTCCGGCGCCACGCCGTAGAACACCTCATCCCGGAAGAGCGGCGAGGACACGCCCATAAACTCCGGGCTGTACCACAGCTTCAGGGGGATACTGAGGGCGTCCTCCCCTTCCCCGCCGGGAGAGGACAGGGTCCCGTCGAAGAGGGCGCAGCCGGAGGACTTGTTGAGGGCCATATTGCCCGCCACCGTCGCCGACACCTCCCCCTGTTCGTCCGGGACGCCCACGGAGAAGTCCAGCGCCAGGTTCTCGCTGCCCAGGAGCGTCAGGACCGTGCCCAAGGGGGACCGATTCATCCGGTCGGCCAGCTCCGTGAAGGTGGCCTCGATGGCGGCGGAGGCGGTCTCGCCCGGGTCCGGCAGATCCTTTTCCGGCGGCTCGGTCGCCGTGGACCCGGCGTCGGCGGAGACGCCGTCGGTCTTCTCCTTTTCGTCCCCGCATCCCGCGAGCAGGGAGAGGGTCAGAAGGAGCGACAGGGCCAGAACCAGGGCGTGTCTTGTGTGCTTCATGAAAAAATCACCTCATGATCATTGCCGTGTTCAGCACCAGGGTGGAGTTGATGAGAAGGACGTCCGCGCCCGGCGTGAAGGTCACGTAGGTTGGAAGGTAGGCGGTGGTCACATACCGGAGGTCTATGACCGTGATCTTTGCGTAGGCCCCGGTGAACAGCGGCGCCAGGGAGGAGCCGAAGGAGTCCCGGAAGATGTACAGCTCCCGGTCTGTTTTGGCGTTGGGGCACTCTATCTCAATTATGGGCTGAGATCCGCCAAGGAATACATCGTAACCGTCCATTCCTTCAAAAAGTTCGGGAACGTACACGGTGTCGTACTTGTACATGGGCCCGGAGACGGCGGCGGACTCGGTGTACTCGCTTGTGAGGTACACAAGGTCGTCCCCCTCCATGGGAACCGCCGACTGCTGCATATAGACGCCGTTGAAGGGGAAGAGGGTGTGGGGGGTGTAGTCCGACTCCGGCGTCAGGGCCTCGCCCACGCCCATGGCGTCCCCCAGCTTTTGCACCGTGTCGAAGAGGTCCGGCTGCTTCCAGTGGGTGTCGGTGCGGTAGTACTTGTCCAGCGAGAGGGTGTCCCGGATGTCGATGAACCCGGCGCCCTTTACATCGTTCTCCATTATATCATAAAGAAGGTCATAGTCAAGATGGGGATACCCCAGGTCCCGCACAAACCAGCCCTTGTCCGGCACCACGGTGTAGTAGACGTTGCAGTCTTTGAGATACCCGTCGATGAGGGCCGTGTAGAAGGCCGCGCCGTAACGGATCTGCTCCTCATTGGTGGAAGTCTCCGTCTTGAAAACCGTGCCTTCCTTGATATAGATGCCGTTGGAGTCCAGCTGCCGGAGGCCGTAGAACCGGAAGGTGGCGTTGAGCTGGCGGAACCGCTCCCGCAGGGGGAACTGGTCCAGCAGGTATGTCTCCAGCTTGTCGGAGAATTCCCGGTTGAAGACGGCCTTAGCCGTGACCTCCGGCGCCCGGGCCAGCTCCCGGCGCTCGGTGTAGCTCCTGTCCTTGTCGGGCAAAAAGACCTGTCCGACGGCAAATCCGAAGAGGATGAGGGCGAAGACGGCCACGGTGAGGATGTATTTTACCTTTTTCATGTCCGTCCCCCCTTAAAATCTGAAATACAGGAACGGGTTGAAGGACCCGTCGATGAGAAGAGCGGTGGATAAGATCAGCAGAGCGCCCGTCGCCAGAGGCTCCAGCACCGTCTTGGGCGCCTCGGAGAGTTTGCCGTAGAGGAACTTCGGCAATGGAGTGGCCCCCACGACGGCCAGCGCGATGGCGACGGTGTAACTTCTGAGGTAATAGACCGCCTCCGCGCTCACCAGCGGGATGCCCCCCGCGCCGAAGAGGCCGCCGATGTCCCGGACCACGCCGGAGAGCCCGTCCGCGTTGAAGACGGTGAAGCTTATGAGCACAATGAAGAGCACATAGATGTGGGAGACGAACCGGGGAAGCTTCTCCAGCGCGCGGCCCAGCCACAGCTTCTCCACGATCAGCAGGACGCCGAACATCGCGCCCCAGAGGACGAAGTTCCACTCCGCCCCGTGCCAGGCGCCGGTGAGGATCCAGACCACGGCGATGTTCCGGAGCCACTTGAGTTTGGTGGTCCTGTTGCCGCCCAGGGGAATGTACACATAATCCCGGAACCAGCCGCCCAGGGTCATGTGCCAGCGCCGCCAGAACTCGGTGACGGATTTGGAGATGTAGGGGTAGTTGAAATTCTCCGGGAATTTGAACCCGAAGATGCGCCCGAGGCCAATGGCCATGTCGGAGTAGCCGGAGAAGTCAAAGTAGATCTGCAAGGCGAAGGCCAGGGCGTAGAGCCAGTAGAACAGCACCGACTTGTCCCCGGAGTCCCGGAAGAAGACGGTGACCTCGTACATCACGTTGGCAACCAGCACCTTCTTCCCCAGTCCGAAAGCGAACCGGCGGATTCCCAGGGCCGCGTTCTCCAGGGTGTGCTTTCTCGATTCCAGCTCCTCCGCCACGTCCACGTACCGGACGATGGGTCCGGCGATGAGCTGAGGGAAGAGGCACACGAAGGTGGCCATGGTGCCCAGATCCTTTTGCGCGTGGGCCCGGCCCCGGTACACGTCCACGGTGTAGCTCATGGTCTGGAAGGTGAAGAAGCTGATGCCGATGGGCAGGGGCACCCCTGTCTTGGGGATGGAGGCGCCGAAAAGCGCGTTCACCGTGCCGATGAGGAAGTCTGTGTATTTGAAAAAGCCCAGCATGGCAAGGTTTATGACGATGCTGGAGATCAGCGCGATCTTCGCCTTCCGCTCCCCCCGGTGCTTCTCTATGTAGAGGCTGTGGAGCCAGTCGGAAATGGAGGAGAAGATCAGCAGAAGCACGTACACGGGCTCCCCGAAGAAGTAAAAGACCAGCGAGGACAGGAGCAGTACGTAGTTTTTCGCTTTCGTCCCCGGCGCGGCGGCGTACAGAAACAGCACCGTGGGGAGGAAGGCGTAGAGAAATGTGGCACCCGAAAACAGCATAGGCGTCTCTCCCTTATTTCAAATAAAGGGCGGGTCCCTGACCCGCCCTTCGGCGATGGTTTGCGGTTTGCTCAGGCTGTGAAGGCGTCCACAAAGCTCTGGGCGTTCAGACCCATCTCGCTGGAGGTCATGACGAAGAGCACAAGGCCGTCCTTTACGACGGAGGCCACGTCGTCGGCCCGCATGCAGATCATCCAGCCGGGGTTGGCGTTCTTGTCCAGCTCCGCCTTCAGGTCCTCGGCGGACGTGCCCTCGCCGGGCTGAATCAGCAGCACCACATGGGGATCGCCCACCAGGGGCTGGTTCACGGCGATCTTGGCGCCCTCGGGGACGTCCATGTTGTTGAACCAGTTTTTCCAGAAGCCCGCGGTCTCGATCTCGTTCTCCTCCAGCGCCGCGAAGGAGGTGGTCTCAACCGGCATCTCCCCGGTCTTGCCCTCGCAGATGGCGGCCAGCTTGTCCACCAACTCCTCGTCGGTGAGGTTGGAGACGGCGCCGCCGGTGTCCTTGTCTCCTTCCCCGCCGCAGGCGGCGAGGGCGAGGACCGTCAGAAGAGCAAGCGCGATGGAAAGTACCTTTTTCATTTTCATTTTCAATTTATCCTACTCCTAATCGAATATTTCACCCTCCGAAAGCGCCGATCACGTCGTCGGCGATCTCGTTGGAGGACATGACAAAGAGGATCTGATTGCCGCTTACGGAGCATTGGACGCTCTCGGCGTCCACGCAGATCTGCCAGCGGGAGTTGGCGCAGGCCAGCAGGTCCGCCGCGACGGCGTTGGCGTCGACTCCGTCGGGGACCTCGATGAGGATGACCACGTGGGCGATGGAGCCCATCATGGGTGAGTTGACGGCCACCTTGCATCCGGCGGGCAGGGATGCGCCGGGGAACCAGTTGGCCAGCTGCCAGGAGTTGTCGCCGCCCAGGGCGTATGTCTCATCCGCCATCTCTCCGGTGCTGTCGCCCACCACTTGGTCAAGCTCGTCCACAAGGCCGGAGCCGTCGCCCAGGTCGGGCGTCTCGGAATCCTTGCCGCCAGAGTTCCCGCCAAAGCCGGGGACCACGATCCCGCCGGAGGGGGGAACGGGGCGCTCCTCGTCCTTCTTCTGAGCCTCCTCCTCGGCCTTCTTCGCGGCCTCCTCCTCAGCCGCTTTCCGGGCGGCCTCCTCCTCGGCTGCTTTCCTGGCGGCCTCTTCGGCAGCCTTCCGAACGGCCTCCTCTGCGGCGGCCTGTCTGGCGGCCTCTTCAGCCGCTTTCCGAGCGGCCTCCTCGGCGGCGGCCTGTCCGGCGGCTTCCTCGGCTGCTTTCTTCGCGGCCTCTTCCTCGGCGGCCTTCTTCGCGGCCTCCTCCGCAGCCTCCTTCGCGGCCTCTTCCGCAGCCTTCTTCGCGGCGGCCTCTTCCGCAGCTTTCTTCGCGGCGGCCTCTTCCTCGGCCTTCTTCGCGGCGGCCTCTTCCTCGGCTTTCTTCGCGGCGGCCTCTTCCTCGGCCTTCTTCGCGGCGGCTTCCTCCTCGGCCTTCTTCGCGGCGGCTTCCTCCTCGGCTTTCTTCGCGGCGGCTTCCTCCTCGGCTTTCTTCGCCGCATCGTCTTCCGCCTGCGTTTCGGCTCCGCCGTCGGGGGTCCGGGTGGGATCATCCGTATTTTGGGTATCCTCGGTCTTGGCCTGATCTCCGCCGGGGGCGGGCTGGGCGTCGTCGGAGCCGGTCACGGGCGGCACGTCCGCGTCGGCGGCCGTCTTGGCGGAGCAGGCGGCCAGGGACAGCGCGAGGGTCAGGGAAAGGAGCAGAGCTAGTATCTTTTTCACGTCGGTTCATTCCTTTCTGTGGGAAGAATTTGTGGTTTACGCTCTTATGACATACCACATCTGCGAAATGTTCCCGAACGGAGAAAAATATTTTCCAGCTTCTTCACCCGCGTCCGTGGCCCGTCAGATCCCGCACCACCTCCCCCGCCAGGATGAGCCCCGCCACAGAGGGGACGAAGGCGCAGGAGCCCGGCACGTCCCGGTGCCCGGGGTCAGCCGCCTCCGCCCGGTCCTCCGGGGAGACTGCCCTGGCCGGTTCCTCCGACCATACCACCTTCAGGTGTTCGATGCCCCGCCGCCGCAGCTCCCGGCGCATCACCCGGGCCAGCGGGTCGAAGCTTGTCTCAAAGATGTCGGAGACGCGGAAAGCGGTGGGATCCAGCTTGTTTCCTGCGCCCATGGAGCTGATGACAGGCACTCCCGCCGCCGCCGCGCCGGAGATCAGGGCCAGCTTGCCGGTCACGGTGTCGATGGCGTCCACTATGTAGTCGTATTTGGTAAAATCAAATTGGTCCGCCGTATCCGGCCCGTAGAAGACCGGGTATGTTCGTATACGTAGAGACGGGGCGATGTCCCTGATCCGGGCCGCGGCGACATCGGTTTTCAGCATCCCCACCGTGGAGTGGAGGGCGTAGATCTGGCGGTTTATGTTGCTGAGGCTCACCCGGTCGTGGTCAATAAGGTCCAGCGCCCCGACGCCGGAGCGGGCCAACGCCTCACAGGCGTACCCGCCCACACCGCCCAGGCCGAAGACGGCCACACGGCACCGTGCCAGACGCTCCACGCCCTCACGCCCCAACAGCATGGCCGTGCGGCAAAGCTCCTCCCTCACGGTTCCACCCCCTGGGTGTCCACCGCCTCCAGCGCCGCCTGTCCCCGAGCCGTCAGAGCCATGCTCCCCAGGCGGGTGCAGTTGACAAAATCCTTATAATCGAACCCCGAAAGCGGGATATCGTAATCGACGGTGATAAGGCCGCTCAGCTTCAGCGCCAGCACGGCGTTGGAAAATTCCTCCCCGCTCTCCGAAATATACAAGGGTCTCCCATTCCTCTCTCCCAAAGGAAGAAAAGCGTACTCCCCCAGCGCCTCCAGCAGCTCCAGGGCCTTCCCGGTGAGAAAAATCTCCCCGCATCCGCCGCATCCGGCCATAGAAATCAGTCGAGTAGACAGTCTCGACACTCCTTCCACAATATTCTTATCTGTGAAGGGATTGCCTACTGCCCCTCACAGAACCGGACGTGCGGTTTTCCCGCATCCGGCTCTTCAAGC
>CANQKZ010000142.1 GCA_947624585.1 uncultured Oscillospiraceae bacterium | reverse complement strand
AAAAATGTGGTTTTTTCCACAAAAATACGGGGCTGTGAATATCCACGCCTGGGGTGGCGTGTTTTTTCACAGCCCCAAAATTTTTCCGCTCCCTGTGACAAATCGCCCCGCCCGGGTGTATTATGGGTGAAAGCTTTCAAAGGACAGTGAGGGAATGGACAAGTCGGAATTTGGCTTTTATGCCGAGAAATATAAGGACACGGTGTACCGGGTGGCGCTGAACTTCATGGGCAGCGCCCAGGATGCCGAAGACGCGGTGCAGGAGACGCTGTTGAAGCTGTACCTCTCCAGGGAGCGGTTCGAGGGGGAAGAGCACGTGAAGCGGTGGATGATCCGCGTCGCGCTGAACTTCTGCAAGAACGCCGCCAGGGCCGCCAAAAGACGTGTGCCCACGCCGCCGGAGGAGCTGGCGCTCTCCGTGCCCTTCGAGGCCGAGGAGCAGATCGCCCTCTTCACCGCCGTGATGAGCCTGCCCGACAAGTACAGGGTCCCGCTGTACCTCTTCTACTACGAGGAATATTCCGTCCGTGAGATCGCAAGGCTTCTGGAGATTTCCGAGTCCGCCGTAACCACCAGACTCCAGAGGGCCAGGATGAGACTGAAAAACGAGCTTGTGGAGGAGAGACTGTGATGGCTTACGATCTGTATAAGGAGACTTTTTCTCATGTGCGCTCCTCCTACAAGGTGAATGTGGAGGACTTTGAGAAAATGAAGACGAAAAAATCGGGATCTGTTAAGAAAATACTTCTGATCGCCGCCGCCGTGGCGGTGCTGGCGGCATTGGGCGTCACCGCCGCCGCCACGGACTTCTTCGGACTGCGCGCCGTTTCCATCCCCGGCGAGGACGGGGACGGCGGGCTCATCTCCATGCAGGGGTTTGCCGACTCCCCGGAGGGGCGGGCGCTCCACGACTACTACTACGGCGGCCTTACCCTGGAGGAGGCGGCGGAGAAGTACGGCCTGACGGTACCGGAGCGGTGCGAGGTGTACGGGTACGACACCGTGAAGGAGCTCCTGGGCGGGGAGCTCATGGATGAGCGGAACTCCCGCTGGTCCTTCATCGTATACGAGGACGGCACCTTCAGCGCCGACCAGGAGTTCACCGCCTCCGACGGCACGGCGGTGAGCTACCAGATGTACCGGGCCGTCAAGGGGAGTCTCACCGAGGTGACCCTGAACGGGGACGCCTTCGGGGAGGACTGTGAGGAATGGGACGTGAAGATCGGCTCTCGGGACGTGGGCCTTGTGCTGGGCGGCGGCGACCGGTCGCTGATCATCGCAGACCTGGGTGACAGCTTCTTTGCCGCCAACGTGCTCTCCGGCAAGCGGGCCGACCCCACCTTCGGCGGGCCTGTGACCCGGGAACAGCTGGAGGAGCTGGCGAAATCCCTGAACTGGGACGTGCTCTCCCGGGTCGCGGCGCCGGAGCTTCCCCCTCCCGAGCCGGAGGTACAGTTCGGCGCGGGGGTGGAGCTTCTGCCTCGGTACATCGACGAGGGCCAGAGCTTTGATGTGGAGCTTCCGTATTACGGAAAGACCCGGTTCGTCACTTATCTGCCTACAGAGGAGTTTAACGACGTGCGGTTCTTCCTCACCTCCGACGGGAAGGTGTCCGACTACGAGTTCCACCCCATGTTCGACGACAACACATCCGTCAGCGTGGCGGCGGTGAGCTTTGAGGATCTGGACGGCGACGGCAACACAGATGTTCTGGCGCTGGTGGACCACGAGAACACCAACGGGGCGGCGACGCGCCGGAATCGGGCCATCCGCCTCTTCCGGTACTCCGGGGACGGGGAGTTTGAGCTGGAGCAGGGGATGATGTACGTCTACGACCTGTCCGACCCCGATTGTCCGGACACGGCGGCGGTGCGGGAGATGGCAAAACAGCACTTCGCCGACGGAGGTGACAATGACCCGGACAAGCTCGCCGACAGCGTGGTTTCCTCCCTGACCCTCTGCGAAGGGGATCGGACCGTCACCCTGGAGGCCATAGGCCGCGAGGGCCCCTACGCCGGCCACTGGGGCATCCGGGAGATCAACCTCTACGACTGCGATGAGAACGGCGTCCGGCGGGCGGAGCCCTTCCAGACCATAGCCGTCACGGACGCGGGGGAGGACTACGTCAGCGGCATCCTCGTGGGGTACACCGAGTGCTGGAGCCGGGAGGACACGCTGACTGTGCTGGACATGAACTTTGACGGGTACGCGGACATCGGCGTTTTCGGCTGGGTCACCAACAACACGATACCGTATTACTACTGGTTCTGGAACGAGGACGCGGGGCGGTTTGAGTACGCCATCCGCCTCCAGGGGGCCGTGGTGGACTGGGAGCACCGGCAGGTGGTCACCGAGTTCAAGTCCGGCCCGGCGGGGTCCGAGTACATCCGGGACTACTACACGCCCGACGAGGACGGGACGCTCCGGCACACGGACACAAAAAAGTTCGACTACAGCGCCTACTACACCCCCTGGGGGGAGCCTTACGACTTTGAGACGGTGCTGAGCCGCCTGCAAAGCGCCTACACCGGCTCCTGGCCTTTGACCTACGGACTCTTCGACCTGACGGGGGACGGAAAGGACGAGCTTATCGCCGAGTACGGAAACAACGAGGCGGACGCGGAATGCGGCGTTTGGAGCGCGGACACCGGCGCGGTCAAAAAGATCGGTTCCTTCGCCATGGGCCATTCGGAGCTGTACACGCGGGACGGAAAGCTCCTGAGATTCACGGCCCACATGGGCCACGAGGAGATCGCGGAAATCGGCTTTGACGGCGCGGAGGTGACGGAGACGGTGCTCTCGGCAAGGGACCTGGGTCCGGAGGACGATTACACCTCCCCGGACGCGCCCCTCCTTGTCCGGGCGCCGGACTACGACCTGAGCCTCCTGCACCCCACCGGGAAGTACGACTGCTACGCCGCTGTCCTGGACAGGGCCGGGACCGACGCGCGGTACACGCTCTTCGACCTGGAGCTCGACGGCGTCCGGGAGCTCATCGTCGCCGAGGGGGGCGAGTGGCGCTTCTGGACCCTGGAGGGCGGCGAGGAGAAGCTTCTGGGCGCGCTGGACTCCACAAAATCCAGCCTCTATGAGGATGAGGGCCACAGCCTGATTCTCTACTACTCCAATATGTCCGGCGCGGAGCTGCGGCGGGTCTACTTCGACGGGGAGAAGATGGACACCGTCTACCTCACCGGCTGGGAGTGGCGCGAGGGCGTAGCGGGGGAGGACCCGGGCGAGGCGCTGACCTTCCTCCCGGCGACAGACCGGTCGGCACTGGGATAAAATGCAAATAACAGAACGGAGGGCCGCGTTGCGGCCCTCCCGCTTTACGTCTGTTGGATCAGGAATTTCCCGAATCCTCCGTTTCCTCCGGCTTCACCAGCTCCGTTCCCGGGTAGTAGGCGGACAAAATCTCCTCGAACCCCGCGCCGTCCTTTGCCATGGTCTGGGCGCCGTACTGGCTCATGCCCACGCCGTGGCCGTAGCCGGTGGCGGTCATGGTGACGGTGGCGGCCTCCGGGTCCACCTCGAAGGTGATGGCCGTGCTGCGAAGACCGAAGAGCTTGCGGAACTCGGTGCCCTTCACCTCCGCGCCGCCGATGGGCACGGAGGCCAACCGCCCGGAGACGGTGGCGGAGGGCTCGCCGATCCACTGGGTGATGTCCTCGGGGAACTCCGCCTCCGGGTGGGCGGAGAGGACCGTTTCCCGGAACTCGTCGGCGGCGACGGTTACGGAGGTTATGTAGTTGGGTACCGCCTCCTCCGTCTCGGGGCTTGCCACGCTGACGAGATAGGGCACCTGGTCCGGCCAGATGGCCGCCGAGTCCTCCGTCCGCCCGGCGGAGGAGGAGTGGAACACCGCCTGGATGGGGGCGTCCTCATAGGTGATGTAGATGCCGTCGGTGGACTCCACGGCGTATTGGATCCGGGCGGCGTAGGTGTCGTAGTCCTCGCCCCACTTCTCCCGGAGGGTCGCGTCGTCCCGCCAGGCGGCGCAGCAGGAGGAGTCGGAGCAGATATCCGCCTCCGGGTGGACCGAGGAGGGGCGGCTCAGCTTGCGCATGAGATACGTCCTCAGCGCCACGGCCTGTGCCCGCAGAGCCTCCGTCTCAAAGGAGGCCGGCATCTCCGCCGCCACGGCGCCCAGCAGGTATTCCCGCATGGAGAGGGACCGAAGCTCCCCATTTGTGAGGAGCGTTATGTCAATGTCCGCGTCCTCGTTCGTCGCGGGGGTGTAGGGCGGTATGTAGTACAGATCCTCCGAGCCGTCCCCGGCGGGGGCGGGGTCGTCCCCGTCCTCCGGCTCCTTCGGGGAGTTCCAGGACGCGGCGATGGGGAAGATGAGGGCAAAGAGCACCAAAATGATGGAAATTATGGTGATAATTTTCACAGCGGACCTCCGTTTGTCTTGACGCGGCGGACTGAGATGATGTAAAATAACATGATGCGGGCGGGGCGCGAGGCTCGTCCTGCCGTTTCTATTTTTATTGAGATCGGGTGCTGAATATGCGTAAATGTAGATTTGTTCCGGGGCTGTTTCTCCTGTTGGGGGCTGTAGGGGCCGTGCTGAGACGCGTGGAGCTGGCGACGGTGTTCGACCCCATCTCCGGCCTCCCGACGCCGAACGCCCCTGTGAGCGTGGCGCTGACGGTCCTGACGGCGCTGGCGCTCGTGGCCGCCGTGGCGGTGGCGTTGACGGCGCGGAGGAAATGTGAGGCCCCGGAGAGCTTTCGGGAGGCGTACCCCGTGAAAAGTCCCCTGACCTTCGGCGTCATGGCCGTCCTGGGGGCAGTTGTCACAGTGTGCGCGGCGCTGACCTTCCGGGGGATGCGGGCAGGGTACTGGATCCTGAACCTCGCGGGTCCGGCGGCGGCCGCCTTCGTCCTGCTGATGGCCCTGGCCGGGTGCGGGATGATCCTCATGGCCTGGGGCGGCCGGGGGAGCCTGGATAAGGCGTTTTTGCGGCTGGGGAGCGTCATGCCGGCGCTTCTGTGCTGCTACTGGATGGTGGCCTGGTACCGGGTCAACGCGGGCAACCCGGTGCTTTTGGAGTACGCCTGTCCCTGCCTTGCCTTCGCCGCCGGGGCCATGGGCGCCTTCTACGGCGCTGGCTTCGCCTTCGGCAGGAGGAATCTGACGGCCACCCTGTGGCTTTCCCTGATGGCGGTCTATCTCCTCCCGGCGGCGGCCATGAGCCCCGCCCCCTGGTTCCTGCGGGTCCCGCTTGTCGCCATGGCGGCGTACTTCGCCCTCCAGATGGGCTGCCTTCTCTCCGCTCTGGGCCCCAAAAAGGCCCCGGAGCCGGAGGAACAGGAGACATCAAAGGAGAATCAGGAATAAAATCGGTTTCCCGGGGCTTGCGGCCCCGGGATTTTTCAGTGGATCGAAGGGGTGCCCCGTATGCACAGCCCGTCCTCCCAGAGGACGATCCGCCCCGACTTGAGGGTGGCGGGCAGGTCGATGAGCCGCTGGTTCCGGGAGCCCCGGAAGCGCAGGGAGATGTCCTTCTGGGCCAGGACGAATTTCCCGTCCACCAGCACGTCGACGAGGGACAGGAGCTCGTCCGTGGCCTCGCACCGGGGATGGGACCCGTCGGTGAGAAGCTCCTCCAGGGTGAAGCCGGAGTAACACCAGACGGTCTTATGGGGGTACGTCTCCCGCACCCGGCGGACGAAGGGCAGAAGCGCCCGCTGGTTTTGCGGCTCCATGGGCTCGCCGCCCAGAAGCGTCAGGCCGTTAATATAGGAGGGGGAGAGCATCTCCAGAAGCCGGTCTTCCGTCTCCTCTGTGAAGGGCCTGCCGAAATCAAAGTCCCAGGTCTGGGGTTGGAAGCACCCCTCGCATCGGTTGGTACACCCGGACACGAACAGCGTCACCCGGACGCCGGGCCCGTCGGCAATGTCGCAGTTTTTGATCTCGCCGTAGTTCATCGTCGTCATGGAACACGCTGTGCCGCGCCTCGGGCGCTGTGTTCGCTCCTCCTCTCGAAATAAGCCTGGTTCCGTTCAAAAGATTTCCCGGGACTTTCGCCCCGGGAGGTTGGTTTTTACAGGTGCAGCACTCTGTCCCGGATCTCCTGGGTCCGGCCCTGGTTCCAGAACTGGGTGCCGATGTAGCCGCAGGTGCGGCGGGCTACGTTCATCTTGTTCTGGTCGGTGTTGCCGCATTTGGGGCAGCGCCAGATGAGCTTGCCGTCCCGCTCCACGATGTCGATCTCCCCGTCCCAGCCGCAGACCTGGCAGTAGTCGGACTTGGTGTTCAGCTCCGCGTAGATGATGTTGTCGTAGATGAACCGCATCACCTGCAGGACGGCCTCCAGGTTGTTCTGCATATCCGGGACCTCCACATAGCTGATGGCGCCGCCGGGGGAGAGATGCTGGAACTGGGCTTCGAACTTGAGCTTGGTGAAGGCGTCGATCTGCTCGGTGACGTGGACGTGGTAGGAGTTGGTGATGTACCCCTTGTCGGTGATGCCCTCGATGATGCCGAAGCGGCGCTGGAGGCACTTGGCGAACTTGTAGGTAGTGGACTCCAGGGGCGTGCCGTAGATAGAGTAGTCGATGTTCTCCGCCTTCTTCCACTCGGTACACTTGTCGTTCATCTTCTGCATGACCGAGAGGGCGAAGGGGGTGGCCTCCGGGTCGGTGTGGGACTTGCCGGTCATGTACTTGACGCACTCATAGAGCCCCGCGTACCCCAGGGAGATGGTGGAGTAGCCGTTGTAGAGGAGCCTGTCGATGGGCTCGCCCTTCTCAAGGCGGGCCAGCGCCCCGTACTGCCACAGGATGGGCGCCACGTCGGAGGGGGTGCCCAGAAGGCGCTCGTGGCGGCACCGGAGGGCCCGATGGCACAGCTCCAGCCGGTCCTCAAAGATGGTCCAGAACTTGTCCATGTCGCCGCCGGAGCTGAGGGCCACGTCCGGCAGGTTGATGGTGACCACGCCCTGGTTGAAGCGTCCGTAGTATTTGTGCTTTCCCGGCTCGTAATTCCCGGCGTTGGCGATGTTGCCCACACCCGCGTCGGTGAACCGGTCGGGAGTCAGGAAGGAGCGGCAGCCCATGCAGGTGTACACGTCGCCCTTGAGTTCGCGCATCTTCTTCTCACTGATGTAGTCGGGCACCATGCGGCGGGCGGTACACTTGGCCGCCAGCTTGGTGAGGTAGTAGTAGGGCGTCCCCTCGTCAATGTTGTCCTCCTCCAGCACGTAGATGAGCTTGGGGAAGGCGGGGGTGACCCATACGCCGTCCTCGTTCTTGGTGCCCTCGTAGCGCTGGAGCAGAGTCTCCTCGATGATGAGGGCCAGGTCCCGGCGCTCCCGGTCGTTCTTGGCCTCGCCCAGGTACATATACACGGTGACGAAGGGGGCCTGTCCGTTGGTGGTGAGCAGCGTCACCACCTGGTACTGGATGGTCTGGACGCCCCGGCGGATCTCCTCCCGCAGGCGGTCCTCCACGATCCTGTTGATCTTGTCCTCGCTGGGGTTGACCCCCAGGACCACCAGCTCCTGCTCCACTGTCTTGCGGATCTTCCGGCGGGACACGTCCACAAAGGGGGCCAGGTGCGTGAGGGAGATGGACTGGCCGCCGTACTGGTTGGAGGCCACCTGCGCGATGATCTGGGTGGCGATGTTGCAGGCCGTAGAGAAGCTGTGGGGCCGCTCGATGAGGGTCCCGGTGATGACGGTGCCGTTCTGGAGCATATCCTCCAGGTTCACCAGGTCGCAGTTGTGCATATGCTGGGCGTAGTAGTCCGTGTCGTGGAAGTGGATGATGCCCGCCTCGTGAGCGTCCACGATCTCCCGGGGGAGGAGGATGCGCTCGGAGAGGTCGCGGGAAACCTCGCCCGCCATGTAGTCGCGCTGGGTGGAGTTGACCACCGGGTTCTTGTTGGAGTTCTCCTGCTTGGCCTCCTCGTTGCAACACTCGATGAGGGACAGGATCTTCTCGTCGGTGGTGTTGCTCTGGCGCACCAGGGAGCGGTTGTAGCGGTAGGTGATGTAGTTCTTGGCCACCTCAAAGGC
>CANQKZ010000141.1 GCA_947624585.1 uncultured Oscillospiraceae bacterium | reverse complement strand
TGTTATTCAAAGGTGAAGGAGTCCTGAATATATTCGGAGTCCTTAAGTAACGCATACGAAGCACCGTATCAGGTCGGAATCTGACTGGACAATTCTGCCCAGTGTGGATTCTGCCGATACGGTGCTTTTCAGTTTCCTGATTGGAATAACTGTTGGACTGATAAGAAAGCGTAGAAGAAGATATAATGGAAACAACATCATTTTTTACGGGAGGCTGTTATGGAAAACAGGATCAAGCGGGAGGATTTACAGCGATTCGCCGCCTATCTTCGGAGCGAGGAAAAAAGCGCTGGCACGGTGGAAAAGTACCTGCGGGACGCGGCGGGGTTTGCGGCGCGCATGGGAGATCAGCCCATAACAAAAGAGGCGGTTGCCGCATGGCGGGACGGCCTTGTGGATGCGGGATATGCGCCGGTTACGGTGAATTCCATGGTGGCGGCGGTGAACGCCCTGCTGCGCTTTCTCGGCTGGGAGGACTGCCGGGTAAAGGCGCTGCGGCTGCAGCGCAGGGTGTTCCGGGAGCAGTCGCGGGAACTGACACGGGAGGAATACAACCGGCTCATTGCCGCCGCACAGGACAAACCGCGCCTTGCCCTGCTGATGGAGACGATCTGCGGCACGGGGATTCGGGTATCCGAAGTGAAATACATTACCGTGGAAACAGCCAGAGCGGGACGGGCAGACATTTCCCTAAAAGGAAAGGTGCGCACGATCCTGCTTCCCCAAAAGCTCTGCCGAAAGCTGCTAAAATACGCGAAGAAAAACAAAATCGCCTCCGGCGAGATTTTTATCACCAGAAGCGGAAAGGGGCTGACAAGGCGGCAGATCTGGGCGGAGATGAAAGCCCTGTGCGGCAAGGCCGGCGTGGAGCGGACGAAAGTGTTTCCCCATAATCTTCGGCACCTGTTCGCGCGGACTTTTTACAAAGTTACCAGAGACATTGCGAAACTCTCCGATGTCTTAGGGCACAGCTCTTTGGAGACGACGCGTATTTATCTCATCTCCACCGGCGCGGAGCACGCCAGAACCATGGACCGGCTGGGGCTGGTTTCGTAGGAAATCGCAGAACAATCATTTTGTCGCACCCATACAGGCCGGCATGTTTCTGAACACACCTATACACAGAAAATTATAGCACGCTAAAGCCGGAAATTCAATATCGGGAGCCCCGAAACGCATGAAAAAATGAGCCACAAACGGATTATTTTTCTGTGGCTCTGATTTATGTACGCTTTTTTGCCGGCGGCGCGTCCCAAAGCCCGTATTTTCACGGCTAAGAAACAGCAGTTATGCCGAAATACAGGACAAAATGATTGTTTCGGGATAACGCTGAAAGAACGCGGCGGCAGACAGGCCGAAAAACAAGCTGCCAACGCACCGCTTTGAAACGGAGCGGAAACGCTCCCGTTTGACATAGAAGGAGGCTGTTGTGATGCGATATAGAATAAAACAATGGTTTGCAGTGCTTCTGGCCCTGATGATGACCCTTACGACCCTGCCGGTGACGGCGCTGGCGGAGAGCGTCACACCGACGGAAGAAACAAAAGTCGAACAGGTGCAGACCATGATCGACGTGCTGCCCGAAACGGAGGAAATCACAACCGAGACGCGGGATGATGTGCAGGCGCAGATCGATGCCATTGACGCGGCCATGCTGGAGCTGACCGAGGACCAGGCGGCGGCGCTGGACACCGCCCGCTATGACGCGGCAGTGGCGGCCCTGCTTGCACTGGATGATCCTACCGGAGATAACGGCATGGAGGCCAATACAGACCCCGACCCGGAACCCATCACGCCGGAGCAGGTGCAGGCCATGATCGACGCCCTGCCCGAAGCGGAGGAAATCACCGCCGAGAACCGGGCAGACGTGCAGGCACAGATCGACGCCATCGACGCGGCCATGCTGGAACTCACCGAAGATCAGGCTGCGGCGCTGGATACTGCGCGCTATGACGCGGCGGCAGCGGCCCTGCTTGCGCTGGACGCTCCCTCCGTGCTGGAACAGGTGCAGGCGCTCATCGACGCCCTGCCGGATGCGGACACCATCACTGCCGACAACCGGGCCGACGTGGAGGCCCAGCTTACGGCCATCGACGAGGCCAAGCAAGACTTGACCGACGACGAGCTGGACGAACTGGACGTCGCTCGCTATCTGGCGGCTGTGGAGGCGATCCTGGCGCTGGACGATATGGCCGGGGCGGATGGGCCAGAGACGATGGATACAGACCTCAATGTGGGAAACGAACCCGTGAACATCGACACCGGCGGCAATTACACCATCACAGGCAGTACGACCTCCAACACGATAACTGTGAACGGCGGCGACGTGACGATTACGCTGAAAAACGTGTCCGTGACAAGCAACGGTGGCTGTGCCTTTGACATCCAAAGCGGGAATGTGACGTTGATTTTGGAGGATGGTACGACCAACTCTTTCACCAGTGCCGGAAATTATGCCGGTATCCATGTCGCCGAAAACGCACACCTCATTATCAGGGGAAATGGCGCTCTGAACGCTGTCAGTGAGTACCGCGGTGCGGGCATTGGCGGGAATCAAAAAAGCGCTGCGGGGCATATCACCATTGAAAGCGGTACTATTACGGCTAAAAGCAAAGCAGACGGTGCGGGCATCGGCGGCGGTCATACAAATCAGAACTCCACCGGCGGATCATTCCAGTCCATCACCATCACCGGCGGTAAAGTGACAGCCGAGAGCGGCGGTAACGGTGCGGGCATCGGCGGCGGGTGCTGGTGCAATAGTCTTGGGACGATTACGATCTCCGGCGGGGTGATCCATGCTAAAACAGCCGGAACAACAAACACCGCGTCCCCAACGGGAAATAAGCAATACGACATCGGATATGGATACGGCTCTAAAACGTCAGGCTCAATCACAATCACTGGCGGTGTGATTTTCACTGAAGGCAGTCGTAATCGTAGTATTGGCGGAAGTTCAGTAACAAAAAACAACTGTATAATCTTCCCCAACTCCGGCAGCGTGGAATGTAACGGCAATCCCACGATCACAGGCGATATTACGATCCCCTCCGGTAAGACCCTGACGGTCCCCAACGGCAGCACTCTCACAGTAGAAACTGGGGCAACGTTGACCGTGGCCTCCGGGGCAACGCTTACGAACAACGGCACGGTTCAGAATAACGGAAGTATTATCAATTACGGGACGATCAACGGGAATATCGATGGTAATTTGCCTGCCAGTTATACGATAAGCGTCACCTCCACCGTCTTTGCCAACGTACAAGAGGGCTATGAGCCGGAAGCTAAGACAATCACGATTAAAAATACGGGAAATAAAACCGTTACTATTTCCAAAGTAACGGTCAGTGGCAGTGACTTCACGATAATCAATGGATCAGAGAATACTTTGGCGGTAGGCGAGTCGAACACGAGCTGGAAAATTCAACCTAACACACGACTTGCCGTGGGGAAGCACACCGCCACTGTCACCGTTTTTTACGACGGAGGCGCGACAGCAACGGCAAGTGTGTCAATTGAAGTTGCGGATGGTCCGGTAAAGTATCTGGACGAACACGGTGACGAGCAGGTACGCAATTCGAATCAATATACGATACTCAAAGGCCAGGAAACTTGGGATAGCGGTTGGTATGTTTTAAAGAGTAACAACACCATCGAAAACCGCATCACGGTGAGCGGTGATGTCCATCTTATTTTGACGGACGGTTGTACCCTGACGGCAAATGGCGGTATCGGAGTCGGAGGCGATGATAGCCTGACAATCTACGGACAGTCAGGACAAACTGGAACTTTATCAGCAGTAGCTAAAGATCAGTTTAGCGCCGGTATCGGCGGCGGTCAATGGGGTAGCGGTGGGAATATCACCATCAACGGCGGGAATATCACTGCAGATAGTGGCGAATATGGAGCCGGTATCGGCGGTGGATGGTATGGCGCTGGTGGAAACATCACCATCAACGGCGGAACCGTCGTTGCGATTGGTGGTCGGGGTGCCTGTATCGGCGGCGGGTATTTGTCCGCAGGTGGGACCATTACCATCAGCGGCGGGAACGTCACCGCGACCAGTTGTTGGGAAGACGGTATCGGACACGCGGATGGTGGCGGCGGTGGCTCCTTCTCCACGGGAGAGAACGGGCACGCGGTAATCCACGCTAAAGGCATTTCTGATACGAGCCAGCGGGACAACTGGAGCGGTATCATTTTTGAAGGCAACAGCGGCGCGGTGTACGGAGACCAAACTCTGTCAGGGAATTTTGAGGTCAAAAGCAATGAGACTCTAACTGTGCGGGATGGTGCCTCGCTGACGGTGGCTGACGAAGTGACACTGACGAATAACGGCACGATCTACGTTGGTCGTCAGGACGGCATGGACGCCACTCTCAACAATGAGGGGACGATCACCAACAACAACCTGATCGACGTCTGGGGCCAGCTCACCAATGGCGAAATCGGTATTCAAAACCAGGGCAGCGGTAGGATCGTCTATCACTTCAATCTGGATGTTAAAGCCCCGACCTTTGAGGAAGCGAAATATGGCTACTCGCAGCCGCTCGCTAAAGAAATCACGATAATAAACAACGGCGAGGTGAATGCCACTATTACCGATGTCAAGTTGGAGGGGGAAGATTTTACCCTCAATATCGGTGACAACACAACAGTGGCAACGGGCAATTCTGACACGAGTTGGACCATACAGCCCGTGGAGGGGCTGAGCGTCGGTATACACACCGCCACCATCTCCGTTACATACAGCGGCAGCGGCGGAACACCCAGAACGGCTACGGCGGAGGTATCCTTCACTGTCACCCAGGCCACCCCTACGGTGGATGTGAACGTGAGCGGCACTTTGATTTATGGCAGCGAGATTACCCTCACCACCAACGTGACCGCCTCTGGCGTTGACTCAGGCGAGATAGACGACAATGTGACCTTTAAGGCGGGTGCAGAAGTGCTCGACACAGTGAAAGCTGAAAACGGAACAGCGACGCTGACAATAAAGGCTGATAACAGAGAATTACAACATAAGCTGTTCGGAACAGACGGCAATGTCACTGTTACCGCAGCATATGCGGGGGATAGCAATATCAAGGATGGCACCGGGACGGAATCTGTGACCATAAAGCCCAAAACGCTGACGTTCGACTTCCATGCGACTGACAGGACCTATGACACGACTACAGAGGTAGAAGGTAACTTTACTTTGACCGGCGTGGTGGGCAGCGACGATGTGAATGTCTCGACCTATACCGTCTCCGCAGACAGTGCCGACGCCGGGACGCAGACTGTCACGGCAGAGGTTACGAAGCTGGGCGGCGATGACACGAGGTATTATGAGATCGGCACGGTAAATGGCGGGACGGTGGACATCACCCAGGCGATATTGGATTTGACGATCTCCGAGGTCTCTATCATTTATGGCGAGAAGCTGACGGACGACCTTCTCGACCGCAGCACCGCGAAGATCACAGGCATAGAAACGCCCATTACGGGCACTTGGGCATGGGCTATCAAGGACCAATCGCCCGACGTGTCCGACAGCGACAGCACACAATATGAAGTGGTGTTTATTCCCACTCTCCCCGAAAAAGCGACAAACTTCACTGCGGAAAGCCTCAGCAAAGAGATCACCGTCACCGTCAAAGAGGCGGAATCCTCCGTAATAAAAGATCCTGCGCCCAACAATACGACTTATGACGGCGAGGATCATCTGCTGGTGGAGGCGGGTACTGCCCAGGGCGGTACGATGCAGTACAGCCTGGAAGAATACGGGAAGTACACCGATACCATCCCGACCGGCCGGGACGCCAACACCTACACGGTCTGGTACAAGGTCGCGGGCGACGCCAACCATACGGACACTGTGCCGGAGTCCGTCACCGTCATCATCGGAAAGGCCGAGGGCACCGGTACGCTCACCATGGAGGACTTCACCTGCAAGGAAACTGGGGTGGAGCCGGAGGCAACCTCCGACACCAACGGGACGAACGTCACTTTTTATTATGCCGAGAGAGGGACAGAGAACTTTACGGACAAAAAGCCCGATACGGCCGGCTTCTATACCGTAAAGGCGGAATTTCCGGGAAATCAAAACTACAACGAGTTGATTCTGACGGCGGACTTCAAGATCACCCACCAGTTCAATGCCGCGTGGGAACACCAACCCGACGGAGATCACCGCCAGTGCGCCTGCGGCACCCAGCTGCTTTTGGAGACGAAGGAACTGAATGAAGTGCCGGAGGGCCTCCTGCAGTATACGGTGGACGAAATCAAACAGGTTCTGGCTGAGGAAGTCGATACCGGCGGACACTATGCGATCTACGACGTGGAGCTGGAGGCCTGGATCGACGGCGAGTGGGTCATCATCACGCCTGAAAACCTCCCGGACGAGGGCGTTGCCGTTACGATCCCCTATCCCGTCGGCACAAATGAGAGGTATCCGTTCACGGTCGTACATATGTTCACGACCGCCGGCGACGGCCATGTGCCGGGTGACACGGAGGTCCTTGAAACAACGAACGGGCCGGACGGCATTCACTTCACGGTAAAGAGCTTCTCGCCCATCATCATCGGCTGGAAGACGGGCAATCTGACCGTTACCGTGACGGATACCGGAGAAGGCGCCGGGCCTGCGCAGCAGTGGCAGTTCCGCGTGGAGCTGGACGATAAGACGATCGACGGCACATTCGGCGACATGGAGTTCACCGCCGGCGTGGCCGAGTTTACGCTGCAATCGGGCCAGAGCCTCACGGCGAAGGATCTCCCGGAGGGCGTGGGCTACACCGTGACGGAGCTGAACGGAAACCAGAACGGCTACACGACCACCTATACGGATGACAGCGGGTTTATTACAAGCGAGCAGGACATGGTTGCGGCGTTCGTAAATGACAAGCCAGCGCAGGCAAAACCGGATAAGCCGTCTGATGATCCTGATACCCCGACCGATAATCCGCCGGACACGCCGACAGACAATCCGCCGGACACGCCGACAAGCAACAACCCCAATGATACGCCGAAGACGGGGGATGAGAGTCATCTGGCCCTTTGGTTCTCGTTGATAATTGTATCGCTGCTCGGTATCACGGTGATTATACTGACCCCGATCATAGGGAGGAAAAAGCTGGTCAGCACGAACGGCAGGCACATGAGAAAATAGTTCAAACAGAGGCGGCGGACAGAAAATTTCTGTCCGCTGCTTTCCTATAAGGCAACTATCTTTAGCTGAGTCGTATGTTTCCACTTCCTTCTTTCTTGTCATCTCATACGCGTTCACCTGCCTATATGTATCATAAATTTCCCTGCCGCTTTCCAGCGGCCTGTATCTATGTACGCACCGCCGAAACCGGCGGTGTTGATTTCTGTTTGGAAGTTACCTTTCTCTGTCAAAGGATTTCTTTCGTGGTTTCTGCTGTCTGCCTTGCGCCTGCAACTGCCTGAGTCTGTTTCGGACGATCTCTCGTTCAGGCGGGGAGTACCGTTCTTTTGCGGCGGGTCTGCGGCTTTCCTTTGCCTTGCGTTCCCACTCGGCAAGGTCACGGTTGTACTGTTCCACTACGGCCTCCGCCTTGCGGTAGGTTGCCATAAACGCCCGTACATTGGGATACCCGTCCTCTTTCAGAATGTCAGGCAGAGCGTCCAGCATAGCGGAGATTTTAGTTTCCGTCTGCTGTATTTGCTCTGTAAGCGCCTTGCGCTCCTTGCCTTTGAATACGCCCTTCGCTTCGGCAAGCTGCTGTTTCAGCTTCGGCAGAACATCGTCCTGCAAGCTGCGGATTTCTCTTGCCTCGTCTTGCACCCGTATCATCAGATTCCGCATGGTGCGAAACTCCGCCATGTCAATATCCAGCGTGGGCTTCGGCGGCATATCCTGCTGACGGATCAACCCTTGCAGGAAGTCTTTTGCCTTGCTGACGATACTGCGGAATAGATTGGGGAGCCACCCGCTTTTACGAATAGACTGGCTGACTTTATCGTGGATTTCCGTCTGCTTGACCTCTATAATCTTCGCTTCGGAAATGCCCGATAGGAGCGCCATGTCCGCCGTCCTGTTCCATTCCTGCCT
>CANQKZ010000140.1 GCA_947624585.1 uncultured Oscillospiraceae bacterium | reverse complement strand
TCAGGGGTCCCGAAGGGCTCCGACGTGACGCCGGGCCCAAGGGTGGGCTCCGGGCTGGACGTCGCATCCGGGTCAGGACTGGCACTGGGGCCGGGCGACGCGGACGCGTCAGGCGCGGGAGTCTCTTGCTGCCCGGGACCGGTGCCAGGCTCGCCGCCACCGCCGGGGCCCTCGCCGCCGGACGGTATGTCGTTGATGAACGCCACCGTCACCGTATCGCTGTCGGGGATAGTCCCCGTGACGCTATTGCCGGTAGTGGTGGAACCGTTTGCGTTGCGAACCGTCGTTGTATAGCCCTCCGCGCTGTAGTTCGTCTCGGTCACGATGTATGTCGCACCGTCGGGCAGATCATATTGCTGTGTCTGGCCGTGTCTGAGGGTAAAGGTCACTTGGCCAGACGTGAAGTCCTCATCCGTGTAAAGCTCGCCCGTGGCTTCATACACCACCACCGTGAAGTTGAAATCCCTGTCCGGGTCGCCTTTGCCGGTGACCTGTTTGGTCACCACCAGTTTGCCCATCCCGGGGTCAGGCCGTTTGGTATTGATGAACGCCGCCGTCGCCGCTTCGCCGGTGGGTATGGTCCCGCTGGCGGCCTTGCTGTTGGAGCCGTTGGCGGTGGTGGAATAATCCGCCGCGCCGGTCTCGGTCACCGTGTACCTTGCGTCAGCGGGCAGGCCGCTGATGGTGACGCTCTCATTGTGCTTGAGGGAAAGGGTGGCGTCCGCGTCGCCGTCTGTGAAATGCATCGTACCGTTTTCCGGCTCGGCGCCCGGTTTATAGGTCGTATAGTCCCCATTGGCGCCATCCACATGCACCGTGAAGGTGAATGGATCACCGTTATCCGTGCCGCTGACAGTCTTGGAGATGGTCAGGCTGCCCGTGTCCTCCTTGAGTTCCACGGTGTTTGTCACGGGGGCGGTCAGTTTGGTGAGCGCAACACCACCGATGGGCTGGCACATCACGCGGGCCTGGTTGTGCACGGTGGGCCTATCCTCCACGACGCCCGTTTTCTCCTTGAGCGTGCCGTCGGTGGTGTCATAGTCCCAGGATTCCTCCGCCTTTTCGTTCACCTGGACCTGGATGTTAATGGTCCCGGTGACGCCGGATGCCCTATTTTCATAGAGCCAGGAATACTCATTGCCGTCCATGGTATAGCTGTTCGGGGCCGCGCCCTGGAATTCCACTTTCCGCACGGTCACGCCGGGGTCGAACAGATCGGTGACGGTGACATTCGCCACCTCCCGGGCGAAGTTGGCCCAGCTCACCTTGTAATCGATATTATCGCCCTCTGCGATCGTGCCGCTTGTGCCGCTTGTGCCGGTCTTGCTGATAGAGGCGTTGAGGAACAGGATGGAGCCACCCGCATCGCCGTTGATGACGGGTTCGCCAACGGACAGCACACCGGCATCTTCTGTCACCGTGTAACTGATCGTGTACGTCGTCGTGTCATAATAGACGTCGGACGCGCTGCCTGGCTGCTCGCGCAGGGTATATGTATAGGTCCCCGCCTGGGTAAATTTGATGGGCTCGAACTGGAACAGGCCGGTGCCGGTCGCGGTGGTGGTCACGGAGGTGCCGGTCGCGCCGCCGGGCATGGGCACGGTCACCGCAGGCGAATCCCCCATGGGCTCGCCCAGGCCGGGATCGCCGGAGGGGTCCCCGCCGGAGTCACCGGAGCCGTCGGGGCTGCCGCCTCCTTCGGGCATGCCGTCCCATTCGGGGCCGCCGAAGGGGTCGCCGGGCAGCACCGGGGCGGACTGCTGCGTCCCGCCGGAGCCGTCGGGCGCGCCCTCGCCGGTCCCGCCGGAGGGGGGCGTCTCGTTCTCGGAGGGCGTCTGCTCCCCGGGCTGCGTCTGGCCGCCATCGGGGGCGGGCATGGTATCGCCCTCGCCGCCGGAAACGTCTACCGACGCGATCGCCGGAGCATCCTCCGGCTCCAGGCTCACGGTCTGGGGCTCATCCACGAAAGCCTCGGGGGCGGGCTCGTTAGAGTTCGGGTCCCCGGCCATCTCGCCGTCAAAGCTGGGGCCATCGGGCAGGCCGGGCAGCACCGCCGGCTCGGGGGTTGCCTCGGGCACAGGGGTCTCCTCCGGCGCGGGGCTCTCCTCGGGCGCGGGGCTCTCCTCGGGCGCGGGGCTCTCCTCCGGCACGGGGGTCTCCTCGGGCACGGGGCTCTCCACCGGCGCGGGGCTCTCCCCAGGCATGGGGCTCTCACCCGGCGCGGGGCTGTCCCCCGGCATGGGGTCTACGATCCCGGGGCCGTCGGGCACGGGCTCATCCCCGGCCGGAAGCGGGGCATAAGGACCGGCCGTCAGCTCAAAGGTGGACGTCTCGGTATTCCCGCCGTTGGCAAATACCTTCGTGCCCCGGATGACCGCTTGGGCGCTCGCAGGATCGGGCGTCTTGGTCGTGTTATGGAACTCCGCGAGGGGATAGGTCCCATCCGACCCTTCCAATATGGGCGTTCCGTCCGCCGTGACCGACGAAACGACCAGTCGGTTCGTACCGGAGCTGGCGTCCTCCGTCACGGTCACCTGGACCGCATAGACATTGTCGTCATATTCATAATTGCCGCTGCCGGCGTCTTCCAGGAGGGTATAGTTATACGTACCGGCCTCGGTATATTCGATCGGGTCAAAGGTGATCTTTCCCGTGGTGTCATTCTTCGCGGTCTGGCTCTCCCCGTCGCCCTGCAGGCGGAAGCTGAACTGACCGTCGGTCAGTCCCGCCGTCTCGCCGTCCAGCGTCTTTGCAGCGCTGAAGGTGACCTCGGCGGCTGTCGGGGGCGCGAGGATCGTATAGGTATTTGTGAACGTCGCGTCCGCCGTGGCCAGGTCATAGGTATACTCATGGTTTGTGGAATCGGACGAAGCAGCTTCCAGGGTCGTACCGCCCACCTTCACGACGGCGGTGCCGTCGGCGTTGGCGGTTATCTCCACGGTATATGTCTCTGTGCTGTAATTGAAGTTATCCAGCCCGTTATTTGTCTCGGCCAGGGTGTAGGTATAGGTGCCGGGGTGTTCAAACTCCATCGTCTCGAACAGGGCCTCCACCGGGTCCGCGCTCTTCGGGGGGATGACCACCGAGCCGGTGCTCTCGACCGCGCCCGTATCCGTGGACGTGAGCGTGAAATCGAAGCCGGCCATGGTGTTGTTATTCTCGCCGTTCGCGACCGTCTTGGAGGTCTTCAGGGTGATCTGCACCGGAGGCGAGATGGTCACTTCTCCCACGCCCATGCCCAGACGGGCGTTCAGGTAGGCCGGGAGGGCAAAGTCGTCGTTCTGCTCCGCCCAGGAGGGGTCAAGGTCCAGCGCGTTCAGCGCGGCCTGCGTATCGCCGCGATGGCCCTCCAGCTTTTTGTCCACCCATTTCGCCAGCGTATCGGCCAAGTCTGCGCGGGCGTCATCAATTGTAGCCGCGCCGTCCAGGTCGCCCAGTTTGAAGGAGACGGTATTTGCCTCCGCTGTCGTGCCCGCCGGGGCGATATAGCCGGACAAGTGGGTCCCCGCCGGGATATAGCCCTCGGAAAAGCTTTCCGGGGTATAGTCGCCGGTGTTCGCCTGGGAGAAGTGGGTGAAATACTGCTCTGTCGTGCTCACCAGGCTCAGGGTATATTCGCCCGGGGCCAGGTCCTGGAAGGCTTCATCCGTGAGGGCAAGCTCCACCTCGCCGGTACCCAGGTCCGTCAAATCGTCCGCGGTGAGCGTCAAGGGGTACTCCGTGCGGCCTCCCCCGTCCTTCTCCATAGCCACGGTGACGACAAGTTTATTGTCGTGCCCGGCCATATACGTCTCCAGCGCTTCTTTGCGCGCGCGGACCTTCACCGCCAGCTGGCCGCTCACCACATAGGTGGTGTGCACGGCCTCGGTGCTGTCAGCTTTCGCCGCAGTGCCCACGGGGGCCTTGGGCTCCATGTAGGCGGTATCCTTGTTTTGGATCAGCTTTTTCTCCTCGGCCTGCCGGACCCCCTCGTCAGAGGGCGTATAGGTCACCGTCAGCCTGTACCGCTTGGGGGCGGTGTTGTTGATAGTGGTCGCCGTAGGCTCGTCGTCAAGCGGGCCGTCCCCGTCGGACACAGCCTCCCATCTATAGGTGATCTGGCCCAGCACGTCTTTTTCGTATTCGTCGCCGCCGGTCTGGGTGCCGTGTTCATGCCCGCTGCTGCTGGGCACGGCGGGGAGGAAGCTGTAAGGCAGCGTGACCTCCTTGCCGGCCAGCAGATCGGTCAGAAACAGCTCAAAGTCCGCGTCCAGGTCGGCTCCGTCATACCTACCGGTATTTTCTTGCAGATACCGCCGGACGTACTCGTAATAATAGCCGCTGCCGTCCCGGTCGTTCCATATGTCCTCATCGACGACTCCACCACCGGCGCCCAGCAGGTGGTCCAGGTCCCGCATCTCCCCCTCGGCGCTGGTGAACAGGTCTTCCAGCGCCGCCCTGGCGTCCACGCTCTCGCCCAGGTAGCGCACGTCCACCACCGGGTCCGTGACCATGCGGTAGGGCGTCACGTTCACCTGGGTCCGGGGGAAGCCCTTGGAGGGCAGCAGCGCGGGAGCGAGTTTCGCCCTGTCGGTGCCGGAGCTGGGAGCCTCGTCGTCGGGGTCGAACACCATATTCTCGCCGCTGAACGGGCCGTTGGTGAGCAGGGCGCTGCCGCCGATGAAGTCCTCCTTGGCCCGCAGGGTGACCACGGCGCTCCACACGGACAGATTATGGGCGCCCTGCCGGCTGAGGGGGATGGGCTGGTCCGTCCATTCCAGATAGTACAGTCCCCTGGTTGTATCGTATTTCAGCGTCGCCTTGGTATAGCGCTCCGTATACTCGCTGGAGCCTTCTTTCTTCTCCGCGGTGGAGAAATAGAACTCGTGGCCCACAGTATCGCTAAGTGTGTAATGCGCGCTGGAACTGTCGCTCCTGCCGACGTGTATCTCGCCGCCGTCGTGCAGATGGACGATCTCACGGGTCCTGACCCCGGCGGACCCGGCGGAGGGGATCACCGTGTCGGCCACCAGATCGAAGCGGGGGTCGATGTAGTCCTTCACGGAGTAGCCGGTCAGCTGGAAGGGCATCTCGTCGATGATACTGTTGAACACGCTCTCCAGCGCCTCGGCGGTCTCCGCCGCAAAATACTTTCCGCCCTCGCTTTGGCTGGCGATGGCCTCCAAAAACGCCTTCGCCTGGCCGCTTTGGCTGGCCGTGTCGCCGCTGACCAGCTGGACGGTGAAGATGGTGTAGCCCATATCTCCCAGTTGCTTGGCAAGCGCCACGGCCTCGGTGTCAGCGACGTTCTTTTTATCCTTCGTCAGCTCTTCGTCCGCGCCATCGGTGAACAGGACGATGTACTTGCTCGCGTTTTTGTCGATGTCCGGCGACTTCGCCAGCTTGTTCAGGAACGTCTGCAGACCGGTATAGGCGCAGGTGCCGCCGGTGATGACGTAGTTATAGAGCCCGTTCTCGTTATTATCGGCGGTCGCCATGCCCGCCTCCTTGGCGCCCTTGCTCAGGTTCATCAGGCCGGTGCTCACCGACGCGTCGCTGGTCCAGGTCTGCATCAGCAGCTCGTCCTCGTGCGCTCCGTAGGTGTCCGAGCTGAAGCGCACGGCGGACACCTTGCTCGCCGGGGAGTTCGCCCGCAGCCGGTTGATGAACGTGTTCAGGGCGATCTGGAGGTTTTGCGCCTTGGTGTTTGTGGTGCTGGTCGTCGCGCCCGTCTTCGGATCCGTTTTGGACTTCACAAAGACCGGCGAGACCTTGACGTCGCTGCCGGAGGGGCTGAAGACGCAGAACACGGCCGGTTCGCCTAACTGGTCTGCCTCCAGGCCATACTTGTCGATCTCCGCATTCGTGATCTTGCCCACATAGAGGATGCAGGGGGAGGCTTTGTTGATCGAGCCGCCGGCTTGGAACTTGACCGTCTTACCCGTCGCGCTCTCAGCGTCATCCATATACGTACTACTGTTAAAGCTTGGCAAGGTATATCGCTCGTACAGTACGTTGTCGTTCTCACGATCGCCCATTCCCTCGGGATATTCGCCGCCCGTCAGGCCGTGGAGGCTCTTGGCGGAGCCGGTGGTCTGGATCTCGCCGTAATCGCCGATAGAGTTTACATAATACCAGCCGGCGCGGTCGGCCGGTTCCATTCCGCTGTACGCCTTATAATCGTACAGGTTCATCGAGGTGCCGCCGACCAGAGCGGTTTTTTCGTCCAGACGCGCGGTCACGCTGCCTTTGGCGTCCTTCATGGTGTTGACCAGATCGGAGACTTCGCCGGGGTCCAAAGCCCGGTTGTCGTAGATATACACCTCGTCGATCTGGATGGTGGGACCGGACACGAATTGATGGTCGCCGCCCAAGGTGAAGTGGAGTGGGCCCGCGCCCAGGTCAACGGTGTTAGTAGAATCCTTAGCTGTTTTGTCTACGCCGTCTATGTAGGCGGTGACCTTGCCGTCTTTCACCACATAGGTGAACACATGCCATGTGCCTTTGCTACTAACATCGCTCATGGCATTCTGCAGGTTTACGAAATTTGCATTAGAGTTATCCTGCCACCGGACGTGGTTCTGGCTATTGCCCACGCCTGCGGTGCCCCGAAGGATGGTATAAAGCACGTTGCCGCCCGCGTCCTTGATGGTCACCAGGTCCTCCGCCTGGGGGCCTGTATTTGTTGAGGTTGGCTCTTTTGTTTTTGCAGGGTCGCCAAACTCTTTATTGATCATGCCCGTGCCGTTCGTCTTTACCGCGAAGGAGATGGTGAAGTTATTCGGATTTTTGACTGTCGCGTCCAGGTCAATGGTGGAATGGGCGTTGCTGCCTCCGTCATATGCCTGGAACGCGCCTTTTGTGGGCGTGGCGGTCTTGCCGCTGACATCTTCCTTGTAGTCGCCGCCGGTCTTGCTGTGGCTCCCTACCGCGTCGCTGGCAAAACTCCCTGTTGCGCCGTTCAGGTAGAAGTTAGTCTCGTCATCGCCGACCTTCGTCCTGTCGAACTGATACAGTCCCACCAGGCCGGTCTTCAAGGGGTTATCCGACCCCGTCATCTCACCGTCCCAGTAGGCCAGGGGCACCAGCTCGTTCACCGTGGACCGGTCGTCAAAAACATAGTAGCTGTAGTTGGAATAGGCCAGGGGCGAGTTGTCCGTGTTGCCGGCGGTGAACCAGTTCGGATTCTGAAAACACGTCGCGGGAAGGGGCACATAGGGTCCATACCCCTTACCCCATGCGTACTCCTCGTAAGCTTTTTCGTCCTGCCAAAACAGGCTCATGGAGCCGCCGGGGGCGAAGGCCATGGAGCCGGAGGAGTCCAGGATGAAGCCCACGTTCGCCGCGTTGCTGGTGGCGGCGTACCAGGACTCCAGGCCCACGTCGAAGGTGCGCCCGTCCGGCAGCACGTCCGCCGTGACCCACTTGTCCGTGTGCAGACCGGAACCCGTGTTGTAGATGTGGTCGCCCACCTGCACGTCCTTTAGTTCCTCGATTTTTTTATCCTCGGCGGCCTTTTGGATATCGCCGATATTATCATCCGTCACTTCCAGAACGTCCTGGTCCACGCTGACGCCGGGCACGCCCGCCAGATCGGTGCCAAAGTTCGCGCCCAGCAGGGTCTGGCCGTCGTAGCTGTAGAAGAGATAGAGCACCACGTTCTGCACGTCTTTATTGTACTTGATCCAGAGATGGTCGCCCAAGCCTCTCGGGTCGTCCGCCTCCGGGACCCACGTCACCGCCTCGCTGCCGTCGATGATCTCGTAGCCGGTGTACTCCTCCGTCACGTTCGCCATGAACGTCTCGTCGTAATAGGTCTGGTTCGTGGGATAGATATGGACGCCGAAGTCCTTAAAATCATGGCCCTTGTTATTCGCATCACACCAGCTTTTACCTTTATCTGCGCTTTCACTCTTATCAACTTCATAGGAGGCCCCGTATCCGCCATCATCAATTCCTGAAGGATAGATCTGGCCGTACTGGCTGAAATGCACGTCGCTGCCCAGGTAGACGTGCTCCACATAGAAGCTGGTGTACGGCACGGCGCCGCCGCCCGACGCCGCCAGGGCGGGCAGGGACGTCTCCACCACCAGCCCCGCGCACATGCAAAGGCACAGGCCCGC
>CANQKZ010000139.1 GCA_947624585.1 uncultured Oscillospiraceae bacterium | reverse complement strand
GGCGATGATGCGGTCCTGGTGGGAGTAGGTCAGGTTGATGGAGTCGGGCTCGAAGATGTGGGAGATGTGGTAGTGGCGGCGGAGCTCCGCTGTGTCGTAGTGCTTGGAGTCGTCGGGGTGGTTTGCGTAGCGGACGTCGAAGTTGATTTTCATTTTATTCCCTCCTGAATATGTATGTAAATTGAATTTGTTTTCATCACAAAGGGCGCGTTCACACCCGGGCCCAGATGTCCCGGACGGTCCTCACCGCCACGGGGATGTCCTCGCCCACGGTGCCCTCCAGCACCAGCACGGCGTCGGGGTCGGATGCCTTGATGCGGCGCAGGATGGCCTCCTTGTCCAGGTCGCCCTGTCCGAAGCCCACCTGCCTGGGGGGCTTGCCCTCCTCATTGAGGAGGCAGTCCTTCATGTGGAACAGCAGGATGTTCCCCCGGAAGAGCTCCAGTCCCCGGTCCAGGATGTCCAGATAGTCGAACTGGTTTCCGGCGTCCATGTAGTTGTAGAGGTCGAAGATCACCTTCACGTTGGGCCGGTCCATCATCCTGAGCACCCTGTTCAGCACATCGGGATTCCAGCAGACGTGGCCCGCCGCGCCCTCCATGGCGATGGAGACGCCCTTCCCGGCGGCGATATCCGCAAGCCTCCCGAAGACACGCGCCGCCTGCTCATAGGCCCCCGGCGTGCGGTTTTTCGGGTGGTAGATCCACGGGTCGCCGTTGTAGGAGCCCGTCTCGCTCCCCACGGCGTCCCCGCCCAGGGCCTTCACATGGCCCAGATACTCGGCGAACACGTCAAAGCCCTTCCGCGCCTTGGCGGCGTCCGGGTGGGCCTGGTTGAAGTAGGCGCCCACCAGCGGGACGGACACCCCGGCGGCGCCCAAAGCCTCGCCGATCTGAGCGGCCTTCTCCGGCGTCATGCCGCCGGGCGCGTAGGGCACATCCTCATAGGACTTGTAGCACACCAGCTGCAACCCGTCGATGTCCAGCTCCCGGAGCCTACGGACGATGTCCCCGGTCCCCTTGACGCCCAGGTCGTGGCCGCGAATGCAGAGCTTCATGGTCGATCTCCCCTTTCGGTTCCAGTCTCATTTGGCGTTATGCCAAATGCACAAATTTTCCTTATACAAACCCATTATACTACAGCGAAATTGCTGTGGCAATAGGTATTTTAACAAAAGATATTCATTTTTCGGAGTTGTGTCACCTGTCCTGGCGGTTCCTCTTGGCGAAGGCGGAGGGGGAACAGCCGAAGTGCTTGTTGAAGACCCGGGAGAAGTAGAGGGGGTCCGAGTAGCCGCACATCTCCGCCACTTCGGCCACCGAGTAGTCCCGGCTCCAGGCGGAGGACAGCATCCCCTCGGCCTTCTTCATGCGCAGGCCCGTCATGTACTCCAGCGGCGTGACGCCCACCTCCTTCTTGAAGAGCTTCCGAAGGTAGTCGTAGTGGAAGGGCAGCTCCCGGATGGCCGCGTCCAGGGCGAAGTCCGGCTGGGTGTAGGAGTGCATGATGGCGAAGCGGATCTGCTCCACCGGCTCCGAGAACCCGGAGTTGGACAGCCGCACCATGATGTAGCTGGCGGTCAGGTCCCCCAGGGCCTCCAGCACCAGCTCCCGCTTTGTGATGTCGGACTGGTAGTAGTACTTGGCCTCGTTGAAGACGAAGCGGAACCGCCCGTCCGGGTCGCCGGTGACCTTGAAGGCGCTCTTGCTGTGGAAAGCCGGAGTGTCCATGCGCATATGGATATTTGTGAATCCGTCCGCGCTGGAATTGGCGTGGAGCTGGCGGGGCGGGATGACCACTACGTCCCCCTCCCGGTAGGCGATCATGGAGCCGTTTTCAAAGGCGAAGGACCCCTCGCCCCCGGTGCAGTACACTAGCTCCCACTCCTCGTGGGTGTGCCACAGCACCTCGTAGGTCTTGGAGTGCTCGCCCACATACAGTATGGAGTTCACGCTTCCACCCCTTCGTCATGGATCCGCAGGCCCTTCTCGGCGAAGAACCGCATCATGGCCCCGTCCCACTCCGGCACGTCGCCGCTGGTCTCCGGCACAGCGAAACTGGGGTACACCAGCTCGTCGGCGGTGGACAGCCCGTGCTGGCCGTGGGCGTAGATGTGCAGGGCAAAGGACACCCCCGCGTCCTCCAGCGCCGCCGCCGTCAGAATGGTCCCCCGGACGGGCACGGCCCCGTCGTCCCTGGTGTGCCACAAGAACACCGGCATCATGTCCGGCCGCACAAGCCTGTCCAGGCTCAGCCGCTCCGCCAGCGCCGGATCCCCGCCGGAGACGTTGCGGATGCTGGCCTCATGGGTTTTGCCGCCGCTCACCGTCACCGGGTAGCACAGCCCCAGGGCGTCGGGCCGGATCTCCTCCGGCGCGCCGATGTCCCGGACCTCCGGCGCGTCATACATGGTCCCCAACGTGCCGCACAGGTGCCCCCCGGCGGAGAAGCCCATGGCCGCCACCATATGGGGGTCCACCCCGTCCTCCCCCGTGTGGGCGCGGATGTACTTCATGGCCGCCGCAGCCTGCTGCAGGGCCACGGGGAAGGCGTGGGGCGCACAGCTGTAGGTCAGCACATAGGCCGCCCAGCCCCTGGCGGCGAACCGGAGCGCCACCGGCTCCGCCTCCCGCTCCGAGCAGTACTCATAAGCCCCGCCGGGCAGGATCAGCACCGCCGGACGCAGCCTCCGCCGCACCCCGTGGAGCTCCTTCATCTCCGGGACGAAGCTCGCCAGCTCCGCCGCCGCGCCGCCGGGGCACGCGGGCCCCCTCCCGGCACAGATGTCGATACGTTTTGTCTTCATATTTCTCTATCCCCGTTTTGTGAATTTCCCGGGTCAAATCATCCATGACCCTTTTCCGAATCATCCATTCCAAGGACAATAATAACTTAAAATTTCCATGCAGTCAAGAGATTTCGCGCGATTTTGGGATTTTCCTTTTGGACATAAAAAACCGACCCCTTTCGGAGCCGGTTTCATTTGATTTTGGAGCTCAAAGGGCCGCCTTGGCGGTGGCGACGAGCTGGGAGAACGCCTCGGGGTTGTGGATGGCGGTCTCGGAGAGCATCTTGCGGTTCATCTCGATGCCCGCCAGCTTGAGGCCGTGCATAAAGGTGGAGTAGTTCATGCCGTTGGCCTTGCATCCGGCGGAAATGCGGGTGATCCAGAGCTTGCGGAAGTCGCGCTTGCGCTGCTTGCGGCCGATGTAGGCGTAGGTCAGGCTCTTCATCATGGCCTGGTTAGCCATCTTGTAGTGCTTGGACTTGGCGCCCCAGTAGCCCTTGGCGAGCTTGAGGACCTTGTTTCTTCTCTTGCGCGTCATCATCGCGCCTTTGATTCTTGCCATTTTCTTTTGCCCCCTTTATTTATACAGGATCATGCGCTTGATCGCCGCTTCATTGGTGACGTCGGCGTAGGTTCCCTTGCGGAGGCCCCTCTTGCGCTTGGTTGTCTTCTTGTTCAGGATGTGGCTCTTGTATGCGTGGGCGCGCTTGACCTTGCCGTTCTTGGTGAGATTGAATCTCTTCTTCGCGCCGCTGTGGGTCTTGATCTTGGGCATCTTTGGTTACTCCTTCCATTGATTTGGCGGCGAGCCGCCCTATTAACGCACTGGAATCGTGCGGAAATATACCTTGCCCGGCGGACCGGAGGTCCCCCGAAAGCCTCACTTGTTGGGCTTGGGTGAGAGGAAAATGCTCATATTGCGCCCCTCGAGCTTGGGGGCCTTGTCGAGATTCGCAATCTCCGCGCAGCCTGCGGCATAGCGGTTGAGAAGGTCCTCTCCGATGGAGGTGTGGGCTATCTCGCGGCCGCGGAAGCGCACGGAAACCTTGAGCCGGTCGCCGTCCTTGAGGAACTTCATGCCGTTTTTCAGCTTCACGTTGAAATCGTTGTCCGCGATGCCCGGGGACATACGGATCTCCTTGATCTCGATGACGTGCTGATTGCGGCGGGCCTCCTTCTCGCGCTTGGCCTGCTCGAAGCGGTATTTCCCGTAGTCCATGATGCGGCATACGGGGGGATTGGCGTTGGGGGAGATCTTCACAAGATCCATCCCCTTGCCCTCGGCCACCTTCAGGGCCTCGGACGCGGGCATGATGCCCAGCTGCGCGCCGTCCTCACCGATGAGCCTGACCTGGGCGTCGGTGATCTCGTCATTTATCTGATGAGCAATGTTAGCGATGGTAAAACACCTCCGAAATCAAAAAACGGATGCCGAACGGCACCCGCGCAAAGCCCCCCGTGGGGCCCTCTCACGCTGTTGACCGGACTGCGATAAATCGAGCCGGTGAGAAACGATGCCGCTTCTGCTTTGTTTTTGCTATGACAGTATACCAGCCCGCGGCGGCGTTGTCAAGAGGGAAAATGAAAAAATAAAAAATTCCTTCCGGAGCGGAGCTCCGGAAGGAAGAAGTGATCCTTATTTCTGATTCGCGTTGTACATATAGAAGACCACGTCGCTGCGCGGGCAGACACCCTTATTGGTGTAGGGAACCGCTGTGCCGATCAGAATGCCCTGCTCCGTTGCCCACCTCTCGGCGTCGGCGTACCAGACGGGATCGTTGGTGTTGCCCTTCTTGCCGTCGGCGCGCCACAGGAAGACGACCATCTCGCCGCGGGTCACGGCTTTGTCAGGCGAGAAGGTAGTATCGGTGGTCCCGTTGGTGATGTTTTTCTCGTTGGCCCAGAGAACGGCGTCATAGTACCAGGCGGAAGACTTCACATCGGTGAAGGGGTTGGCGGTGGATCTGGGCGCAGGCTCGCCTGCCAGACGCCAGAGGAAGGTGACGGCCTCGGCGCGGGTGACATTGGTGAGCGGGGCGAAGGTGATGCCGGTGCCGGTGCCGGTGGTGATGCCCTTGTTCAGAGCCCAGCTGACGGCGGGGATGTAGTACGCCTCCATTTCCACATCGGTGAAGCCGGAGGCCGCCTTGACGGAGACCTCGTATTTGCCGTAGTTATCATAGTAACGCTTCACCTGGAGATAATAGGTACCGGGATCGAGCTTGACGCCGTTGCTGCGGAACAGGAGGCGTTTGGTGGTGCTGTTTGCGCTGGGCGTCTCGTTGAGCAGGACTTTTCCTTCGGCGTCGGAGAGGCTGTAGGTCACACGCGTCATATCCTCCGTGGTGGAAACAATGGTCACCTCATCGGGCACGAAAAGCGTAAACTTGTAATAATCGCTATCCGCATCGGATTTGCTGCTGTAGGCAATGGTCCCGCTGTAGGTGAGGTTCAGAGCGATCGTGTCGGCATCAGCCGCGGTGTCGTTATAATCATCCTTCATCTCCGGGAAGGACTCCTGGATGGCGTCGAACTTTGTGGTGAAGCTGTATGCTCCGGTGTTGCTGCCGTCCTTGCCGACCACAAAATAGTAGTCTCCCTTGTCGAGCCAGAATTTAAACTCGGAGACGATGGTCTCGGTCACGCTGTTCCAGCCGAGATTTGAATGCCAGACTTGAACTCCGTCCTTGTCGTTGATGTAATAATTCACATATCTGAGCTTTGCGGAGGCATTCAGAGTGAGAAGTCCGGAGGAGGGCATGGTGAACTTGTAGAAGTCGGTTTTCTCGTTCCAGCCCATGAAGCCATTGCAGGTGGTGCCCAGCTCCAGGGCGTTCGCGGAGCCAATTTCGTTGTCATTTCCCTCGCCGGATTCGGGGAACGTCTCTTCGGAGGAGGCGAAAGAGGCTTTGAATTTGAAGGGGCCGAAATTGGAGTAGTCCCTGCCGATAACCACATAATATGTACCGGCGTTGAGGTTTTGGGAATACTCGTAGTTGATAAGCTGCGTGACGCTGTTCCAGCCCGGATCTGCCCACGTAATGGTTGAGGTCATATCGCTGTCGTAAAGCCAGATCTGCACGTTCTTAATGTTCGCCTGAACGTTGAGCGTGAGCATTCCGGGCTGCGTGAGCTCAATCTTATAGAAATACTTTCCGGTCTCCTCCTGAATGTTCCCGGAATACTCGGTGCCGAAGACCACATTGATGGCATCGAACATGCTGTCCCCATCCGCGAAAGCTGCCGAGGCGACGGACAACGCCAGCATAACGCAGAGGATCATGGATATAACGCGTTTCTTCATTATGTTTCTCCTTCCTTTTTGTGAGCCGCCGTCCGGCGGTATGATATAATATTTTACCACCCCGTACAGAAAAAGGCAATACAAAATCACCCCCCCCCGCCGATTTTTTTCTATGTACCCCGGCCGCGCCGGGGGGCGGTTCACTTGAGATATGCCTTGAACCGCTGGATGTTGTCGTGCTCGAAGGTGATGAGCTTCTGCGCAAGCCCCAGCGCCTCGGGGGAGGCGTTCTGGTGTCCGTTGACAACCTTCGTCATCTGGATGATGCCCATGTTGGAGCCCTTGATCATCAGCTCCGCCAGGTGCTCTGTCTCGTCGTTCATCATGGTGTTCATGGCAACGCCCATCTTCATGCCCAGCTTCTTCATCTCGCCCACCGGCTCCGGATGGCCGCCCAGGTTGACGATCCGGGCCGCCGCCTCGCCGCCGATGTTGTCGTACTCCCGCTTCTGCGTCTCCAGATCCGAGATGAAGGCCGAGTCGTCCGCCACGGGCAGAAGGTCCGTGATAGACTGGGACCCGGTGCGGGCGTTGCGGTACACCGAGTTCAGCACCGCGATGTCCACGTTATTTTCCGCCATAAATTCCTCTCCTTTCGTTGTATTCGCCCTTAGTTTGTGATAGAATAGGCGCAAATAGTCTTATAAATAATGGAGAGGTACTTATGAACTGGCTTGAGATCACCGTGAACACTTCCCACGATAAGCTGGACGCCCTGACAAACCGCCTGACCGCCCTGGGCGTGGAGGGTTTCATCACCGAGGACGAGGCGGACGTTAGGGAATTCTTGGAAAACAACCGCAAATACTGGGACTATGTGGACGAGGACTTCATGAAGAGCATGGCCGGCGTGTGCCGGGTGAAGTTCTACCTGGAGGATTCGCCGGACGGCCGCCGGGAGCTTTCGCGCCTGGGCGCGGCGCTTCCCGAGAGCGAGCTCGTGGAGCGCCCGGTCCGGGACGAGGACTGGGAGAACAACTGGAAGGAGTACTACAAGCCCATTGAGGTAGGGGAGCGCCTTGTGATCGTCCCTCAGTGGCTGACCGCGCCGGACACGGACCGGGTGGAGCTGCGGCTTGACCCGGGCCTCATCTTCGGCACCGGTGCCCACGCCACCACCCAGCTGTGCCTTGCCCAAATTGAGCGGTACGCCCCCGGCGAGAACGTGCTGGACCTGGGGTGCGGCAGTGGCATCCTTGCCATCGGCGCCCTGCTCCTGGGGGCGAGGCGGGCGGTTGGGGTGGACATCGACGACAAGGCCCCGGCGGTGGTGATGGAGAACGCCGCCTACAACAACATCGGACCCGACCGCCTCACCGTCTTCGCCGGGGATGTGCTCTCCGACCGGGATCTGTCCCGGCGTCTCTCCGGGGAGAAATTCGGGCTGGTGCTCATGAACATCGTCTCCGACGTGATCATCGCCCTGTCCCCCAAGGTCCCGGACCTCCTGGCCCCCGGCGGCGTTTTCGTCTGCTCCGGCATCATCGACGGCCGCGAAACTGAGGTCCGTTCCTCCCTGGAGCGCTCCGGCCTCCATGTGCGCGAACACCGCCAAAAGGACGGCTGGCACGTGTATATCTGTTATTGATGCCAATACTAATATTTAATAAAAGCCTTTACCCGATTAATTGAAATATGAAAGTCAAAAACAGCGCAACACATTATAGCTCATCGCAGGGAAGATTTCCAGAGTTTTTTGAAGAAAGTTTGGAGATCGACGACGTGGTATTCGATTTTGACCGGATCATGGAGGAGATCAATATAGGGCAGTATCTGAAGCCGCCGAAGGAGATAAGCCTTCTGTACAATAGGGTCAAAATGTTGAAGACCGTGTTGTTTGCGATGACGGACACAAGAGACGCCCTTCTGTCGCTCAGGGAGATCGAAGACCGATGCAAGGTAAATCTGCGGTACAGATACCTGATGGACAGGGAAACACCCAGCTACCGGACCTTCGGGACATTCATAGCGGAAGAATTGTCGGAAAGCATTGAGGACATCTTTAAGGCCGTTATGG
>CANQKZ010000138.1 GCA_947624585.1 uncultured Oscillospiraceae bacterium | reverse complement strand
TGATCGGCGGCATCATCATGACCCACGGCGACAACTCCGGCCTGGTCCTGCCCCCGAAGATCGCCCCCATCCAGGCCATCGTGGTCCCCGTCGCCATGCACAAGCCCGGCGTCCGGGAGGCGGCGGAGAGCCTGCTCGCGACCTTGAAAAACGCCGGTATCCGCGCGGATATCGACCTTACCGACCAGTCCATGGGCTGGAAGGCGGCGCAGTATGAGATGAAGGGCGTCCCCGTCCGCCTGGAGCTGGGCCCCCGGGACATCGAGAACAACGTCTGCGTCGCCGCCAAACGCACCGGCGGCGAGAAGTTGACCCTGAGCCTGGACAACGTGGCCGAGTCCGTCGGGAAGGTCCTGGAAGACGTGCAGAGGGAGATGTACGAAAAGGCCCTCAAGAACCTTCAGGACAACACCTTCGACGCCCACTCCGTGGAGGAGGTCCGGGACGGCTGCCAGAAGGGCGGCTTCGCCCGCATGATGTGGTGCGGAGACGAGGCGTGCGAGGTCAGGATGAAGGAGCAGGCGGGCGTCACCAGCCGCTGCATCCCCTTCGACCAGCACCACATCGGCGACACCTGCCCCGTCTGCGGCAAACCCGCCAAACACATGGTCATCTGGGGCATCGCCTACTGATACTAATATTCAATCAGAACAAGACATTCGCGACGGTCTTTTTAGCGTCATACTTCGTCAGCCGTCTTGGAAATACGTAAAGTATTCCCTGCGACGTCTTCCTTGTCTGACGCTAAAAATCCTCGCCGCTCGGTGTCTTCTTTCAATTGGATATTAGGTTAAAACCAAAAAACGGAACGGGACCGCCGGGAGCGGTCCCGTTTTTTCCGCCTCCCCCCAGGATCCCCTCCGCCCGTCTTGCAACCCGTCAAAATAAACAAATATTTTCTGAAAGCGCCAGCGCACGGTGAAAATCATCCCATACACCGGTGACAACCGCCAAGATTTTCGCGATTTAGTTCAAAAACTTTGTACATCATTAAGCTTGGAAAGCGCCAAAGACAGGACTATAATATCCCGGCTTTGAGAAATTATTTCAGGAGGCAATTTCCGTGACCCGCGATCTCACTTCCGGCAGACCCATGAAGCTCCTACTGGGCTTTACGCTCCCCACGCTTTTCGGCCTGCTCTTCCAACAGATGTACAACATGGTGGACACCATGATCGTCGGCAAGCTCCTGGGCGCCCAGGCCCTGGCGGCCGTGGGGGCGACCGGCTCCGTCAACTTCCTCATCATCGGCTTCTGCACCGGCGTCTGCTCCGGCTTCGCCATCCCCGTGGCCCAGCAGATGGGCGCCGGGGACCGCTCGAAGATGCGCCGCTGCACCGCCAACGCCGCGTACCTGTCGGCCCTCTTCGCCCTGGTCATGACCGTGACCACCGCCATCCTCTGCCGCCGGATCCTGACGGCCATGCACACGCCCTCGGACATCATCGATATGTCCTACAGCTACATCTTTGTCATCTTCCTGGGCATCCCCGTCACCTACCTCTACAACCTTCTGGCGGGGGTCATCCGTTCCCTGGGGGACAGCCGGACGCCGGTGTACTTCCTGGCCCTGTCCTCCGTCCTCAACATCGCCCTGGACGTGACGCTGATCCTGTTCTTCCGCCTGGGCGTGGCGGGCGCGGCCATCGCCACGGTGGTGTCCCAGGGAGTCTCGGGCGCCGCGTGCCTGGTGTTCGTCCGCTTCAAATTCCCTGTTCTGCGCATAAGCCGCGAGGAGCGGCGGGTGGATCTGCGGCTGTGGGGCGACCTTTTAGCCATGGGGGTGCCCATGGGCCTGCAGTACTCCATCACCGCCATCGGCTCCGTGATCCTCCAGTCCGCCGTCAACCGCCTGGGAAGCCTCTACGTGGCCGCCGTCACCGCCGGGTCCAAGGTGACACAGCTCCTGGCCTGCCCCTTCGACGCCATGGGGGCCGCTATGGCAACCTACTGCGGCCAGAACGCCGGGGCGCGGAAGCTGGACCGTCTGGGACAGGGCGTCCGGGACTGCTCCCTGCTGGGCTTCGTCTACTCCCTGGCCGCCTTCGCCGCCATGTACTTCCTGGCCCCCCTGTGCGCCATGTGGTTCGTGGATCCCACGGAGGCGCGGATGGAGCTGCTTGTCAGCCTCGCCAGCCGCTTTATCCGCGTGGGTACCGTGTTCTTCTTCGAGCTGGCCCTGGTGAACATCGTCCGGTTTTCTATCCAGGGCATGGGCTTCTCCCCCTTCGCCATCCTGGCGGGAGTCTTCGAGATGGCCGCCCGCGCCTTCGTGGGCCGCGTGCTGGTGCCCGTCTACGGCTACGACGCCGCCTGCTTCGCCTCCCCCGCCGCCTGGGTTGCCGCCGATATCTTCCTCATCCCCGCCTGCGTCTGGTGCATCCGCCGCCTCCGGGCCCGCCAGAGCGGCGGCATATCCCCCCGCCGCCCGCCCCGGCTTCCCCGCCTTGGTCGGAGCCGCACATGAATATCCGAAAGCCGCCCCTCGGGGCGGTTTTTCCCTATCCGGGACCGACAGAACTTTCAAGAGACGATTTTGCGCGATTTTTATCGTTTCCGCCCGGGGAAACCGTTGCAAACGGGACCGGAATGTGGTATTCTACCCTTATCTATCAAAATTGAAAGGAGCTTGCGCATGGACAAGGAAAGGATACAGGCGGCCCTGGACCGGGCCAGGATGTATATCGATTACCTGACGGTGGCTTCGGATGTGAACGTGCCGGAGGCGGTGGTCGCCGACGAGCACAGGTTCTTCACCTGGGACAACGAGAAGCGCACCCCCGGAGTGAAGCCCTACCTCTACGACTGGAGCTACTACAACGGCGTGGTCATGGAGGGCCTCTTCGACATCGTGGAGGCGGGCGGCGACCGGGACGGCAAGATGTCCGATTACGTCCGCCGCTACCTGGACGCCATGATCGTCACCGGCAGCGACGGGAAGAAGCGCTTAAGCCCGAACCTGGCCGGGTACGTGGACCACCACGGCGCCGACTGCTATAAGACCGCCGCCCTCCTGGTGCGGGCCTCCAACGGGCACGACGACTACATGGAGATCTGCCGGGAGCTGTACCGGGACCTGACGGACGAGACGTATGTAAACTCCACCGGCCACATCGTGGCGAAGGAGTACACCGAGGCCGCCCTGGGCCACAACTACTGGCACAGCTGGGCGGGGGACAAGCCGCCCAAGTTCAAGGTCTGGCTGGACGGCATCTATATGCTCCAGCCCTTCATCGCCCACTACGCGGCCCTGACGGGGGACACGGCACAGCTGAAGCTGGTCAACGAGCGCCTGGCCTGGGTGGCCTCCTCCATGCTGGCCCCCAATGGGATGTACTTCCACGCCGCCAACTCCCAGCGGGATGTGTGCCCCTTCCACTGGACCCGCGCCATGGGCTGGTACGGTATGGCTATGGTGGACGTGATGGAGGTCCTGCCCGAGGAGTACATCGAGGAGCGCAAAGCCTCCCTTCGCCTCTTCGTGGAGGGGATGCTCAAGTACCAGAAGGCGGAGGGCCTCTGGACCAACCTGGCCGACTGGCCCGTCACCGCCACCAACCGCCTGGAGACCAGCGGCACCGCCATGATCGTCTACACCGTCCTCAAGGGCATCCGCCACGGCTGGCTGGACAAATCCTACCTCAACGCCGCCGTCCGGGGCTTTTTGGGCATGGTGGACTGGAAGATCCGGGGCGACCACCTGGAGGACATCTACCTGAAGGCCAGCGCCAACAACACCAACAACTACGAGATCCCCGAGTACTACCTCCCCGACGAGGGCAAGGGCGCGGGCCCCTTCATCATGGCGTATTCCGAGATGTTATACTAAGGAACCTCTGAACAAGTCGCCGCACCGATCTTGGCGGCATATTTTCCGCCATATTTCGTCAAAAAATTTTGAAATACATACAGTATTCCTGCAATTTTTTGCCTTCATCTGGCGAAAAATCTTTTCGCCAATCTCGGCACGTCGACTTATTCAGAGGTTCCCTAATATTCAATTAAAATGAGACATCGAGCGGCGAGGATTTTTTGCGTCAGACGAGGAAGAACGCGCAGGGAATACTGTATGTATTTCCAAGCGGTCTGACGAAGTATGACGCAAAAAAGACCGCCGCGAATGTCTTGCTCTGATTGAATATTAGTATTATACCTCTGATTCGCACACATTGACCGGAAAAGGCCCCCTTTTTCCCGAAAGGGGGCCGGACTTTGCACATATGGAGCGCTTATGACAAGGATCCTTTTCGTCTGCCACGGGAACATCTGCCGCAGTCCCATGGCGGAATTCGTGATGCGGCGGATGGCGCGGGACGCCGGGGCGGAGGTGTACACCGAGTCCGCGGCCACCAGCACCGAGGAGATCGGCAACCCCGTCTATCCCCCGGCCCGGCGGGAGCTTGCCCGCCACGGCCTCTCCTGCGAGGGGAAGACGGCACGGCAGATCACCCGGAGCGACTACGGGCGGTTCGACCTCATCGTGGGCATGGACCGGGCCAACCTGCGGAATATGCTCCGCGTCTTCGGCGGCGACCCGGAGGGCAAGGTGCGGCTCCTGCTGGACTTCACCGACCGCCCCCGTGACGTGGCGGACCCCTGGTACACCGGGGAATTCGGGGAAACCTGGCGGGATGTCAACGAGGGCTGCCGCGCGATCCTGGACACGCTCATCTGAAAGGAAAAGAGGACGCCGCCAGGCATCCTCTTGCATTTTATGTAAACCGCTTTACTCCGATATGCTCCGCATCGCCTTTCGGAACTGGAAGGAAAACAGCGTGACGGTGAAGGTGACGGCCAGCAGGTCCGCCACCGGCTCGGCGGTGTAAACGGCCATGGTCTTGTCCGCCATCAGCAGGGGCATGATGTAGATGAGGGGCAGGAGCAGGACGAATTTCCGCACGACAGCCACCACCGCGCTGGCGGCGGCCTTGCCCAGGGAGACGAAGGTCATCTGGCAGGCGATCTGGGCGCCGAAAATGAACATCACGGCGCAGTAGACCCGGAGGGCCCGGGAGGCGAAGACCACCAGCTCCGGTTTTGAGTTGAACATGGCGACGAACACCTGGGGGAAGGCCATGATCAGCGCCCACAGGGCGGTGGAGTAGGTGAGGCTCACCAGAAGCAGGAGCCTGAAAACCTCCTTCACCCGCGCGGCGTTGCGGGCGCCGAAGTTGTAGCTGATGATGGGCTGGGACCCCTGGGCCAGGCCCTGGAGGGGCATCATGGCGAACTGCATCACCGAGTACAGGATGGTCATGCTCCCCACCGCCACGTCGGAGCCGTATTTCAGGAGGGACGAGTTGAAGCACACGGTGATGACGCTCTCGCTGGCCTGCATCACAAAGGGCGCCACCCCCAGCGCCACGCAGGGGAGAAGGAGCGCCGGACGCACCCGCAGGGAGTCCCGCGTCAAACGGAGGATGGACTTCTCCCCGGAGAGGAACCGCACCACCCACAGGGCGGACACTGCCTGGGAGAGCACCGTCGCCAGCGCCGCGCCCCGGACGCCCATGCGGAAGGCGAAGATGAACACCGGGTCAAAAACGATGTTGCACACCGCGCCGATGAGCACCGTCTTCATGCCCACCTTGGCAAAGCCTTGGGCGGTGATGAACTGGTTCATGCCCAATGTCACCTCCACGCACACGGTCCCCAGGGCGTAGACGGACATATAGGCGGCGGCGTAGTCGATGGTGTTGCCCGAAGCGCCGAAAGCCAGCAGCAGCGGCCTGTTCCAAATGAGGATCACCGCCGTCAGCACCGCCGACACCATAAGCTGCGCCGTGAAGCACCCTCCCATGGTCCGCTGGGCGGCGTCCTTGTTCCCCTGCCCCATGAAGATGGAGGCTCTGGGCGCGCCGCCGTGGCAGATGAGGGCCGCGAAGGCGGAGACGAACAGGATGATGGGCATACACACCCCCACCCCCGTCAGCGCCAGGTCCCCCTCCGGCCCCATGTGGCCGATGTAGATCCTGTCCACGATGTTGTAGAGCATATTGATGACCTGCGCGGCGATGGTGGGGATCGCCAGCCGGAACAGCAGCCGCCCCACAGGCTCCGTCCCCAAAAATTCGTTGTCCCTGTCCATGGACTCACTTCCTTTTTTGACGCTGTTCTTCATTATACCCCACCGCGGCGGAAATCTCAAGCCATTCCCGCGATTTTCCCCTTGACAAAGGGGAGGAAGACGGCTATAATAACTCAAAATGGCGATGAGGGGAAGAAGTAGGCGCGGACAGGTCCCAGAGAGAAGCCGGGTGGTGCGAGGCTTTGACCGGGAAACGCCGAAGGGTCGTCCCGGAGCCGCGGGGGTGAAGCCATACCGTCTATGGCGCGTAGTCCCCGACGGGTACTCCCGTTACAGAGGAACGAGTGTCCCGCGCAAAGCGGGGAATTCAGGTGGTACCGCGGATGAATTTTCGTTCGCCCTGAGCATACTGCTTGGGGCGAATTTCTTTTTGCCCCGGAAAGGTAAGGTGTACTATGAAAGAACTGCCGAAAGTGTACGATCCCCGGGCGGTGGAGAAGCGCGTCTATCAGATGTGGCTGGACGGGGGCTATTTCCACGCCGAGAGGGACCCCGAAAAGAAGCCCTTCACCATCGTCATCCCGCCCCCCAACGTGACGGGCCAGCTCCATCTGGGCCACGCCTTTGACGAGACCCTCCAGGACATCCTCATCCGCTACAAGCGCATGAAGGGATATTCCGCCCTGTGGCTCCCCGGCTACGACCACGCGGGCATCGCCACCCAGATCAAGGTGGAGGAGCAATTGCGGAACGAGGGCCTGACCCGCTTTGACCTGGGCCGGGAGAAGTTCCTGGACCGCGTGTGGGAGTGGAAGAACAAGTACGGCGACCGCATCGTGGAGCAGCTGAAGACCCTGGGCTCCTCCTGCGACTGGGAGAGACAGCGCTTCACCATGGACGAGGGCTGCTCCAGGGCCGTCCGGGAGGTGTTCTGCTCCCTCTATGAGAAGGGCCTCATCTACAAGGGCAAGCGCATCATCAACTGGTGCCCCCACTGCACCACCGCTCTCAGTGACGCGGAGGTGGAGTACCAGGAGAAGCCGGGGAAGCTGTGGCACATCCGCTACCCCCTGTCCGACGGCTCCGGCTATGTGACCGTGGCCACCACCCGGCCCGAGACCATGCTGGGCGACTCCGGCGTGGCCGTGAACCCCGAGGACGAGCGGTATGCTCACCTCGTGGGCAAGACCTGTATCCTGCCTCTCGTGAACCGTGAGATCCCCATCGTGGCCGACGAATACGTGGACCGCTCCTTCGGGACCGGTTGCGTCAAGATGACCCCCTGCCACGACCCCAACGACTTCGAGGTGGGCCTGCGGCACAATTTGGAGCAGATTCTCGTCATCGACGGCGACGGGAAGATCATCAACGGCGGCAAATATAACGGCATGGACCGGTACGAGGCGAGAAAAGCGATCGTGGCGGACCTCACGGAGCAGGGATATCTCGTCAAGATCGAGGACCACGTCCACAACGTGGGCACCTGCTACCGCTGCCACTCCGACGTGGAACCCCTGGCCTCCGACCAGTGGTTTGTGAAGATGGAGCCGTTGGCGAAAGAGGCCATAAGAGTCGTGGAGGACGGCACCATCAAGTTTGTCCCCGACCGGTTTGCCAAGACTTACCTCAATTGGATGAACAATGTGCGCGACTGGTGTATCTCCCGGCAGCTGTGGTGGGGCCACCAGATCCCCGCCTGGACCTGTAAGGACTGCGGCCACATGACCGTGAGCCGCACGGACCCCACGGAGTGCGAGCACTGCCACTCCAAGAACATCGAGCGGGATCCCGACGTGCTGGACACCTGGTTCAGCTCCGCCCTCTGGCCCTTCTCCACCCTGGGCTGGCCCGACGACACCGAGGACCTCCAGTATTTCTACCCCACCGACGTGCTGGTGACGGGCTACGACATCATCTTCTTCTGGGTGGCCCGGATGATCTTCTCCGGCATGGAGCACATGAAGCGCGAGCCCTTCAAGACGGTCCTCATCCACGGCCTCATCCGGGACCCCCAGGGCAAGAAGATGTCCAAATCCGCCGGCAACGGCGTGGACCCCATCGAGATGATCGACCGCTTCGGCGCCGACGCCCTC
>CANQKZ010000137.1 GCA_947624585.1 uncultured Oscillospiraceae bacterium | reverse complement strand
ATCTTCCATGTCAACTGGTTCCGCACCGACGACGAGGGCAACTTCCTCTGGCCGGGCTTCGGCGACAATATGCGCGTGCTGGAGTGGATCCTGAAGCGCTGCGCCGGTGAGGTGGACGCCGTGGAGACCCCCATCGGCTACATGCCCAACCCCGAGGACATCAATCTGGAGGGCATCGAGGACGAGGTCTCCCCCGAGACCCTGCGCGAGCTGCTGACCATCGACAAGGACGTGTGGCGCGGCGAGGCCGCCGACATCCGCAAGTTCTTCGGCCAGGTCGGCGAGGGCAAGCTGCCCCGCGAGCTGGAGGAGAACCTGGAGACTCTGGAGAACAACCTGAAATAATGCGAAGGGGGTTCATCCCCCCGCGCGTGGAGAGCCGCCGGATCAACCAGGCGGCTCCCCCTTTTGTCCTCCGATGCTCCGCTGCTCCGGGGATGATTTTATACCAGGGAACCTCTGATACTAATATTCAATCAAGGCAAGACATTCGCGACGGCCTTTTTCGCGTCAAGCTTCGTCATACGGCTTGGAAATACATATACATAAAGTATTCCCGGTGCCGCCTTCCTCGCTTGACACGAAAAATCCTCACCGCTCGGTGTCTTCTTTTAATTGAACATTAGGGAACCTCTGAATAAATCGCCGCACCGATCTTGACGGCATATTTTCGGCCATATTTCGTCAAAAAATCTTGAAATACACAAAGTATTCCCGCAATTTTTTGCCTTCATCTGGCGAAAAATCTGCTCGTCAATCTCGGCACTTCGATTTATTCAGAGGTTCCTTAGTATGAATCGATCCATGCGCCGAGATCGATTCGGTGCTTAACGGAATATACCGCATAAAGGCGGGGCCTCGGCCCCGCCTTTTATATTGTCGCATCGGTTCTGAGATACTTCCCGGTCAGGCTCTCCGGGCAGCGGGAAACCTCCTCGGGGGTGCCGAAGGCGACGATTTGGCCTCCCAGCTCGCCGCCGCCGGGACCCATGTCGATGACGTAGTCGGAGTTGCGGATGAGGTCCAGGTCGTGCTCGATGACGATCACTGTGGCGCCGCTGTCGGTGAGGCGGCGGAAGACCCGCAGAAGCGTCTCCACGTCCAGGGGGTGGAGGCCGATGGTGGGCTCGTCGAAGACGAATACGGAGTCCGACTGCCCGCGCCCCAGTTCCCCGGCCAGCTTCAGCCGCTGGGCCTCGCCGCCGGACAGGTTGGGCGTCTCCTCGCCCAGCGTCAGATACCCCAGGCCCAGCTCCCGGAGCACCGCCAGCCGCCGGGCCACCAGGGGCAGGTCGGCGCAGGCGGACAGGGCCTCGTCCACGCTCATGTCCATCAGCTCCGGCAATGTGGAGGCCCTGCCGCCCTTTTTGGGCTCCCGGCGGATGAGAGAGGCGTCCCGCCCGTACCGGGACCCGCCGCAGTCGGGGCAGGGGATGTCCACATCCGGCAGGAACTGCACGTCCAGGCTGATCTGCCCGGTGCCGTCGCAGGTGGGACAGCGGAGACGCCCGGTGTTGTAGGAGAAGTCCCCGGCCTTCAGCCCCCGGGCCTTCGCCTCCGGGGAACGGGCAAAGACCTTGCGCAGCTCGTCGTGGACGTCGGCGTAGGTGGCCACGGTGGAGCGGACGTTGATGCCGATGGGCGTGGCGTCGATGAGCTTCACCTGGGATATGCCCTCCGCCCGCACAGACCGCACGTGGGCGGGCGGCTTTTTCCCGTGGATGGACGCCTCCAGGCCGGGGATCAGGCTCTCCAGGACCACGGTGGTCTTGCCGGAGCCGGAGACGCCCGTCACCGCGATGAGCCGCCCCTTGGGGAAATCCGCCTCCAGGGGCTTCACCGTGTGGATTTGGGAGGTGGACAGGTGTATGGTCCCCAGATCGAACACCTCCTCCGCCCGGACCCGCTCCCCCACACGGATGTCCGCCTCCCCGGTGATGTAGGGCCCTATGCGGGAGGCTGGGGCGCGGACCGCCTCGGGGAGGGGCCCTTGGGCGATGACCGTGCCGCCGACCGCCCCGGCGCCGGGGCCCATCTCGATGAGCCAGTCCGCCTGACGGAGGACGTGGGTGTCATGGTCCACCAGGACCACGGTGTTGCCGTCGGCCAGCAGGTCCCGCATGACGCCGGTGAGGCCCTCCATGTTGGCCGGGTGAAGGCCGATGGAGGGCTCGTCCAGCACATAGAGTACCCCGGTGGTCCTGTTGCGCACCGCCCGGGCCAGCTGCATCCTCTGCCGCTCCCCGGTGGACAGGGTGGAGGCCGCCCGATCCAGAGTGAGATAGGAAAGGCCCAGGTCCACAAGCCGCCGTGCCGCCCCCAGGAAGGAGTCGCAGATGCTCTCCGCCATGGCCCGCATCTCCGGCGGCATCGTTTCCGGCACGCCCCGGACCCATTCAACGAGGTTCGCCAGCGTCATTTTGCAGGCGTCCGCCAGGGAGATGCCTCTGAGACGCGGCGCCCTCGCCTCCTCGGAAAGGCGCGTGCCGCCGCAGTCGGGGCACACGTCCTGCTTGAGAAATTTTTCCACGCGCTTCATGCCGTTCTCGTCCTTCACCTTGGAGAGGGCGTTTTCCACGGTGTAGGTGGCGTTGAAGTAGGTGAAATCCATGTCGCCCATGGCGCCGCTGGTCTTGTTCTGGTAGATGATATTCTTCTTCACCGCCGGGCCGTGGAAGACGATGTCCCGCTCCCTCTGTGTCAGCTCCCGGAAGGGCACGTCGGTGCGGACGCCCATGGCCCGGGCGATGTCCTTCATCAGCGACCACATCAGCGTCTGCCAGGGGGCCACGGCCCCTTCGTCGATGGTCAGGGACTCGTCGGGCACCAGGGTGGACTCGTCCACGATGCGCACGATGCCCGTGCCGTCACAGGTCTTGCAGGCCCCCTGGCTGTTGAAGGCCAGCGACTCCGCGCCGGGGGTGAAGAAATGCGCCCCGCACTCCGGGCACACAAGCTCCATGTCCACCGCCGCGTGGACGGAGGGCGGGGCGTAGTGCCCGTTGGGGCACCGGTGGGAGGCCAGGCGCGAGAACATGAGCCGCAGGGAATTTAAAAGCTCCGTCCCGGTGCCGAAGGTGCTGCGGATGCCGGGCACCCCCGGCCTCTGCCGGAGGGCCAGGGCGGCGGGGATGTACAGCATCTCGTCCACGTTGGCCCGCTCCGCCTGGGTCATCCGCCGCCGGGTGTAGGTGGAAAGAGATTCCAGATATCGCCGGGATCCCTCCGCGTAGAGGATGCCCAGCGCCAGGGAGGACTTCCCGGACCCGGACACTCCGGCCACGGCCGTCAGTTTGTTCAGGGGGATGTCCACATCGATGTTTTTGAGATTGTGTACCCGCCCGCCGCGCACCTCGACCGCGGCGGGGGCGGGATTCTTTTTGCCGTCCATACCATCGCTCCTTTGGTTTCTCCGGACAGTATACCGCGTTTCCCTTTCAAAAGCAAGGATCATTCTTCCCCGCCGCGCCGACCGTTCAGTGATGATCCGGCCCGTTTTCATTATCCCTTCTGCTTCCAGTAGAGCTTTCTCTGCCTCCCGTCCAACCGCTCCACGAAGCGGCTCTTGCAGTGGAGGAAGTCCTGGAGGTCCATGAGGACGTGGTACAGGATGGCGCGGCTCTCAAATTCCTCCCGGGTCTTGGGGAGCTCCTGATGGCGCATATTCTCGAAGAGCTCGTTGAGGCGCTCGATCTGCTTGTCCGGGCTGTTGACCTCCACCACATACCGCGCCAGGTACTCCAGATACTCCGCCACCACCGCCGCCTGCTGGGGCAGGGAGCGGATGCGCTTGATCTCATAGTGGAGCCGGTGGAGGATCTGAAACTGCTCCAGGCGCATCTCAAAATACGATATGTAGTAGGCCGGGTGAGAATGGAAGGTGTTGTCCTGGTACTCGTAGGCGCTGTTGATGTACCCTTGCAGCTCCTTCTCCAGCCCGCCGATCTCCCGCCACACCTCGCCGCCGGTGTTCCCGGCCCGGAGATACGCGGCCACGTCGGTGAGGATCCCCTGGAGCTCCGCCTCCACCCGGCGCATATTGGCTGTGATCTGGCGGCGGTGGATCCAGTTGGCGTGGAAGAGGTTGAGAAGCACCGCCAGCGTTACGCCGATGAGCACCAGCAAAAACTCGTTGCGGATGGAGGCCCCGCTCAGGTCCCGGCTGGTCACCAGGTGCGCCGCCATCACCGCGTTGACGGAGATGGTGGTGCGCAAGCCCAGCGACTCGGTGATAAACACCACCGTCATCAGAATGAGCCCGTAGGCCAGCCAGATGTTGTCCACATGGGCCACCACCAAAATCGACAGCCCCAGGGTCAGGGCGAAGGTGGCGAACCGGCTGGCGGACAGCCGGAAGGTCTCCAGCTTCGAGGTCATCAGCGTCAGCAGACACACCGTGCCCGCCGACACCGCGTATTCCAAATGCAGGCTCTGGGCGAGGAAGATGGCGACGCTGCTGCCGATGCCGATCTTCACCGCCAGGAGAAGGTTCTTCCTGTACTTTTTTGCGTTCATGCGCGTCACCTCAGCGTAAATTATACAATGATTCCGCCGGACACGTCAAGAAATTTGTGCAAATTTTCAGCGTTTTTGGCATCACACTAATATCTATTTAAAAGAAGACACCTGGCGGCGAGAATTTTTCGCGTCAGACGAGGAAGTCTGCGCGGGGAATACTTTCGTATTTTCAAGCAGACTGACGAAGTATGACGCGAAAAAGACCACCGCGAATGGCCGCTTTTAATTAAGGAACCTCTGAATTATAGCAATCCAATAAAATAATGACGCAAGTTCGGCGCGCCAATGAGCGAGGCTAGCGTCGTCGTCCTTGATGGGCGTCAGCCCACCTGCGTCCTCCTCGCCCTGCACTCATTGTCATCGCCTCCTTTCGCGCCATTATTTCATCGGATCGCTATAATCGACGTGCCGAGATTGGCGAACAGATTTTTCGCCAGATGAAGGCAAAAAATTGCGGGAATACTTTGTGTATTTCAAAATTTTTGACAAAATATGGCGGAAAAAATGCCGTCAAGGTCGGTGCGGCGATTTGTTCAGAGGTTCCTTGAATATTAGGGAACCTCTGAATAAATCGAAGTGCCGAGATTGACGAGCAGATTTTTCGCCAGATGAAGGCAAAAAATTGCAGGAATACTTTGTGTATTTCAAAATTTTTTGACGAAATATGGCGGAAAATATGCCGTCAAGATCGGTGCGGCGATTTGTTCAGAGGTTCCTTAGTATCAGGCCCAAATCGCCATCATCAGCGTCCCCGACGCCATCAGGAAAAGGCCCAGGAGGGCGCGGCGGGAGAGCTTTTCACGGAGGAAGAAGAAGCTGAAGGCCACGGTGAAGACCACGCTGAGCTTGTCGATGGGAGCCACCGCGCTGACCGCGCCATTCTGGATGGCGTAGTAGTAGCAAAGCCAGCTTGCCCCGGTGGCCAGGCCCGAAAGAACGATGAAGAGAAGCTCCCGCCTGTTCAGGTCCCGGAGGCCCGCCTGTTTGCCCCGCAAAAACACGATGGCCCAGGCCATGACCAGCACCACGCAGGTGCGGATGGCGGTGCCCAGGTTGGACTCCACCCCCGAGATGCCCACCTTCGCCAAAATCGACGTCAGCGCCGCGAACAGGGCGGAGAGGGCGGCGTAGAGGAACCAGCCCCGTTGATTCCGCCCGTCCGTCTCCCGGCGCTCGATCATCAGCAGGACCCCCACAGCCAGAAGCGCCGTCCCCGTCAGCTTCACGGGCAGGGCGTTCGTCTCATGAAAGAGGAGGATCGCCAGAAGGACGGTCAGGACGGTGCTGGACTTGTCCACCGGCGCCACCCGGTTCACGTCCGCCATGCTCAAGGCCTTGAAATAGCACATCCAGCTTGCCCCCGTGGCGAGGCCCGACAGCACCAGGAACAGGAGGGACCTGCCGCCGATGTCCCCGGCGGACCCCGCCGAGCCCGCCACAAACACCATGAGCCAGGAGAAGATCAGCACCACCCCGGTCCTCAGCGCCGTCGCCAGGTCCGAGTCCGTCTTGCGTATCCCAAGCTTTGCCAAAATCGATGTGACCCCCGCGAAAAACGCGGACGCCACCGCCGCCGCCAGCCACATAAGACCGCCTCCAAATTCGATTTTTCCCATTGTACCGCGTATGTCCGCCTTTTTCAACAGGTGCGCCGGACTTCCCCGTTTTTTCGGCTTTACTTGACACCGGGGGAAAAGCGGAGTAAAATCAGAAGAAAAAGAACGGAGGCGTTTTTATGATGGATGAGCTGCTCCGGGCGCGGAGCGAAATGAAGGCCAGCGACGACAAACGGGACGCGGGGCTTGCCACCCCGGAGGATGTGGCGCGGTTCGACGACATCCCCTACGGACCGGACCCGGTCTTTCAGGTCCTGGACGTGTACCGCCCGAAGGACGCCGGGGACCGGCCTCTGCCAGTGATCGTCAACGTCCACGGCGGCGGGTGGGTCTACGGCACCAAGGAGACGTATCAGTTCTACTGCATGGATTTGGCCCGGCGGGGCTTCGCCGTGGTCAACTTCACCTACCGCCTGGCCCCGGAGCACCTGTTCCCGGCAAGCCTCCAGGACACCTGCTCCGTCTTTCAGTGGGTGCTGGACAGCGCGGAGCGGTACGGCTTCGACCGGGAGCGGATCTTCGCCGTGGGCGACTCCGCCGGAGGGCACATCCTGTCCCTGTTCTGCGCCATGTGTACGAATCCCGACTACGCCAAGACCTGGGATTTCTCCGCCCCGGCGGGCTTCGCGCCCCGTGCCGTGGCCCTGAACTGCGGCTCCTACCACCACGAGCTGCCCCGGAGCGCGACGGACCGGGACCTGATGCTGGCGGTGCTGTCCGGCGGGGTCACGGAAAAAACCGTAGCCGCCGTGGACGCGCCGCGCCACGTGACGGGCGGTTTCCCGCCCGCTTTCCTCATGACGTGCAACGAAGATTTCCTCCGGTTTGACGCTCTCAATATGGCGCGAAGCCTGGTGGAGGCCGCCGTCCCCTTTGAGCTCCACGTCTACGGTGACGCGAAGACGCCGCTGGGCCACGTGTTCCACGCGGATATGCGCAACCCCCAGGCCGCCGTGTGCAACGGCGAGGAGTGCGCCTTTTTCAAAAAATTCTGCTGATCCGAGGTAAAACGATATGCAGGGCTTTGCGCTGGCCTTCAACGTGGTGGTCCCCCTGGTGGTCTACATGGGCATCGGGGTGCTGACACGCCTGCTGGGCCTTTTCAGCGAGAACACGCTCAAGGAGATGAACGCCGCCATCTTCAAGGTTTTCATCCCCCTCTCGCTGTTTTTCGACATATACAACGCCGACCTGGGCGCGGCTTTCCAATGGCCGCTGATGCTGTGGACGGCGGGGCTCATCACCGCCTCCTTCGTGGCGGCGCTGCTGGTGTGCAAGAGGACCATCCCGGACCGGGCCGACGTGCCCACGGTGGCCCAGGGCATCTACCGCTCCAACACGGTGCTGTTCGGCACCGTTATCAGCCGCGCCATCGCCGGGGACGAGGGGGCGGCCATCACGGCGGCCCTGTTCGTGGTGGTGGTGCCGCTTCTGAACATCCTGGCGGTCGTCGACTTTGAGGTGATGCGGGGCGGCCGGATGAACTGGCGGAAGACCCTGTGGCAGATCGTCAAGAATCCCCTGGTCCTGGCGGGGATCTTCGGGGCGCTGGCGAACCTGTCCGGCATCCGCCTGCCGGAGATCGTCTGTCAGCCCCTTATCACACTGGGGACTATGGCCTCGCCCCTGGCGCTGGTGGTGCTAGGCGCCATGCTGTCCTTCAAGAGCATGGTCAGCCACAAGGGCCGCCTGCTGGCGGCGGTGTTCTGCAAGCTGGTGGCCGTGCCCGCCGTATGTATGACCGTCATGGCTCTGCTGGGCTACCGGGGCGCCGCCATGGCCTCGCTGCTGGCCATGTTCGCCTCCCCCACCGCCGTGGCCTCCACCCCCATGGCCCAGACGTTGGGCGGCAACGTGAAGCTGGCCGGGGAGATCGTGGCCCTCACCACCGCCTTCAGCGTGGTCACCGTCTTCCTCTTCGTGGCGGTGCTGTCCAACATCGGGTTGTTCTGAGAGAAGTCCCAAAATCGGGTAGGAGGCCCCTGACGGGGCCGACCTCCCACACCACCGTGCGTACGGTTCCGTACACGGCGGTTCAATCGCATAAGTGCAGGGACTCGTA
>CANQKZ010000136.1 GCA_947624585.1 uncultured Oscillospiraceae bacterium | reverse complement strand
AAAGATCACCTGCCCGGCAGCGGTTTTTTTCTTTTCTGCCGCTGGGCAGATTAGTAAGAATATGAAATAAGAGCCGACGACCTGTGAGGGTTCTCACAAAATCATCGGCTCTGCGTCTGTGCGTCTGGCTCTTTGCTGATGTGTTGTTACCCGACATACGGGAATTATTGTAGCAATAATCATTTCGCTGTTTTCGCTTCAATCCCTTTAATCACTGTTACCTGTAAATTCTTTGCGTCGATCAAACTTTCCTGTTTGCACTTTGGACAATAGAGAGGAAAGTTTTTCAGTTCCGTATCTTTCCGTATCTGCAACCTCGTTTTGTTCCCGCAGACAGGGCAACGGACCCATTCCGAAATCATATTTGCCATATCGTTTTATCCTCATTTCTTACCTAAAAAAGCTGAACAGTAGCCCTGTTGGAGGGCGTACTTCATCAAACGATTCAGATAAGATATGTGGAAACTGACGGTGTTTCTTCCGTAACCAGCCAATGTTTCCACATATGCGTTCAAATGCCGGCATTCAATCTCACGAAACACATGAACACCTCTGTTTACAGGTGTTGAAGGTCCACATGGTCCTTCTCGCATATGTACCCCATGACGGCCTTGAAGATGTCCCCGATGCTCTCGCTGAGTTCCTCCGCTATGAAATACCCGAATGTCCGGTAGCTGGGCGTCTCGTTCTTCATGAGATGTCTGTACCTGAGGTTCACCTTGCAGGCGTCCTCAAGCTCCCGAAGTGACGCCAATGTCTTGTCCATCGCTCCAAACAACGCGGTCTTCAAAAGATCGACCCTATTGTACCCCGGCCGGCCCAAAAAGCTGATTTCCGCCGGCTTCAGATACCGCTCTATCCCGATCTCCTCGCAGATCTCGTCGAATTCGAAAACCACATCGCCGATCTCCAAACTTTCTTCAAAAAACTCTGGAAATCTTCCCTGCGTTGGACTATAATGTGTATCGGTATGGTTTGTTTTCATAAAATAATTATACCAAAAAGGGAAGAGGGTTACCAGGGGGGTCTTGGTAACTCTCTTCCCTTTTTAGGGGGCTTTTTTCACAGCCCCTATTTTTTTGCGCGCGGTGTCATGCTCTGATTTCAACGCACAGCGCGTGTGCGCTCAAATCGGAGCATGGGTCTGTATGGTGTCACTACTGGCGGATTTTCGGATTTGGTGTCAAATTGGTGTCAAACGGGGGTATGCGGGGGTGATGGGAAATTCTTGAAGGGCGGAAAGCCTTGCGGCGCAAGGGAAAATTGGGCGGGCGATAGTTGTAAGAAAATTTTCGCACATTATTATAGGGAACCTCTGAATAAATCGAAGTGCCGAGATTGACGCGCAGATTTTTCGCCAGATGAAATCAAAAAATTGCAGGAATACTTTGTGTATTTCAAAATTATTTGATGGAATATGGCGGAAAAGATGCCGTCAAGATCGGTGCGGCGATTTGTTCAGAGGTTCCATAGTTTTCAGAAACCAAGATTCAGCCCGCCGGTGAGCTTGCCCATGGCGGCGCCCATCTCCTGGGACGCTTTGGTCAGGGCCTCGTTGACGGCGGCCATCACGGCGTCGGAGACCATCTCCGCGTCCTCGGGGGTCTCCGCGTCGATGACCGCGTCAGGGTCGACGGTCAGCTTGAGAAGCTCCTTCCGGCCGTTGACGGTGGCGGTCACCATCCCGCCTCCGGCGGAGGCGGTGAACTCCCGCTCCTCGATCTCCTGCTGCTGGCGCAGAAGCTCCTGCTGCATCTTCTGGGCCTGCTTGATCATGTTCATGTTCATGCCCCCGGTCATCCTGCCGCCGGGGAATCCGCCCTTTGCCATCTTGTGTACCTCCTGAAATGTTGTATTTTATGTGAGATTTAAAAATCCGTAAGCTTTCTGTTCCGCGTCAGGTGAATTTGACGATCCCGTCGAACCGCGCCAGATCGTCCAGGCCCGGCTTTTTGGGCCCCACGCCCTCCGGGGGCGCGCCCATGACCACATGGACGCTTATGGGCTTGCCGAAGATCCGGGAGGCGGCCTCGGCCACGGCCCTGCGGACGGGGTCGGTATCGATCTGCATCTGGACGAAGAAGTTCCTGGCGTAGATCGTGAGCTTCGTGTCTCTCAGATCCGGGACGGCGCTCTCCCGGACCGACAGGGGACCCAGCTGGGTGTTGTCCAGGGTCTGCGAGCACCGCTTCAACACCTCGCCCCACCAGTCGTCCCCGTCATAGGCCGCCGGGGCGCTCTCTCCGGACTCCTCCGCCGGACCGGTCGCGGGTGCCGGTCCAACCGGCGCGTCGGATTTGGGCCGCCCGGTCGGCGGTTTCTCCCGTGGGGGCGCCGGGGGAGGCGCGTCCTCCGCCGCGGGGGGGATATCCGCGTCCTCCCAGGGGGGCGGCGCGTCAAGCTCCATGTCCGGGACCGGGGGAGCGGGGACCTCCCGCTTCGCGGCGGCCGTTTGCTTTGCGGCGGGCCGGGCGGACTTCCGGGGGCTCGGAGGCTCCGGCTCCCGGTACTCGCCGGACAGGGCGCCGACGAGCTTCACCAGGCATAGCTCCGCCTTGACGCGCTTGTCCCGGGAGTCCTTCATGGAGTTGACCTCCTTCTGAAGGATCTCCGAAACGGCCAGAAGCTGCTCCGTTCCCACGCTGTCCGTAAGCTCGGTAAGGGTCCCGGCGTCGAAAGCGCCGGTGAGCAGGGAGGCGGCGCCCTTTGGCGCCACGCGGACCATCAGCATATCCCTGGCAAGGCCCAGAAGGTCCCGCAGGATGGCCGCCGGTTCCGCGCCGCCCCGGTAGCACCCGTTGAAGCGCTCCAGCGCCCCGGCGGTGTCCCCGGCGGTCATGGCCCGCCAGATGGCAACGGTGTCCTCGGCACCCATGATGCCGACGGCCCGGATCACCGAAGCCTCGTCCACGGTCCGGGCGGGCAGGCACTGGTCCAAAAGGGACAGTGCGTCCCGCATGGAGCCGTCGCCCAAGCGCGCCAGGAGGCCCGCCGCCCCGTCGGTGAGGCCGAAGCCCTCCTGAGAGGCCACGTATTTGAGCCGCCCGGCGATGTCCTCCGGCATGATCCGCCGGAAGGCGAAGTGCTGACAGCGGGAGAGGATGGTAATGGGAATCTTATCCAGATTGGTGGTGGCCAGGATGAAAACCAGGTGCTCCGGCGGCTCCTCTAAAATTTTCAGCAGCGCCGGGAAAGCCGCCGAGGTGATCATGTGGGCCTCGTCCAGGATGTAAACGCGCTTTTTCACGTCGGAGGGGATGTAGTTGGCGGCGTCCCGGAGGGCGCGGATGTCCTCCACGGTACCGTTGGAGGCGGCGTCGATCTCGATGACATCCAGGATGTTCCCGGAGTCGATGCCCCGGCAGGCGTCGCACTCATTGCAGGGGTCGCCGTTGACGGGGTGGAGGCAGTTGAGGGCCTTGGAGAGGATCTTGGCGCAGGTGGTCTTCCCGGTGCCACGGGTGCCTACGAAGATGTAGGCGTGTCCCGTCCGGCCCAGCTCCACCTGGCGGCGGAGGGTCTCGGTGATGTGGTCCTGGCCCACCACGTCTTCGAACCGGTGGGGGCGGTATTTCCGATAAAGTGCCTGATACAAGCTTTTCACCCCGCAATACCCAAAAAAAGCCCGGTTTTCCGGGCTTATACTAATATCCAATCAAAAAAGACACCGAGCGGCGAGGATTTTTAGCGTCAGACGAGGAAGACATCGCAGGGAATACTGTATGTATTTCCAAGACGGCTGACGAAGTGTGACGCTAAAAAGACTGCCGCGAATGTCTTATCTTGATTGGGTATTAGTGTTACAGTCACACTTTTTCCTTTTCGCGCCACGGCGCGCAGTGGAGCCGCGAACCTGCCTTTGACACGAACGATATACCCGGTACATCAGGAACCGGCTCAGAGCCGGCAGCCTCGCGGCACACGTCGGTTTCCGCTTAATGCTGCTCGGTTCCCCGCCTGACATGGTTCACGCTCCGACGTTGCGTGAGACCGGCTCATCAACACCTTTTCCTGACGGCAGACGACACATCGCACGGCCGGGGGCAGGAGTTCATCCCCGCTGCAGCGGATTGCGGGTCACAGGGCACCGCTATCTCCCCAACTATCGCGGCTCTACTCCGCGCCGTAACGCAATATATATTATACACCATAATTTCAAAAATATCAACAGTAAATTTTCCAAAGGCGAAAAGTATCCCCCACGGGGCAAGACCTGTGGGGGATGAAAGAAAAAGGAAAAAGGGATCAGCTTTCAGACGCGCTGACGGCCATGATGCCCTCGCCGTCGGGGGCGGGCCAGTCGATCTGGACCGCATCGCCGGAGTAGCGCTCAAAAAGCTCCTCGCTGATGTCCCAGCCCACGCTGCCGTCGGAGAACAGGTACTCGCTTCCCTGCTCACGGATCTCCCGGGGCACCTCCTCGAACCAGGCCACCGCGTAATACCCGGCGCAGTGCTCCTCCAGAGTGCCTCCGGCGTTCAGCGGGAGGGCAAAGGCGCTCCCCCGCAGGAGACCCACGGAGTCCCCGGCGCCGTCGATGGCGTCCACCGCCATATCCTCTTCCCCGGCGTCCAGGGCCGTTGTTCCGTCCCCGGTATCCACGGGGATGCCGTCCTCCAGGCTATAGGAGGCGATGGCCGGTTCCCCGCCGACCGTGTCCTCCGTGGTGACGGTGGATGATTTGGGCAGGACCGCCAGGGCCAGGACGGCTGCCGCCGCCGCGAAGCCGACAAAAATGCCCGTTCTGCGGACCCGGACGGTTCCGCGGGTCCTGCTCACGCGCTCCACGCCCTCCATGACGCCGGTGATCAGCGCCTCGGGCGGTTCTATATTCAGGTCCAGCGTCTTGTGTACGCCGGTCAGTAACGCAAGAAGCTCCCGGCATTCGGCACATTCGGCCAGATGGTCCTCGAGCTCCCGCTGTCCCGCGGCGTCAAGAGCGCCGTCGACGGAAAGACTGATGAGCTCATAGAAGCGATCATGATCGCCCACGCCGCCGCACCTCCCTTGTTTTGGCGTTCTGATTATTTGACTGTGCGCCGCCGGCAATTGTTCCACGTTTTTTCAGAATTTCCGCAAGGCTCGCCCTGGCCCTGGCCAGCCGGGACTTGACGGTGCCCTCCTCCAGGGACAGCGCCCGGGCGATGTCCGTGTAGCTCATGCTCTGATACTCCCGCATGATGAGTATGGTCCGCTTGTCCTCGTCCAGCTCCAGCACCGCCGCGCGGACCTCCTCCAGCGTCTCCCGGCGCTCGAAGGATTCCGCCGGGGTGGGGGATTCGTCGGGGATGTCCAGGGCCCCGCCCTCTTCGTCCGTGGGCATGGGCACCAGTTTGCCCCGGCGGGACCGCTTGATGATGTCCATGCTGGCGTTGTAGGTGAGCCGGTAGAGCCACACCGAAAGCCTGCTGTCGCCCCGGAAGGATCTGAGATTCTGATACGCCTTCAGAAAAGCGTCCTGGGAGGCGTCCAGCGCGTCCTGTTCGTTGCCCGTCAGCTTCCAGGCCAGACTGTACACGTTCTTCTGGTGTTCCCGGACGATGCGCTCAAAGGCCGCCCCGTCCCCCGAGGCCGCCGCCCGCACCGCCTTCAGCTCCTCCTCAGCCGTCACGCTCTCCCCTCCTCTCCTCGTCGCGCAGAAAGTCCAAAATGTCCCGCGCCGCATTTTCCACGTCCGCCAGCGTCTCCACCGACATGATCTGATTCCTGAAAAAAGCCGCCCGGGGCATCCCGTGGAGATACCACGCCAGGTGCTTCCGGGCCTCCAGACAGGCGGATTTTTCGCCCAGATGCTCGCTTGCCATGCGGATCTGCCGCACAGCCGTCCTGATCCGCCGGGAGTAGGGCGGAGGCGACGGGACCTCCCGGCCCTCCAGCGCGGCTTTCGCCTCGGCGAAGAGCCACGGGTAGCCCTGACAGCCCCGGCCGATCATCACCGCGTCCGCCCCGGTCGTTTTTAGTATGCGCACGGCGTCCCCGGCGGTGAACACATCGCCGTTAGCAATTACTGGAATTGACACCGCCTCCCGCACCGCGCGGATGGCGTCCCAGTCGGCGTGCCCTGAATACATCTGCTCCCGGGTCCTGCCGTGGACGGTGACGGCGGAGGCTCCGGCGTCCTCGCACATCCGGGCGAACTCCGCGCAGTTGACGTGTCCCCCGTCCCAGCCCTTGCGGAGCTTGACGGTGACGGGCCGGTCGGAACAGCGGACCACCGATTCGACGATCCTTTGCGCCAGCTCCGGGTTTTTCATGAGCGCCGAGCCGTCCCCGGCGTTCACGATCTTGCCCATGGGACAGCCCATGTTGATGTCGAGCACATCGCACCGGGTGAGCCCGCACACCTTGTCCGCCGCCTCCCCCATGCAGACCGGGTCCGAGCCGAAGATCTGCACCGCCGCCGGAGCCTCGTTCTCCCCCAGCTCCAGGAGGCGCAGAGACTTTTTGTCCTGGTGCATCAGCGCCATGGAGGACACCATCTCCGTGACGGTGTACCCGGCGCCCTGCTCCCGGCATATGCTCCGGAAGGCCAGATCCGTCACCCCGGCCATAGGCGCCAGCGCCAGCGCCGATGGAAGCTCCACCCCGCCGATCTCCACGGACACACCTCCCATCCAAAAGTCGTAACGCATATTGTACGAAATTTTGTTCGAAATGTCAAGTCCCGCCGGAAAAAACGCCGGAATTCGTCAACGGGTCAAAGGACTGCGAACGGCGCCGGAGCGCTTTCCGTCAAGCGGAAGCAAAAGCTGATATGGTCCGCGCCGCAACGCTTTTTTGGCCGCCTATAGCGCTATATCCTCTTCCACACCACCCCGCCGGACACGTCGGTGAGTTCGATGCCTTTCATTTTCAGCTCGTCCCGGATCCGGTCGGCCTCGGCGAAGTTTTTGGCCTTTTTGGCCTGGGCCCGCTGAAGGACCAGGGCGTCGATCTCCGGGTCGCCCTCGCCGGTGACGGTGACGCCGGAACTGACGGTGGCGCTGGCGGCGGCTTTGGCTTCCTCGGCCCGCTTTTGGGCGGCCTTCTCCAGGAGGCTCAGGCTGAGGACGGAGTCGTAGTCGGCCAGGATGGCCAGGCGCGTGGCGTCGTTCGTCTTTGCCTTCAGCGCGTCGTAGAGGGCGGTGACGCCCAGGGATGTGTTCAGGTCCGCGCTCATGGCTTTCATAAACCTCTGCCGGTACTCGGCCACAACGGCGGCGTCCGTCTCCCCGTCCTCCGGTTTGAGGGCGGCCACCCGGGCGATGAGCTTGGCGTAGGCCCCGGCGGCGTTGTCCAGATTCTCCCAGGTGAACACCAGCGCCTTGCGGTAGTGGCTCTGAAGGCAGAAGAACCGGTAGGCCAGCGGGTCGTACCCCTCCTCCTCCAGGGTGGGGACGGTGAGTGTCTTGCCCTTGGACTTGCTCATCTTCCCCTCGGGGGTGTTCAGGTGGTGGACATGGAACCACTGGGGGCACCAGGGGTGGCCCAGGTAGCTCTCGGACTGGGCGATCTCGTTGGTGTGGTGGGGGAAAGCGTTGTCGATGCCGCCGCAGTGCAGGTCCAGATACTCCCCGTTGTACTTGAGCGAGATGGCGGAGCACTCGATGTGCCAGCCCGGGTACCCCACGCCCCAGGGGGAGTCCCACTTCAGGGCCTGGTCCTCGAATTTTGACTTGGTGAACCAGAGAACGAAGTCGTTTTTGTTCCGCTTGTTCACGTCCTCCTCCACGCCCTCCCGGACGCCCACCTGCAGGTCCTCCTCGTCGTGGTCGAAGAAGATGTGGTAGCGCTGGAGCTTCGACGTGTCAAAATACACGTTCCCCCCCGCGACGTAGGCGTACCCTTTGTCCAGAAGGCCCTCTATCATGGTGATGAACTCCGGGATGAGGCCGGTGGCGGGCTGGACCGTGTCCGGCGTCTTGATGTTCAGCTTCCGGCAGTCCTCGAAGAAGGCGTCGGTGTAGAATTTGGCGATCTCCATGACGGTCTTGTGTTCCCGGCGGGCGCCCAGGAGCATCTTGTCCTCGCCGTCGTCGCTGTCGCCGGAGAGGTGCCCCACGTCGGTGATGTTCATGACCCGGTTCACGTCGTATCCCTCATACCGGAGGTACTTCTCCAGCACGTCCTCCATGATGTAGCTGCGCAGGTTCCCGATGTGGGCGAAGTGGTACACCGTGGGCCCGCAGGTGTACATCTCCACGCGCCCCGGGGTGTGGGTCCGAAAGAGCTCCTTTTTGTGGGTGGCTGAGTTGTAGAGGTACATATTTATAATCCGCCTTTCTGCGAAAGGCACCGACGAGGTTATGAAACAAGTGGTGCCCAACACTAAAATATTTGTTAT
>CANQKZ010000135.1 GCA_947624585.1 uncultured Oscillospiraceae bacterium | reverse complement strand
TAGGCGATGTTGTCGAAGATGGTGCCGTTGAAGACCCAGGTGTCCTGGAGGACCATGGCGTAGCTGCGGCGCAGGGATTCCATGGTGTACCGCCGCGACTCGGCGCCGTCCACGTAGATGCCGCCGGAGTTCACGTCGTAAAAGCGCATGAGCAGGTTGATGATGGTGGTCTTCCCGGCGCCGGTGGGACCCACGATGGCGACGGTCTGGCCGGGCTTGGCCTCCAGGGAGACGTTTTTCAGGATGAGCTTGTCCGGCGTGTAACCGAAGCTCACGTCGTCCACCCGGACCTGACCCCGGCAGTTCTCCAGCGTCCCGGCGTTCTCCGCGTCCTCCGGCTCCTCCGGCTCGTCCAGGAACTCGAAGACGCGCTCGGCGGCGGCCAGGGCGGAGTATATCTCGTTGATGATGTTGGAGATCTCGTTGATGGGCCCGGAGAATTTCCGGGAGTAGAGGACGAATTTGGAGATCTGCTCCAGTCCCACGATTTTCAGCAGGTACAGCACCGCGCCGCCCATGCCGATGGCGCTGAGGCCGAAGTTGTTGATCATGCCGATGGTGGGCCCCATGGTGACGCCCAGGGAGTCGGAGTTCTTGTATGCCTCGGCGGCGGCCTCGTTGATGCCGGAGAAGTTGCCGGTGACCCGGTCCTCGTTGGCGTAGGCCAGGATGGTCTTCTGGCCGGAGAACATCTCCTCGGCAAAGCCATTCATGGTACCGTAGGCGGCGCTCCGCTTGGAGTAGAGTGGCCGTGTCTTTTTGGACATCATGCGGGTGTACCATACGGATACGGGGATGATGAAGATCATGCACAGCACCAGCGGGGGCGAGACGATGACCATCATGACGAAGCTCCCCACCACGGTGACGAGGCTGGTGATGATCTGCACAACGTCGGAGGAAAGGCTCATGGTGACCACGTCCACGTCGTAGCTGACGCGGCTGATGATGTCTCCGGCCTGGTTGCGGTCGAAGTAGCTGACGGGCAGGACCATCAGCTTATGGAACACGTCCCGGCGCATATGGTTGGCGATCCTCCGGCCCACACGGGCCATGCCGATGCCCACCAGGAAGCTGAGAAGGGTGCTCCCCACGTAAAATACAAGCATCAGGACGGCGCAGCGGGTGACGGCGTCCATGTCGATCTGGCCCACGCCCTTTTTGAAGCCCTCCTCCACCACGCCGATGGCCTCGCCGGCCAGCTGGGGGCCCATCAGGTTCCCCACGTTGCTGAGGAAGGCCACGATCACCAGGGCCACCACGACCCACTTGTAGACCGCCATATACTGAATGATGCGCCTCAGCGTGCGCTTGGCGTTTTTGGGCTTGCGTTTGACGCCGCCCCTGTCTCCCGGTCCGGGCATACTCTCCGCCTCCTTACGCGATCTCGCCCATCTGGACCTTGAAGGTGTCCTGATAGGGCTTGCAGTTTTTCATAAGCTCCTCGTGGGTACCGTAGCCGATGCACCTGCCGTTGTCCAGCACCAGGATCTTCGTCATGTTCATGACGCTGCTGACACGCTGGGCGATCATGACGGTGGTGCTGTCCGGGTGGTTGTCCAGGATGGCCCGGCGCATGGCCGCGTCGGTCTTGTAGTCCAGGGCGGAGGAGGAGTCGTCCAGCACCAGGATCTCCGGCCGCGCCGCCAGGGCCCGGGAGACGAAGATCCTCTGCTTCTGTCCGCCGGACAGATTGGCGCCCTTGATGGCGGCCTCGTGGTCCAGCCCGTCGGGCAGGCCCGCGATGAACTCGGCGGCCTGGGCGTCCCGGACGGCCTCTAAGATGCCCTCCTCCGTCACCTGACGGCCGAAGCTGATGTTCTCCCGCAGGGTGTCCTGGAACACCACGTCGTTCTGGAACACCGTGCCGAACCGGCGGCGGAGCTCGTCCTTGTCGTAGGTACGCACGTCCCGGCCGTCCACGAAGACGCCGCCGGAGTCCGCGTCGTAAAAGCGCATCAGCAGGTTGACGACCGTGGTCTTTCCGCAGCCCGTGGGTCCGATAATGCCCAGGCTCTCCCCCTTTTGGACGGTGAAGGAGATGTTGGTCAGGGCCTTCTCCCGGCTCTCGCCCACGAATCCCGACTTGTCGGCGGAGTCCTCGCCGTAGCTGAAGTCCACGTTCTCAAACCGGATGAACCCCTCGCCGGAGGGCTTTTTGACCTCGTCCTCCGAAAGCACCTTCAAATCCGTGTCCGCGTTGATCACCGCCGCGATGCGGTTAGCGCTGGCGCTGGCCCGGCTCATGGTCATGAAGATGCGGGAAAGGCCCATGACGCCCATGGTGACCATGTTGAAATATGTAAGGAACGCCAGGATGACGCCGGGGTCCATGACCCCCCGGTTGACCCGGCCCGCGCCGATGACCACGACTAAAGCGAGGCCCGTGTTCAGGCACATCTGCATAAAGGGTCCGGGGATGGCCATGACGGTGGTAGCGGTGATGTCGCTGCGCGTCATCTCCTCGTTGACACGGGCGAAGCGGCGCTTCTCATAGTCTGCCTTGGACAGGGCCTTGACAACCCGGATGCCGGTGATGTTCTCCCGCATGACCCGGACCACCACGTCCAGCTTCTGCTGGACCTTGGCGTAGAGGGGCAGGCCCCGGGCGGAGACGCCGATGATGATGGCGATGAGCAGGGGCAGCATGACGATCATGATGGTGGCGAGGCTGGCGTCCATCATGAGGGATACGATGATGCCGCCGATGAGCATCATGGGCGCGCGCACACACATGAGCTGGAGCTGCTGGACCGCCGACTGGACGTTGTAGGAGTCCGAGGTCATGCGGGAGATGATGCTGGGAAGTCCGAAGGCGTCAAACTGGGCCCCGGACAGGTTCATGGTCTTGCGGAACAGCTCCTGGCGCACGTCGTAGCTCACATGGTGGGCGTTGTCGATGCCCCGCCGGTTGGCCCGCACGTTCAGTTCCCGGCAGAGGATCGCCGTGGCGAACATCCCCAGCCCCCACAGGAGCACCGGCGCCAGCTTCCCCTCCGGCACCACCACGTCGATGATGTGCTCGAAGATGGTGGGGAGAAGCAGCTCCACCACCGTCCCGCAGAGCTTCATCAGCATGGCGATGAAGATGAATTTTTTGTATTTTCCCATGTATTTGAAGATGAGCTTCATTTCCCGTCCGCCTCCTTCTTCCACGCAAGGTGCGCGTCCACGATCTTTTGGAGCATCCCGCGCATCTGCTCCCGCTCCTCCTCCGTCAGGGCGGCGAAGAGCTGCTCGTCCCCGATGACGCGCGGCTCCCTGGCCCGCTCCCGGCCCAGGTCCGTCAGCGTCAGCACGATCCGCCGCCGGTCCTTTTCGTCCTGGGCCCGGACAACGGTGCCGAATTTCTCCATCCGCCCCACCAGCTCGCTGAGACTCCCGGCCTGGATGCCCAGAAGCTCCTGGAGCTCCCGCTGGGTGAGCTCCCCGCGCTCCGCTAAAAGCGCGATGATCCGCCTCCGGCTGGCATTGCCGCCCAGACGCCGGGAGATGATATTGGAGCACTGCAAAAACAGCGCGTGGAGGGACTGTCCCCCCGCCGCTAAAGTCTCCTCGTCCATGATTTCCACATCCTTGAATTCCTTAGGAACCTTACGAAACCGTTAGGCTCCTTGAGATTATAGTCTCCCGAGCCAGAATTGTCAAGGGTCCAAACGAATTTTTCCCGCTAAAGTAAAATTTTGTCCAATCAACGGAATACAGGTTGAAAATCAGGGAAATCGGTGCTATTATGACAGGAAAAAGGAAGGAACTGATTTTATGGAGTGGACGGAGCGGGCCGTCTTCACCAATATGTGCATGGTCCTGGACGGCGCGGGGAACGTACTCGTCCAGGACCGCCTGGACCCGGACTGGCCCGGCGTCACCTTCCCCGGGGGACACGTGGAGCCGGGGGAGTCCTTCACCGACGCGGTGATCCGGGAGGTGCGGGAGGAGACGGGCCTGACGGTCCGGGACCTGTCGATGTGCGGTGTCAAGGACTGGACGCGGGAGGACGGCGTCCGGTACACGGTGCTGCTCTACCGGACGGAGCGGTTTTCCGGCACGCTGACCTCCTCCGACGAGGGGGAAGTCCGCTGGGCGCCTCTCGCGGACCTTCCCAAACTGACGCTTGCCCAGGGCATGGACACCACGCTCCGGCTCTTCCTGGAGGACACGCTGTCCGAGCAGTTCTTCCGCCCGGAGAACGGACGGTGGGTGGAGACGCTGAAATAGCGTTTGCATATCGCGACGCTTTTTTCTTCGCCATTCGAGCGCGGGTTGAGCGCGCGGGTAAAAAATAACCGGAAAGGTTATTGAAAACGTGCCAAAATGCCTGTATCCTTGAACGCACAAGGGGCCGCTTGAATTTATACGGGAGGGATAACATGAATACACAGGCAGTGGGCAGACAGATATCGGACCTGCGCCGGGCAAAGGGACTGACTCAGGCGGAGCTGGGCGAGCGTTTGGGCGTCACTTTTCAGGCTGTGAGCAAATGGGAACGGGCCGAGACGCTGCCGGACACGGCGATCCTGCCGGAGCTGGCGGACGTGCTGGAAACCACGGTGGACAATCTCCTGCGCGGCGGACAGCGGACGGTGGCATACGCCAAAAAGCTCACGGTGGAGGACCTCAAACGGGCCATCCGGCGCCTTGACGACATGGGACGGCTCATGGGCCGGGACAACCCCATCTACCTGGCCGCCGTGGAGGGCATCAACACCCGCATGAACAGCGAGATTCGGGACGCCTTCTCCGACAGGCACATTTTTGAAGTCTTCGTGGCCGAGGCCGCCATTCAAGGCGTCATGTCCGGCGCTTACCTGGATCCAACGGATGTCAGAAATGGCTTCGAGAGCGTAAAGCTCCGTGATAAAGTCCTTTCCAAGTGCGCGGAATACGGGATAAAATGACCGATCCGGCCCCACGGCTTTGCGCTGTCGAAACTTCCCGCGCCGAACCCCCGCCGGGGTCAAAAGTGGGTCACGGCAGAGGGCAAATCACGAAAATAGAACAAAAAAAGATACCGGATTTCCCGCGTTTTTACGGGAAATCCGGTGATTTTTAAGCGGTCAAAGCACCCGTGTTTTCAGTCCCTGCGTCGCGGCGTTCAAAGCGGTGACAGTGATACCGGCATCGCCCCGCCGAGCTTCCGTCCGGCGCTCCCGCCATATCAGCCGTAGAGAAACGCCTCCGCCTCCGAGCAGTTCGGGTCCTCCTTGTCCAGAAGCTCGATCAGGACCTCCAGCCACTGGACGCAGTCGTAGTGTACATGGTACTCGTAGTCAAATTCCTCAGGCGTATCAAAACCTTGCTCGGAGCAGATCCTCCGCATTTTCTGGAACGCTTCCAAAAGGAGGGTCCTGGCCTGCCTTTTCGCCCGATGCTCCTCCTCGCGGGACCGAAAGGCGGGGCCTTCAAGCAGCCTCAGGGCCATGTACACCGGCCTGTCCACGGTGATGGCATCCTGGCTGAAATAGTCCGCCAGCCCCGGGCGCCCCCCATGACCGGTGACGGAGGGATAGGGGTCACGCTCAAGATCCGCGTACCGCTCCGATCGGAGCTCCCACTCCTCCAGCGTTTTCAAACAGCACTTTTTGAACTTCTTCCCGCTCCCGCAGGGGCACGGGTCGTTCCGCCCCGCCTTCCAGGTCTTGATATCATAGACGCTCGGCTTCGAGGGCTTGTCCTTCTTGAAGCACGCCCAGCTGGCCAGCTCCACGGCGGCATCCTCCACATACCGCGCCTGATGATTTGAGCGGGTTTCGGAAAAAAGGGAGTCAAGGAAGTCGTCAAAGTCCCCCAAAAAGGTCAAGTCCACCTTCTCCTGACTGTAGACATCCCGGATATCCTCCATCAGCTCAAAGAGATCGGCTTCAGCAACCGTCTCGGCCAGCAGGGCCGCGAAAAACTCCTCGTCCTCGCCGTCCTCAAGGCTTTCGAGACGCTCCCGAATAAAGCTCACCAGCTCTTCACGGCTCATGCGCCCGTCTCGAAGCAGTCCCAGCATCAGGTCCAACGCCTGGTTTCTGGCAAAGGGATCCAGCGAGGCGTCGGCGGCCAATGCCTTAGTCGAGGCCAGATCCCCGTCGTAGGTGCTGTAGAGAATGTCGCTCATCTCGCAAACCTGGTCTCCAAGCGCGATATCCAGTTGGTCCCTGTCCAGGCTCATCAGGCGCAGGAGCTTCGGATACGCCAGCTTTTCCCGAAACTGGGCAAGCAGGAAGATCGCGTACAAGCTCTGGTCGTACTCCGGCTCGTTGTACACCTCGTCTTCCATCCCCCGGACATTCTCCAGGAGCCAGTCGAGCCTGTCCAGCAGTACAGGCGTAATCGCCTCTCTTTGCCGCGCCGCCTCGGCCAGCGCCTCCCTGGGGAGTGGCTTGTCGTGCCCGAATATGGAGAGCTGTTCCATGATCTCATTTATTTCCATAATGCCGACCTCTCTAAAATATGTTCTGTAAGAATCATTCTATCACATCCGCGCCGTTTATTCAAGCCGCCAGCCGCGGAAGAGTCGAATAAGATAAAAGAAACTTTGATACCGCCTTACACCTCCGCCTTGGACGCCTCCAGGGCGGCGATGACCCGGTCGCAAAACGTATCGAAGGCCGGATCGGGCCGTTGGCACTCGGGGTGGGAGAGGATGTAGTCCAGCGCACGGCGCACGCCCTTTCGGAAGGGGACGGCGGTGCGCGTCTCCGGCACGGCTCTTTTCAGCTTCGTGTTGTCGAACACCACGGACACCGCCTTGTCCCCCAAGAGGCCCCCGGCGAAGTCATAGCCGTATTTTCGCCCCACGTCCGCAAGGTAGTCGCTGGAAACGTGGCAGAGCTTCGCCTCCACCCCCAGGGCATCGGCGATCTCGGTGTAGATCCGATCCCAGGTCAAAGTCTCGTCTCCGGTGATCTGGAATGCCTCCCCGACGGCGCCCGGATTGCCCATGAGGCCCGTGAAGCCCACGGCGAAGTCTGCGTTGAAGGTGAGGGTCCACAGGGACGAGCCGTCCCCCGGCACGATCACCGGCTTGCCCCGGCGCATACGCTCCAGCACCTGCCAGGAGCCGTTGTCCCCGTGGACCGCCACGGGCACGGAGCGTTCGTCGTAGGTGTGGCTGGGCCGCACCACGGTCACCGGGAAGCCCTCCTCCCGGTATTTGTCCATCAGGAACTCCTCGCAGGCGATCTTATTGCGGGAGTACTCCCAAAAGGGGTTGGCAAGCGCCGTGCCCTCGGTGACGATGTAACTCCCCGCCGGTTTGTGGTAGGCGGAGGCGGAGCTTATGTAGATATACTGCTTTGTCCTGCCCCGGAAGAGCCGCCAGTCCCGCTCCACATCCGCCGGGATAAAGCCGACGAACTCGCAGACCGTGTCAAACACGCTGTCCCCCAGCGCCTTCAGGACGGCCGCCTCGTCGCGTATGTCCGCCCGAACCTGTCGCACCCCCTCCGGCACCGCCTCCGCCCGGTTTCCCCGGTTTAGAAGCCACACCTCCCAGTCCGGATCCGCCGCCAGCCTGCGCACCACGGCCGCGCTGATGGTGCCCGTGCCTCCGATGAATAGAGCTCTCATTGTTTCCTCCTTTCATATTATGCAAACTTGCACTATCTATAATTATTTAAACTTATAGCATCAATACTCCGGCAGCGCCGCAAATGCCACCCGCTCCCCATCCGCCGCGCCCACGTAGATCTGCCTTTCCCACGCCCCCACGGTAAGGTAATGCTCCAGCACGAACTTCGCCGAGTACGGCATGGGCAGGCCGGGCAGGTCCCGAAAATCGAACCAGCGCAGATCCCCCTCGTTGGAGGCGATCTTCCGGTTTCCCCGGAGGCTCGCGAAGAAGTAAAAGTTTTCCCGGATCTCGCCCTTCACCCGCCGGAGGGTGATGTATCGAAGGGCCAGCCCCTCCAGATCCTCCTCCGCAAGCCCCGTCTCCTCCCTCAGCTCCCTGAGTACGCAGGCCCGGGGATCGTTCAGCTCCGCCGGCTCAAAGTGTCCCCCCGCCGTGCCCGTCCAGACCTCATTGACCACCCGGCCTCCCCGGCGGTAGAGCAGGAGCACCCGGCTTCCTTGTGTTATGTAAACCGCTGTCATACATCTCAGATCCCGCACAGTATCTCCCCTTCCGTTCAAGCTGAAACGATTATATCACAAGTCATCCTCGCAAGTCAACCTCACCGGCCCCTTTCCGCGTACCTCCCGGCAACAGAGCGGACCGCCCCCAGGTAGGCCGGACCGAAGAGGTTCATACTAAGGAACCTCTGAATAAGTCACTGCACCGATCTTGGCGGCATATTTTCCGCCATATTTCGTCAAAAAATTTTGAAATACATCCAGTATTCCTGCAATTTT
>CANQKZ010000134.1 GCA_947624585.1 uncultured Oscillospiraceae bacterium | reverse complement strand
AACTCCCGGGCGGCCAGGGGGCTTGCGGAGTACACGGACGCGCCCGCCTCGCTGACGATGGCGTAGGCGGCGCCGGGTATGAATCCGTGTTCCCGCCAGACGCCAGTGCCCACATACTCCTTCTGGACGGAGAAGATGCTTACCAGAGACAGGCCGGTGAGGTGGCGGGCTTCGTAAGACAGTATGACCCCGAAAAGACAAACATCTGGCGACTGCCTTGCGGGATTGGAATATAATAACAGCATCCGGCCTTTCAGGTACTGCCGCTTTACTTATCGTGCGTACAGGTGCATATGGTGCATATAATGACTGTACAGGTGCTTGACATCCACAGGCAAAAAGGTTTAATATATGGTATAGTTATGACGCCAACGCCGTTAGTAGGCCAGGTATGGATGACGCCTTGGCACCCGTACGAAGTGTTTCAGAATGGGATGGTGTAACTTGAATCAGATATCATTGGCTGAAATCGTATTGGGAAAAGACCTTGCCTCCAAATTGCGGCGCTTTTTTCAGGGCTCGTGGTGGGGCTTCTCCGGCAGACAACGTGATTATCGCTATCGCACATACATCACCCGGAGAGCTTTCAACCTGAACGAATTCTTCTTCTCCGCAGAATGTGCGTACCTGCGCGAAAGCGGCATGTACGAGAGAGCCAGTCAACTGGAAGAGCTTCGGCGGCATACATTTATTACGCAGCATGCTCTGTGCGGATATGTGGACGAACTACTGGACGCCTTTGAGGAGACCGGCGAGTTTCCGGCGGTGCTCATCATAGATGAATTGGCGGTGTGCGGGCATGAGATAACGATGGTCATGCAGCAGTTTGAATCGCTGATCAAGTCCGCGTGGAGAGCCAGAAACGGCAGACTCACCGAAAGCGTGGTGAATAGGCTTGACGCGGCGATCCTGAAAGCTGTCGACCTGTGCGTCTATGCAAAGAGCAAAGAGCCCCTGCTCCTGAAAAATCACTATAAAAACCAACTGACCGCAAAGGTCGAGATGGACAGCCAGGAGTGGAAGGAGTATGTGCAGAGCGTCTCCCGGCTCCTGCAAACTTCCAGCGAGATCGACAACACGAACTATTGCCCCACATATCTGCTCTCGGCGGGGGCTTACGAAAGCCTTGTGGCCGAGCGCGAAGGAGCGTGGGAGCCGAGCAAATGGACCTATCGCACGGTCGATGAACAGATCTGGCAGAAGCGGACGCAGCTTTACACGGACGACACGCGGCCGTATGAGACGGTACGTTGCTATTATGTCGATGACGGGAAGCAGGTGCGTCTGGTGCCGCAAGTCCTTTTCGGCGCTATGTCCGCCGCGGACGCCGATGAACTGTGTTGGCGAATACGGGACGTGGTGCTGACTCATGGACTGGATGACGCCGCCTTGGGGCATATCGGTGCGCTGCTGCAATGCAGATATAAGGAATTTCGCGGCATAAGGATGCAGCTCGTCTCTTATATCTTGTGTGCCGCTGCGCTTTATGATTTTACACGAGAAGCATACACCGGTGATCTTGCACTCGGCAGACAGGAAAAGCCAATGCAGAGCTTTGGGACCATAGAGGATGTCGCGCCGATTCTGGATAAGATCTTGGATACGGATCTACGGCAGGAACTGAGCGAGACGATCCGTTCGTTCATCGCGCAGCATGCCTCCGCCTTGTATGACAACGTGCTCCAGCGGCCGTCAAACGATGATGACCCGCCGAAACGAGACGCCTCCATCCTCCGGGCGGAAAAAGTCCTGTATAGCATCGCAAATGAAGATGAAATGCAGGCGTTTCATATTCGTGCGGTCAAGAGCATTTATGATTCGCAGACGCGATTTGCAAACGTCGTCTCGTTGCAGGACTATCTGGGGCGGGTCGCATGCAAGGAGCCTTTGGAGCGGAGCGTCGCGACGCTTCTGCTCATGCTGGACGCCAACATCGTCAGCTTGAACACAAGCTGCAACGACGAAGAGGTGTTCTTCAATCTGAAAGTGGGAGAACTGTCCAAGACCCTGCGGGTACGCTGGATGTATCGTTTCATGCCAGCGCTCTTGGAAATAGAGCAGTACTGTCGGCTGTATGGGTACGATACGGTCAAAATAGCAGAGCTCTTTGGAGAATATCTGGACGAGAAGGAACAGTACTGTGGATATAAAGAACTGTTCTATGATTTCACGGATGAGATCTACTCTCGCAAACAACGGTTGCAGGATTGGGATATCAATCTTCTTTCGGATCTGGATATGCCAAAGGAAGACCAAGAAGTTCGGACCGTACAGGAGTGGTCCGGGCGAAGCTGGAGTGCCGAGGAATGGGAAAGGCTCAAGAGTTGTGATTACAGGTTGAAGTATATCCTTTGGGAGTTGCAGCAACAGGCAGATTATTTACGAGACGCGGCAGACTTTCTCCGCACAAAACTGATCTAACGCAATAAAATGTGCGGCCGCATTCCGTTCGGAGTACGACCGCACTTTTATATGTTTTCCAGAAAAGATAAAGAAACGGGAGAATATGAGCATGACGCCTACGAACGATACCTATCAGACAGAGATTGTTCTGGAGCTGGAAGAGGGTAGCGAACATAAGCTGCAAATAAACACGGACATCAGTGTCACCAGCGATATCATGTACCCCGTGTTTCGCGCCGCCGAGGTGGCTGTCGCCGGGATCATCCGCAGTTCGGAACAGTTCCTGTCGAGGGAGCAACTTGTATCGAAGAGTGAGCTCGGTAACGATCTGTACGGATACGCGAACAATATCATTGCTTTCTCCGGGCAGCGAGGCCAGGGCAAGACCAGCGCCATGCTGTCATTCTCCGAGGCGCTAAAGAATTATAACGAGGCAAAGCCGAAGAAGCTTCATTTATCCAAGGCGGAACAGTTTTATGTTTTGGACCCCATTGACCCCTCTATGCTTCAAGAGGATAGCGCGCTCAATGTTATCTTGTCCCGGCTGTATCAGATGGCGCGGACGGCCATGAAGAATTTGCAGACCTCCGAGAATGGATATGCTGCGACAAAAAGCGCCCTGGAGCAAAGCTCGCGGGAGATGATCGCCCAATTTCAGCGGTGCCTGAGCGGCGTCCGCGCGCTCTCGGGGGCTTCCAAAACGCCGGATGTGGATGATTTTGAGGGCCTTTCTAATCTTGTCGACGGTTTGCGGCTGAAAAACCAGCTTTACGAACTGGTCAGGAACTTTCTCCACCTCAATGGCATGGATGCGCGGTCCGGCTACATCGTGATCCAATTGGATGATACGGACCTACAGTTGAAAAACGCCTATAATGTGCTGGACGACATCTGCAAGTATATGACGCTGCCAAACGTCATTATCCTGATGGCCACCGATATGGAGCAGCTGCAGATCCTGGTGGAGCAGCATTATATGGAGGAGTTGAAATGCTCCTTCGACAGTAAACTTGTGGATAAAGCGCTGCTCCAGAAGATGGCGATCAAATACCTGGACAAGCTTATCCCCGTCTCTCAGGTGATCCGCCTGCCGTCGCTCAACGCCGCTTTTGAGTCGAGCAAGCGTGTGCAGATAAAGGTCATCCGGAACGAAAAAGCGGTCGGGGAGATAGATGACGTGCAAAAGAAGTTCCTCGCGATGATCTATGATAAGACCGGCATCGCCTATGTTGGGAGCGACGAGACGCTGCACAGTATCGTGCCTACGACCCTCCGGGGGATGCGGCACTTTTACCGGTTTTTGAATGAAACATTGGCAGACTGCGGCGAAAGGCCCTCTGCTTTTGAACTGACGATACACGAAGGGCAGGAGCGTGAGTCCTATAAGGAGCGGTACCGCGCCTGGATCGCCCGGCGGGAGCAGAACCTGGCGACTTTCGAAAATTATTTCCTGGATGACTGGTGCAGCGGGCATCTGCCGCAGGAGTACAAGAACGACCTCAGAAGCATCAGCGAAGCGCCCCGGGATCAGATGAACCGCTATATGAACCTGTTTTTGAATAGACTGACAAAGCGCAAAGATACGGACAGCACATATTGCAGCCTGTTCCGCAGGATCAGCGCTTTGACGAAAGATGTGGGCCAGTTAAAAGACAAAAGGCTTGCCGTCAAAGACGGCAACCTTGCCGCCGCGCTCAAGACGATCCTCTCCATCCATTTGCAGCGGATATCATTAAAGGACAGGAGGATGTCGCTGGATACCTTGTCCGGGGAGGGTCCGTTCTATCCTTTGTTTACCATGCTCGAAAAGTATATCGGTCGCTTACCCTTCGACATTACAGAAGAGACGTCCTCTGCGCATGGGGCCGGTGAGAAGGGGAGCCCGGCGCGATCGGCGCAGAGCATTTCTGAGCTGTTCATGGCGGGACTTGTGCCGGAAGAAGCGATAACCGGCAACTATTATCATGAGGAGCTCCACAGTAAGGGGGAGTATTCAGTTAGGGTCGGCTATTACATAGATAGAGCCGAGCAGTATCAGGATTATGCCGTGACCGTATGCTGCAATCCGGAATTGCAGAAATTGATCGGATCTTATGTCAGGCGCCCTCTCAAAGATCTTCCCGAGGAACAACAGAAAGGCTTTGGGGGCACTTTGTCCGAGTACTATAGTAGTCTGATGACGGTGCTGGCCGAGAGATGTCCGTATCTGTCTCCGAAGGGGGCTGGGGAGTCCGCACAGCGGGATATGCGCTCCACACAGTTCACGCTGCCGCTGGCGATGGTGGACCACGATACTACAGCGCCGACCGTCGCGCGCAACGATATCCAAAACTGCATAGGAAAGCTTGACCCTCTGATCGGTATGATCGGCGGCATCAAACGCCCGGAGAAGTTTGGACAGGATATGGCCAAAGCGGTGGGAGAGATGATGGAATACGTTGTTACTGTATGTAAGCATGACACGAAAAACGAGACCGTTAAGATCGTGAAGAAGAGCCATGAGGCTGAGCGTGCGGCCAACGAGCTCGCAGTTAGCAGCAATAAATCGAGGCAGCTGATCGCCGGTCTCTGCACCAGGCTGAAGAACCTCCGCAAAATGCTTGCAGCCTTGACCCAATAACGCGGTCTCACCATGACAGACAGGGGGAACACGGATGACCTCTGAGGAAAAAGTAATAGACCTTGTGTTTCATCGGCTGTCGGCGGAGCGTTTTTTGCAAACGCTCCGCCAGGATCTGCCTGATGATTATGAGGGCGTGTTCAAAGAGGCCTTTCTCGCCGGCGCGGAGACGACTTTGGCTGGATATTCCGGCAATGAACAAGAACTGTTTTATAAGAAGGTCTGCGACGACGTAAAGAGCGCCGACTGGAACAGGCGTCTTCCTCCGTTTCATCTGCTGTTTCAGTACGGGAAGAATGTGCTGCTCTATAACGCCGGTGTTCCTGTGTGCCGATTTGACAAGGCGCTGAACTGGCGGGACCTGTTTCTGCAGGTGGGGCAGGATATCGTCGTCACGGCATGGCTGGCCCATCGGTTCGTTACGCTGGGGATCAGGCCTGCCACCTTTTCATGGCCGGCGGTCATTCCCTCTGATAACACAGTTATCAGCAAACTGCTGTCGGAAGGCATTGCTGAAAACCACTATCATCTATACGGCTCCGCTGCGATCTTTGGCATCTCTTGGGCCAGAATGGCGACTTACCCTGAGACTATATTAAAAGAACGCGAATGGTTTGGCACCAGGTTATACGCGAGCATGAGCCGCGGCGAGAAAGATAACCTGCTGCCAACGAAAAAAAGATCGATATATGCCGTCTATATCAGAAGCCTGCTTTTCCGCCGGCTGCATGACCCGGACTTCAATGTGCATAAAGTATTTTTGCAGTTTGACCGGGGATACTATTCTGATGAACAGGCTATGAGCGATCTGCGGGGTGAGATCGACGTCCTGCGGATGCTCTATGGGGTAAAGTTTCCGCAGCCGGGACATCGGTCGGCGGTTTGTCTGGATTACGCGTTTACGAAGGACCTGGCGGGTGAGGTCATGTCCGATCACCGTATCCTGGCCGGAGAACGGTTTTTGCTGTTTCAGTGTTTCTGCGCTTGCTATGGGAACGCATTTGACACCTATACCCAGTGGCTGTTCTATACATATCTTTTACTGAAGGCCAGTTGGCGTTCGGAATTGGTCCAGACCAATCTGCAGACGGGGTTTTATAATTTCTCGCAGTACGAGGCCCGAAAACGCGATCTCTGGGGCATGGCAGCGTACCACACGGAGGCGTATAGAACGGCGATCAACGCGGTGCTGAACACCAATGATGTGACCAGTCTGGAATTGCGGATATCGCCGGAAGACGACTCGCAGAGCGACATTGGGAAAGTGCTTTCCATAGATGAGGCAAAATACTTTCACGATGGCGAGTATATTTCCCGCAGAAAAACGCTTTTGGGACTTGATGGGCCCAATGAAAAAGATCCCTTTTTCTATGTTTTCCATTTCATCAAGAGTGAAGATAAGGTCCGTATCGACCCTGAAGATCCGTATGTCCCATGCCGGCATTACAAGCAGCGCGACCAATATAGACAGCAGGCGATCGCCTTGGCGCGGGCATTGAGCGACCATGACTACCTCTGCTGCCGTGTCCGAGGCGTTGACGCCTGCAATAATGAGACCACTTGCCGGCCGGAGGTGTTCGCCTGCGTATTCCGCTTTCTGCGGGAGTTTCCGTGGGAGTATTACCGAAAAAACGCCTTTTCCGTTGTGCCGCCCCGCCTGTCTATGACATATCATGTGGGCGAGGACTTCTGGGATATAGCGGACGGGCTCCGCTCCATAGACGAGGCGATCTTGTTTTTAAATCTCAAACGCGGAGACAGGCTCGGTCATGCGATTGCACTGGGGGTGGAGCCAGTACTCCATTATGCAACAAAGAGCCGGAAGATCATTCTTTCCAAGCAAAACCTCCTGGATGACTTGGTGTGGCTGCTGTTTCGGAGTGCCGAACTGGGCGTTTCCATCCCGTCCCAGTTGGCGTCTCGGCTCCGCGCCGATGCGGATGAGCTTTTCCATGAGATATATGATTCCGCGCTGAACGAAGAGCCGTCCCTGTCGTTGATGGACTATTATCGTGCATGGATGCTCCGCGGGGACGATCCGGCGCTTTATAAGACCGGCGTTTTGCAGGCCGATCGGTTCACGGGGTGTTTTGCGTTCTTCGCGCTCAACGACTGCGGCACGATCAAAAATCTGGCGTCTTACCGCAGTGATAAGAGAATATCCAAGTTGTATTCCTATTATCATTACAGCGCCTCCGTCAGAGAACGCGGCAATTTGGTCACAACGGCCAGCGTGACAAATGAGTATGTCTCATTGATGAGAGATATGCAGGAAGCGATGCTAAAAAGAGTAAACGAGCTTGGAATCAGTATTGAGTGCAACCCTTCCTCCAATGTGTTGATCGGCACGTTTGATAACGATTACCAAAAGCACCCGCTTATGCGATTCTATGATATTCATGCCCCAGAAGAACACGGCTCCCCGATGGCGCATGTATCCATCAACACGGATGACCAGGGAATATTCGGGACATCCCTGCCGTTTGAATATACTCTGGTAGCAGCTGCACTTGCCGCCAGGACAGATGAAAATGGAAACAGAAAGTATACTGACATGCACATCAAAGAATATTTACGTCAGTTACAGCGAATGGGTGAGGAGCAGGTGTTTCCTCCCGTGAAATAGGATGAGGACCATCCTATGAACGAGATAAGAACTTCGATAGAGATAGTTTTCCATCACATATTATTGTGAATTATCTAGCCATTGTCAGCGAGAGAAAACCGGCCAAGAGAAAAGTTTGGCGCTCTTGTACTATCTGTTAGTGATTTTATTACTGATTCCACAGTATTATTTTATTGAATAGTAGATCGCGTTTCTGTCCGAGAACGCGGCGGAATACACGGTGCTGCGGGCGTTTCCTCAGTACCTGACGTTGCTGTTCGATGTGGACATGCTGTTTCTGAACGATGACCGGAACCTCAAAAGCATCGCGGTGCTGGAGCAGGGAGTACGGTACAGCTATTGTCCCATCTTCGACAACGGCGCGGGGCTCCTGTCCAATACCCAACTTTCCCCCATGGATATCGCGTCGGCGGCTCTTATAATGGCAACGAAGGCGCGGTCGTTCAACACGACCTTCAATCAACAGATCATCAAGGCCCGGGACCTCTATGGTCCGCAGCTCAAAATGTTGTGGCTGACGGCGAGGGACATCGCCCAGGTCATAGAACCGATGCTGGCCTATTATCCGGTCCGGGACAGGGGCATCATCGTCGACCGGGTCGCAAAGACGATTTTGATAAGGCAAAGTCAACCCCATCAATGAACCAACAGTTCACTGACGGGGTTGTTTTTTTCTGACTTTGGGGAAGTAAAGGAAAAGGACGGTTTTGGGCTTCTGACCAGTTACACTTTTGTGACCAGCGAGGTGATACAAGAGGGGCAGATGTTCTTGCCTTTATAGCTTATGACATCTTTTGCATTGTTGCAGAATACGCAGG
>CANQKZ010000133.1 GCA_947624585.1 uncultured Oscillospiraceae bacterium | reverse complement strand
GCGTCCCACCTGCGTCTGTATGGCCGTCCGAACCAATACAGCACCGTGGAGGCCCATATGCCGCCGGATCACCAGAAATACCTGGAGTGGAACGTCGACCGTTTTCTTATACTGATTCCTAATCAAAACGTCAACCGAGCGGCAAGGATTTTTAGCATCAGGCGAGGAAAACGTCGCAAGGAATTAGTGGTGATTAGGGATTAGTATTATGTGGGCCGGCTCTGTTGGGCCGAATACGCAGGCGGTGGTCAGACAATACCTGACGGCATACAAGATAGAGCAACAGGACTAAAATGATTATAAGCCCAAGTCAATTGAAAAACTACTTCCAACGCTTGTTTTGGTGATCTTGATTTGCTGTGGAACGCTCTCCTTCAGTTCCTCCCGATGGCTGATGATGCCCACCAGTTTCCCAGCGCCGGAGAGAGTGCGGAGCGTATCCATAGCGGATTCGATGTGGCTCCGGTCCAGCGTTCCGAAGCCCTCGTCCACAAACAGGGCCTCCATTTTGATCCCACCGTGGCCGGAGGACACCAGATCCGAAAGGCCCAGTGCAAGGCTCAAGGAGGCCATAAAACTCTCGCCGCCCGACAGGTTCCCGGCCGGTTTTCTTTTGCCCGAAAAGTTGTTCAGGACCTCCAAGTCCAGGAAGTTGCTGCTCTGCTTTCCAACGGAGCTCTCCTGGCGGTAAAGCTCATACTGGCCGCCGCTCATGGGAAGCAGCCGGCGGTTTGCCGCTTGTATGATGCCGTCAAATCCCGACGCCTGGATATACTGCTCCAGCGTGATCTTCCCGTTCCCGGAGGTGCCCTTCACCAGCTTATAGAGGCGCTCCGCAAGCGTGTGCTCCTTCTGAAAACGCTCCAGATCCGCCCTGAGGCTCTGGATGCTTTCACGCTTTTTCTCATTTACCGCAAGTCTGGAAGAAACAGCGTTCTTTTTCTCCCGTAGCGCTTTTACCGTCTCCTGCTGTTCGTCAAGCTCCGCTTTGATGGCATCGATGTCCAGGAGCACCTTGCCCTCGGCATCACCCCTGGCCTTTTCAAGGAGGACCTTGTTGTTGGAAACATTCTCCCTGTATTGACTCAACGCCTGTTCTGCACCCGCAAGCTCCTCCTCGGAAGCCGTGCAGGCCAGGAGCTCATCATCCCCCGCGAAGTTCCTCTCTTTGAGTACGGAATTCAATGCGTCCCTCAGGGCCGCTTCATCCAGCCTGCTCTTTTTCAGCGCCTCACAGAGCTCATTGAGCGCGGATCGCGTCCCCGCCAGTTTTTCCTTGGCGTCTGTATGGAGCTTTTTCGCCGTATTAATCGCTTCAACAATAGAGTTGCTTTTCGTAATCGCCTCGTTTCGGGCATTTTCAGCCGCTTCAGCGCTCATATACGGAAGCTCCCCGATCGAGTCAAGCACCGCCTGGGCCTTTGTGAGTTTTTTCTCGGTTTCACTCAAATTATCGATATTCTTCTCTTTCTTCTCCTCCAATTCAGGCTTTTCCGTATCTAAGATCCTTTTGCGTTCCTTCTGAGCCTTTTCCAGCGCGTCACATTCATCCTTGACCGTCGAGAGCTCCTGCTCCCGGGTCTTAATCAGCCCGTCGATTTTGACCTTCTCCAATACGATCATGGTCCGCAGCTCAGTCAATGTCTGTCCGTCGGGCTTCACCTGACAGTATTCGCTTGCCAGGCATTTGCCGATGTCCTCCCTGATATGTTTTTCAGCGGCCTCCCGGTCGGTTCTGGCCGTTTCAGCGTCAGTCAGAGCCTTTTCTTTTTTCTTCTGCGCTGTCTTTTCCGATTCTTTCAGCTTCCTGATCTGTTCCTCTGTGACGGATGCCTCCGGCAACACGGCAGGCGTCGGGTGGTGGAGCGCACCGCAAACCGGGCAGGGCTTGCCCTCTCTGAGTCCCGCCGCCAGGATCCCGGCACGGCAGTTTTCCAATAACACCTCAGCCTGCCTCAGCTTAATCTCGGCCTCGTCATACGCAAGCCGCATACTCTCAAAGCTCGCTATCTTATCCTCATGGAGCTTTGCCTTTTTGTCCAAATCAGGCAAATCGGTGTCAATGATTTTTGAAATATCCGCTTTAAGATTCTCAAGCTCTTTCAGGTCCGAACCCAGCTTCTCGCGCCTGAGCGGCCTGTCAGACAACAGCTCTGTCCTCTCCGTCAGCGCCTTCAGCTTATCATTAAGGGCCGCCTCGTCTTTTTCGAGTTTTTTTCCTTTCGTCTCCAGTTTCTCCTTTTTCTCAAGCAAACTGGATACTTCTGTGCTCAACCCGTCGCGCAGACTGTACTTCCCCATATCCCGCTCGATTTGTTCCGCCTGTCTTCTGAGTTCCTCAGACCGGGGAAGGTCAGCCTCGGCTTTCTCAAGCGTCTCTTTAGACGTTCTCTCCTCATTCTCCGCAGTCAACAGCTCGTCGCTTTTGGCCTCAATGTTCTTCTCGCCCGCTGTAACTTCCTCTTTCTTTCCCGCCCACCGATCGTAATGGGGCTTCACAACATGCGTCGCGTCCTTCTTCCGCTGTAAGGTCGCAGCCGCCTTTTCCATCTCCTCCGCCTGTCCTGCAAGCTCCTTTTGCTGTTCAATAAGGTTTGCAAGGGTGTTCAGAACCTTATTATTGTCCTCCGCGGTAATATAAGCCCTGTTTCTCTCACCCAGGTCAGCCTCTTCCGTTTCCAGTTCTTTCTCGAAGGCAGACTCCCTCTCCCGGTCTTCCCTCTCAATCTTCTCTATGAGGTCGAGCATCTCGCCGATGTACCAGGCGGTCCCGCCTTTGATCAAGCGTTCCCTGAGCGAAACAAGCCCCTCCCTGTAGGCGCTGTCTTTGTCCGCGGTGACCTCCCGAAAATGGAGGGCGACACTGTTCTCGGCGTCTCTCCTGCCCTCGTAAGCGGCGTCCATTCGATCCTTGAGCCTGTACTCAATTGCTTTATAGCCATCGGTCATGAATATATTTCTCAATATCTCTGTCCGCTCGTCAGTCCTGGCATTCAGCAGCTTCCAAAACTCCCCCTGAGCAATCATGGAGATTTGCTTGAATTGGGTAAAGTCTATGCGCAGGAGCTCCTTCACCGCGTCATTCACGCGGCGAATGCCCTCTATGGGGCTCTCCCCCTCACAATAAAAGACCGCGCTTTCGTTCACATGGACCGTCCCGCTGCCGCGTTTGGCCGTCCGGTCATACTCAGGCTGGCGGTATATGTGATATTCCCTCCCCTGATGGGAAAAGTAGAAGTCCACAAAGCTCTCCACACCGTCTTTTGCGTACTCACTGCGCAGGTTCTTCGTGTCGCGGTACGAGCCGCTTGTCTGTCCGTACAGCGCAAAGCATATGGCGTCAAATATAGTGGTCTTCCCCGCCCCGGTGTCACCGGATATGAGGAAAAGTCCCTTCTCCTCAAACGGTTCAAATTCAACGGGCGGCATCCCGTCGGCATATGGGCCAAAGGCACTGATGATCAATTTAATCGGCTTCATACGTTCATCCCTGCCTCTCCGGCGATCTCCTTCATGAGCGCCAATTCCTCCCCGCTTATGTCGCAGCCGTAAATCGTTCTGTAAAAATCCGTTACGATCTCCACAAAGGACTTGTTTTCGCCGATTTGTGATAGTTCCGCGCTCTCCACCTGTCTTGTGTGGGAGTTGTCATAGTCGATATGTACCGTGTTGGGGTAAACCTGCTGAAGGATCGCCATGGCGTTGCTGACGGGCTCCTCATCCGTCAACGTCGCATATATGTAGTCCTCCGGCGCGGCTATATGATCCCTGTCCAAAAGCTGTGCCATCGGGCCTTTCAGGTGGCGCAAGTCCCTTCTTGGGTGAAGCGGCAGAAGCTCCACGCTCACATCCCCTTTTGCGCCGAGATCGACCAACGTAACAAGCTTATTCTTCCCCGCCTCGCTCAGGGAGTACTTCAGCGGCGATCCGGCATAACGGATCTGTTCGCGTCCCACGGCCTGCGGCGCATGGATATGTCCCAAGGCCACATAGTCAAACGCGTCAAAGCAGTCGCTGCTCACCTTTTCCACCGTGCCCACCGACTGGGTCGCCGCGGATTCCGACCCTCCAAGCGTTGGCCCTGCGGAATCCCCCACAACAAATTGGTGGGCAACCAGAACGTTTCTCTCCCCGGCGTTGATTTTGCTTTTCTTTATGACTGTCCGCACGGCGTCGTCATAATTTTCAATATGTTCCTCAGGGTAGAAATGCCTCACCTGAGACGCCTTGACAAAGGGCATCAGCCAGATATTCACGGGGCCAAATTCGTCGTTGAAGTTCTCCTTTACAAGCTCTCCACTGTATTTGGCGGAAATATACACGTCTCCCGCTCTGAATATCCCGCTGCCGAAGCTCAGCCGCTCATCGGAATCATGATTGCCGGAGATTAGGAACGTCTTTATTTTCCTGCCGGCCAGTTGGCAGATAAACCAGTCCAAAAGGCGCACCGCCGCCTCGCTGGGGACGGACTTGTCATACACATCACCGGCAATGAGGACAGCATCCGCCTTCTTCTCCTCAGCAATCGTCAGTATCTCGGAGAGAATAACTTTCTGGTCCTCTATCAGGTCAAATTCATGCAGATACTTCCCTATGTGGAGATCTCCCAAATGTATAAATTTCATTTTCTCCCCCTCGCTCAATTCTAACTATCCCCGATGTTGACTTCTCATTGCTTCCACTGCTGCAAAAACAGCAGCATTATCCGGGCTCTTTTTGTCCCATTCATCCCAAAAAGCTTTTGTTGCGCTTACAGGCTGGTGGTTTTCAGATGGTTTATCCAACAGAACCTTACTGGGTAACAAAATTGCGTCTCCTACGACTATGGCCTCGCCCACATCCAACAGTGGCAAAAGCTCGACTGTACTGCGGAGTGAATCTGGCAGAAGGTTTTTTATCACGCTTTTATCTCCCTCATTTGTAAGTCGCAGTACTATGAAATTATTGCACTGACTCAAAATGGTTTTGCTTACATCAGACGGGCGCTGGCTCACAGCCAAAATGGAAACCCCATATTTTCTTCCCTCTTTTGCGATTCGTTCAAAATTAAATAACGCCTGCTTTTGAACCGCATCCGCATCCTCTTTTACAGGAAGATACAAATGCGCCTCATCGCAAATCAGTGTAAATGGCGTTCTTTTTTCCTGGGACATCCAAAACTGTACGTTGTATAAAAGCCGCGCCAGTGTTCCCGTTACAACAGGCATAACATCTGATGGGACCTCCGAAAAGTCAATTATTTTGATTCCTTTTTGTCCGTCGCTATACCCCAACAATTTACACAACATATTACTCAGCCAGTCATATTTCAGTGCTTCGTCTGGCGGCTGGAACATGAATCCGTATTTCTTATCTTCTTTTTTCGACTCAAGCCTTAGAATAAATCGCGTCAGTTTTCCTTCCCAGTCGCCTTTTACTATCTTCCCTCCGTTCCCAATATTTTTATCTGTATCGTCTTTTTTCAAAAGCCTCAAAAGCTCTTTCATTTCAAATGGTATCGGAGAATCTACCGTAAAGGTGTTATATACATCTTCCCGATTTTCTTTTTTAAGCGTTTGTCCTTTCAGGTTTCTTACATGGAGTGTAAATCTTGATGCCTGGTTTGGCGCATTCTGGTCCCCACGTTCGAGCATCATCGACAGTAATTCCTCTCGGTTTAACAGCCAATAGGGTAAAAAGAGTATATTATGTTCAGGGCTGTCTATGTCTCCCGGACCAGCTATTTTGAAATATTCAGCTATTGGGTCAGCTCCTTTTGCCAGTTTGGTGTATTCACCATGCATATCAAATACAACGATATTTGTATATTTTAACGCACTTGCTCTCTCAAGTATAGTCGCGACACACCAACTCTTGCCCGCTCCGGTACTTCCCAAGATAGCGGCATGTCGTTGGAAAAATTTATTTCCGTCAAGTGCGGCGTCAGCAGACTTATCTATCGCAAAAGCGCCTATTTTGAGGCGCTTTTCCGGTACAATATCCTTGCATAAAATGCTCATAAATTGCTGGAGGTTCACGCCGGAGATTAAAAAACATTTGCTGTCGATTCTTGGAAATGCATCTACCCCTCTTTTGAATACATTCTTTTTCTCACCAAGTGCAGCGTAATATGTCCCTATAATATTTACTCTTATATTATCAAACGGCAATATATAGGGATCCTCTTCATCCTCTTCTTCGATTTCCTCAACATATTTTCTTGTGACTTTATCGACTATCGCAATGAGTCTTTCATGGACCTTTGACGTCTCCAGTGCTACAATATTCCCTACTCGAATTTTTTGCAATGCATCTTCGACGGTTATTTGGACGACCACATGCTCTGTGTCTACATAAGTCACCTGGCCCAATTCGTCCCTCTCTGAAAAAGTCATCAACGGCAAATTAAAACACTTCCTTTATCATTTCTTCTATATCCCACAGATTTATACTATCAAAAATAAATTCCTCGCTCTTTGTTATGACCGTAGAGCCATTTTTATCTCTCTGTTCGATTGCAATAACATTGCTGCATGTCCTGGCAACTTCTCTCGCATTGTCAGAAAGTGTCATTGCTAAAATCAGTGCAGGCTTTCCTGCCTTTAATTGCTGACGCAGGTGGTTTTCAAGGTGATGGTCATTGAAGCCATATCCAATGATTATAAATCTCGAAGCGCGATCGATTTCCTCATTTGCTTTGTTTCTATGCCTCTCAAACGGAAGTGAATAGCCTTCCTCGTATTTATTCGTTCCTGGTGTGATAATCAGGCAATCATCTACCGGAAGCAAACCGATTTTAACTGAAATTGGTTGCCCATCTTTCATGTACCAGCTCAGGCAGCCATGCGGCTTCAAGACTAAGACCTCTTTGCTTCTTTTAGTTACATTGCGTTTGCCGACATATCTCCCCTGTTCAGGGGTCAGCTGTGCAAAAAACGCCCCTTCAAACAGGTTGTTCACCTCTATCCCATTCAACTCACATGCACACTCGATAAGTCTATCATAATTTGTGGTAACAACAGTAAAGTTGCTGTTATTGACGTTAAATCGATTTATATATTCAGAAAACTTGAGGGTGCGCTTGCCGCGAAATACATTGGTCATTATCTCCTTTTCTGCGTCTCCAATCAGCTTCGCTGTTATCCTTCGAATATTCTTCTCAATATGTTGACTGGCAGTCGAGTTTTGAAGTGCTTTTTCCAGTCCGACTTTATTGTCCAAATCCTGAACGATTTTGTTCCAAATATCTATATCATCTTTTCCAGTCAAAAGCGGCGGCATATCTGATCTAAGTTTATCAGCTAAGGCATCCATTCCTGGAATCCCTTCTGCTGCAGAAAGGCCCGATCCGACAATCGTCAGTGTATTATCCTGAAAAAAATCTTGTATCGTTTCTTTTAGTTTGTCAATATCCATCTCTTGTTCTCCCTCATGTATAGTCGATGTTGTGAATGATAGCAAAATTAATAGTTCCTTTTGTGATAATTAGCTCTTATTATGTATATATATTACCATATTTCATTAGAATTTGCAATCCCGATTGAGCAGTTTTGGGCAATTTAGGCAAAAAGAACCTACTAAGAAATTTTCATTTTTCTTATAGCGTCACGATTTTTGAATGTACAATCCTATTTATCATTTTGAAAAAATGTAGTATCATTATGGAAAAAAGAATGTGGGGGTATCATAATGTCTATCTCTTTTGAGCAGCAGGGAAACGATTTAGTATTGATCTATTCGCCGGAAATAATATCCATTGATGACGTATTACGAGGCATTGAAGACAAAGGGCAGTGGCAAATATGTCAATGCTTCTCTGTTGAAAAAAAGCATCTGAAATCAACGAATAACATTGAAAACTTGCTCTATTTCAGGATTGGAACGATCCAAGACGGTTACTACTCTCTTGATCGTGATATCGTGGGAACAGATAACTGGTTTTTCATATCTGTGGACGTAAAACTCTCTCGACGCCATTTCATAGCATATCGTAATATCTCTATTTTACGAAAAATAGACGAGCTTGTTAAACACGACGTATATATAGGCGGCACTGCGGATGGATGTATCCCGATCCATATTTATGAATCACTTATCAAAGTATTTCCTAAAACAGCTGAGCTCAATAGATACGTTCACTCCAGAATCTCTACCATTTTAAAGGAATATCTACCAAGTCTTGAGAAATATGAGAAAGACTATCTGAACTATATAAGCAACCACGGAAAAATCTCATATTTGTCCCCTGTGGCACGTCCGTCCTTCCACGAAAAGAACTTAGTCATCGGGCTTAAACAGTTCCAAGACGCCAAAAAGGAGTTTGAGAATCTGTTGAAGCGAAGTGACTGTATTCGGGAGGATGTATGGCAAAATGAAATAAACAGCCTCATACGATTTCTATATCCAAAATACATAGCAGGAGTCCGTGAGATAAGCATCAAGGGTGTAAGTTTGAAACATCGTTCTCCACGAGCCAACCCCAAAAAGGGCATAAGGAATCAGCCGCAGATACTGCGGCGAAAAAAAGTAAAAAAGATTCAGCCGGGTTGAGGCTCTAA
>CANQKZ010000132.1 GCA_947624585.1 uncultured Oscillospiraceae bacterium | reverse complement strand
AAATATTTTAGTGTTGGGCACCACTTGTTTCATAACCTCGTCGGTGCCTTTCGCAGAAAGGCGGATTATAACCATGGCGAAAAAGAGGCGCACAAATGAATTTGACCGATACCTGGAGCAGCTGACGGGGCCGGAGCGGGAGAGTGTGGACACCTTCTTCCGGATGCTGGACCAGCGTCTACGCCTTTCCCGGGAGTGGCGGAAGCAGATCCTGCGGGACTTCGAGAACGCGCTCCTGTGGTACCGCTGGCACGGCGTGGAGCTGGACCGGGCGCTGGAGCTGCTGTCCCCGTCGAAGCTGGGGGGCTTCTACTCCCGGCCCGCCGACGACTGGTTCCCCCTGGACGCGGCGGCAAAGGTCTACCCCCTGTCCATGAGCCACAAGCAGATGGCCGTGTTCCGGTTGTCCGTGTATCTGGATGAGGATGTGGTGCCGGAGCTTCTACAGATGGCCCTGACCTTCACCATCAAGCGGTTCCCCTTCTTCGCCACCACCATCAAAAACGGCGTCTTCTGGCACTACATCGACGCGGCCAAGCGCCGCTTCCCCGTGGAACCGGAGTCCACGGTCCCCTGCGCGGACATCAACGTGTCCCTGACAGGTTCCAAATCCTTCCGGGTCCTCTATTACAAAAACCGCGTCAGCTGCGAGTATTTCCACATCCTCACCGACGGCACCGGCGGCATGGTGTTCTTAAAGAGCCTGACGGCGGAATATCTGCGCCTCCTGGGGAAGGAGGTCAAATGTGAGAAGGGCGTTCTGGACATCGACGGCCTGCCGGACGCCTCGGAGTCAGCGGACGACTTCTCCAAATTCGTCTCCGGCAAAAAATCCTCCGGCTTTGTGGACAAACCGGCGCTCCAGATGGGCGGGCGTCTTTCCAAGATCAAGCCCTGTCAGGTGATCCACTTCGACATGGACGCGGAAAAGCTCCGCGCGGCGGCCAGGGACCGGGGCGCGTCGGTGACGGCGCTGGTGCTGGCCATGATGTTCATCGCCTGCAAGGCCGCTATGGACCGCCAGCACGGCACGGTACACATCCAGGTCCCTGCCAATATGCGGAAGTATTTCGAGTCCCACACCCTGCGCAACTTCTCCCTCTACGCCAACATCCGCCTGGCTCTGGAGGAGATCACCTCCCTCGACGGCATCCTCCCGAAGGTGGCGGACCAGCTCAAGGCGGGCCTGGCCTTTGAGAAGATGCAGGAGATGATGAACGGCGCGGTGAAGCTGGTCCGCTCGGTGCGGCTGGTGCCGCTCTTCATCAAGTGCCCCGTGGCCCGGGTGGTCTACGGCTTTCTGGGCGACCGGGCTTTCACCACCACCCTGTCCAATCTTGGCGTGGTGGAGGTGCCGGAGGGCATGGCGGAGCACGTGCGGAAGATGGACTTTGTCCTGGGCACCGTGGCCCTGTCCCGGGCCGCCGTGTCCATGGTGACCGTGGGGAACACCGCCACCCTGTCCATCGCCAAGCTGACGGTGGACCCATCCTTCGAGGAGCGGATGCTGAAGCTGTTCCGCGAGCTGGGCATCGAGATCAAGGTTTCCGGGAGTGAACTGTATGGATTTTGAGATCGTCTACCCCCACATCAAAAAGCACTCCATCGCCATGCTGTACGTGCGGACCGTCTTCGGACTCCTCTTCCTGGCGGCGGCGGTGGTGTGTCCGGTGGTCAACATCATACTGAAGGGACCCGCCTGGAGCGTCATCGTGCTCTGGTCCATGTTCATGGTCTGGACCCTGGTGCTGAAAGCGCCGCTGGTGGAGCGCAACCTCATCAGCCAGGGGGTGAAGCTCCTGGTGATGACGGTGATCCTGCTGGTGCTCATCGACCGGCTCATCTACCCCGGCTGGGCGGCTTTTGTGGTGCCCATCGTGGCCTACGGGGCGCTGATGGTGCTGGCGATGCTGTTCTTCGTCAATGTGTCCAAGCAGAGGCACAATGTCATGCCGCTTCTTATTTTGACGGCCCTGGCGGCCGTCGGGTCCGTCGTGGCGCTTTTTGTGTTCTCGGAGACAAGCTGGCCAATGATCGTGCTGGCCGTCACGGCGGGAGTGTTTCTTGTGGCGGCGGGGATCATTTTGAAAAGCCGGCTGATCTCGGAGCTGGTGAAGAGGTTTCATATCAAATAAACGGGTTGTTCGGATGCCGCCCGTTCGGACGTTCCCCCCGATCAACCCCCTAATCCAGCTAAAACCCCCACGACAAAACGGCCTGTTTCGGTCAAACGATGAAACAGGCCGTATCTATTTGGGGGGATCTTTACTCAGCGAAATCGTGCGAAATGAGCTCGCAAAGGGTCTCAACAGCGCGCTCCTCGTCCTCGCCGTCGGCGGCGATGGAGATGGACATGCCCTTGATGATGCCCAGGGACAGAACGCCCAGAAGGCTCTTGGCGTTGACGCGGCGCTCCTCCTTCTCGATCCAGACCTGGCACTTAAATTCGTTGGCCTTCTGTGTGAAGAAGGTGGCGGGTCTCGCTCTCAAACCGACCTGATTCTTTACCTCGACTGTCTTAGCAAACATGAATGCCCCTCCTTAAAAGTGCGTAGGCCACGGCCCACGGTGTATCAGAAACATAGCACCATTCTACCAAACCGAGCCCGAATCGTCAATAAATAATTCTGTTGAAGTTTGGCCTCAATTCGCGGAAAAATAGAGCTATTTTGACAAAATATTTTGCGCCCTCAGCGGATCTCCACGATGGTGACGCCGCTCTCGCCCTCGCCGAAGCGGCCCAGGCGGTAACTTTTCACCTGCTTTGAACGTTTCAGGCACTCGTGGACGGCCTTTCTCAGAACGCCTGTGCCCTTTCCGTGGATGATAGTCACCTGATTGAGGTGGCGCATCTGGGCCCCGTCGATGAACCGCTCCACTAAGGCCACCGTCTCATCCGCCGTCATGCCCCGCACATCCAGTTCGTTTCTGCCGCCGCCGGAGGACAGAGGGACGGACACCGTGGCGGGCTTGACCTTCACCTTCTCGCCCTCGGTGACCCGGACCTCGCTCTGCTTTGCGTTGACTTTCATGATCCCCGCCTGGAGCTGGAGGGACCCGTCCGGGTTCACCTCCAGGACCGTGGCCTTGGTGCCGATGGACAGGATCTCCACCGTGTCGCCCTTCACCGCCGGGCGGGTGGCCTTGCGCTCCACCGGGGCGGACCGCTCGGGGGCGACTTTATCCTGCGCCTCGTTGAGGCCCTGACGGAGTTTGGCCTTGGCCTCGTTGAGGCGTTGCCAGTCTGTGTCGGAAGCGGCCTGGCGGCGCATCTCCTCGATCTCGCGGAACGCCTCGTCGGCAGCCCGGCGAGCGTCCTCGATGATGCGCTCCGCCTCGCCCCGGGCGTTCCGGGTGAACTTGAGCCGCTCCTCCTCGGCCCGCCGCCGCTCCTTCTCCGCCGCGTCCAGGTCCTCCTTCGCCAGCCTCAGCGCCTCGGCGGTCTCCTGCTTGCGCGCCTCGGAGGCTTTGCGGTTCTCCTCCAATTTGGTCAGAGCCTCCTCGAAGTCCGCGTCGCCCTTGTCCATGCGCCGCCGGGCGTCGTCGATGATATGGCCGGGGAGGCCCAGCCGCTCGGAGATGGCGAATGCGTTGGACTTGCCGGGGATGCCCATGAGCAATCTGTAGGTGGGCTTCAGCGTCTTCACGTCGAATTCGCAGGAGGCGTTCATGACCCCCCGCTCGGTCATGGCGTAGATCTTCAGCTCCGCGTAGTGGGTGGTGGCGGCGATGTGGGCGCCCACGCTCCTGGCGTACTCGATGATGGCCACGGCCAGCGCCGCACCCTCGGCCGGGTCGGTGCCCGCGCCCAGCTCGTCGAAGAGCGCCAGGGTACCCTCCCCACATTCTGAGAGTATGCCCACAATGTTGGTCATATGCGACGAAAAGGTGGACAAAGACTGCTCGATGGACTGCTCGTCGCCGATGTCCGCCAGGACCTTCTCAAAGAGGGGGATCTGGCTCTCGTCCCCCGCCGGGATGTGGAGGCCGCACTGGGCCATCAGACACAGGAGCCCCAGGGTCTTAATGCTCACCGTCTTGCCGCCGGTGTTGGGGCCGGTGATCACAAGGGTGTCGAAATCGCCGCCCAGTTCGATGTCGATGGGCACCGCCTCAGACTGCTTCAAAAGCGGGTGGCGGGCCTTTTTCAGGATCAGCTCCCCGTTTTCCGAAAAGGCCGGGGGCGCGCAGTTGATCCTGTAGCTGAGCTTGGCCTTGGCAAAAACCAGGTCCAGCTGGGTCAGCAGGTTGTAGTCCAGGCTGATGCTCTCGGAGAAGTCCGACGCCTCGGCGGACAGCTCCCGCAGGATGCGCTCGATCTCCCGCTCCTCCCTGGCCAGAAGCTCCCGGATCTCGTTGTTGGCCTTCACGGCGCTCATGGGCTCGATGAAGAGGGTGGCGCCGGAGGAGGAGATATCGTGGGTGAGCCCCGGCACGGCGCCCTTGTGCTCGGCCTTCACCGGCACCACGTAGCGCCCGTTTTTCATGGTGATGATGGGCTCCTGCAACGCCTTCTGATAGCTGGGGGAGGTGATGATCTTCTGCAGCGCCTCCCGGACCCTGCTCCCCGCCACACGCATGGCACGGCGGATGACCGCAAGCTCGGGCGAGGCGGAGTCTGCCAGCTCGTTCTCGCCAATGATGGAGTTGGTGATTTTTTCCTCAAGGTACTTATTGGCGTGGAGGGAGGAGAACAGGTACCCGATGGACCTGGCGCCGCTCTCGTCGCCGGAGGCGTAGGAGATGGCGTTCCTGGCGCACCGGAGCACCTGGGCGATGTCGGTGAGCTCCCGGGTGTTCAGCATCCCCCCGGCGTCGGCCCGCTTGAGGCTGTCCCGGATATCCTTCACCCCGTCGAAGGAGGGGGCGGAATACAGGGTCATCATGTCCCGGGCGTCCGATGTCTCCCGCTGGCGGCGCTCCGCCTCCGCCCGGTCGGAGGACGGCCGCAGGGCCAGCGCCGCCTCCTTGGCCCCGTCGGAGACCGCCTCGGCGGCCAGCATCTCCAGTACGGCGGGCAGCTCCAGGATGGTCTGGGATTTTTCGTACAGTGTCATGGTTGCACCCCCAAAGGCGTATAGTTTAGTTTCCGCGCGTTTTGAGTATATCATACCACAGGTGGGTGAGATTTTCAAGCGCTGAAAAAGAGCGGTATGGCGCTCGGGCCGCGCGGGCCTTGATCGGAGGGACGTCCGAACGGACGGGGGCCGCAGACAGAGGGGGCCATTTGCCAAACATGATTCACTCCAAATTGAGCCGTCGCCTCAGGAAAAAGGCTGTGACGCAGTAACAGAAGGCGCCTTCCGCGATGAGGATACCGGCCTGTTCGGCGCAGATGAGGCGCCAGTCGGAAATAAAGCGGGCGTCGGGGAGGGAGGGGACCATTCCGTCCAGAGTGAAGGTGAAGACGCTGCCCAGGATGAGAAGTCCCACAAAGGTCAGCTCCGACAGGAGCATCTTCCTCTTGGCGAAGGAGTGCCCCACGGAGAGCGCCGCGTCCAGGGACAGGGACAGAACAACGGAGGCCAGGATCATCAGGAGAAGGACCTCCAAAAGTATCTCGCCCAGGTAATCCTCCCGGACGATGGCCCGGAAGAGCTCGCCGAAAAAGTCCCCCAAAATTTTCACGGTTTCCACGTCGAAGGCCACCAGGAGGACGGAAAGCACCACTGTGACGCCGGTGACGGCGTACCACAGGGCGGAGACCAGGACCTTGGACCAAATCTGGGCGTGGACGCTGACGGGGAGGGTGTGCATGATGTACCCCTCGTCCCGGAGAAGGTTGTCCCGGAAGCGGCGGACCATCATGTACACGGTGACGAAGCCGATAGCCACAAGGCCCACGAAGAAGAGGATGATCACCAGCACGAAGACCACCTCCAGCGCCGCCGGAAGCTGCCTGCCGTCCATGACCCGCGCCCCAACGTTTGTGAGAACGGACATCAGGAGCATGACACCCAGGATGGGCAGCATGGTCGCCGCCGTGGCGCGAAGCTCGTGCTTTATGAGTTTACCTAACATCTGAACACCTCCCGGAAGATCTGGTCCACGCTCTTGCCCTGCTGTTCCCGCAGCTCGTCCACCGGGGCGGCCAGAACGGCCTTGCCCTCCCGGAGGAAGATCACGTCGTCCAGCACCCGCTCTACGTCGGAGATGAGGTGCGTGGAGATCACCGCGCTGGCGGCGGGGTTGTAGTTGGAAATGATCGTATTCAAAATATAGTCCCGCGCCGCCGGGTCCACGCCGCCGATGGGCTCGTCTAAGAGGTAGAGCAACGCCCGGCGGGCCATCACCATGATGAGCTGGACCTTCTCCCGGTTTCCCTTGGACAGATGCCGGATCTTTGCCCCCGTGTCGATGCCGAGACGCGACAGCATATCCTCCGCCGCGCTGCGGTCGAAGTCCTCATAGAAATCCCCGTAGAAGCCCAGGAGCGCCCGGGCGGTCATCCAGTCCGGCACGCAGGGGCGCTCCGGAAGGTAGGAGACGATCTTCTTTGTCTCCACCCCCGGCGCAAGGCCGTTGATCAATATCTCGCCGCCGGAGGGCACCAGAAGGCCGTTGGCAAGCTTGATGAGCGTGGTCTTCCCGCTTCCGTTGGGGCCCAGAAGGCCCACGATGCGGCCCGGCTCGATCGTTATGTCAACTCCGTCCAGGGCCCGCACGTCGCCGTAGGACTTGGTAAGGCTTTTACATTCCAGAATCGTCATGATTTTCCTCCCTTTCCAGCAAATTCAGTATCTCCTCCCGCTCAAAGCCCAGACGGCGCATGGCGGTAAGGAAGGTCTTTACAGTTCCGTCCGCCAGCTCCCGCCGCGCGGCCTCCACGGCCTCTGCGCTGTCGGTGACGAAGCGGCCGGCGGTGCGCTGGGAGTAGACCAGTCCCTCCCGCTCCAGCTCCGTCAGGGCACGCTGCATGGTGTTGGGGTTGACCCCGGCCTCCAACGCCAGCTCCCGGACACCCGGAAGCCTCTCCCCCGGCGGCAGCTCCCCGGAGGCAATGGCAAGCTTCACCGTCCCCACGATCTGGGCGTATATGGGCGCCCCGCCCTCAAATCTCCACTCCAACCGCCGCTCACCGCCTTGTGTTATTGTATTAATTGATTAATACAATAACACGGCTTTGACCGTTTGTCAAGAGGAAATATCAAAAAATCCCGCCCGAAACGGGCGGGTACAAAATCGCGGAGCGTTATTGATTTGGCACGGACGGCGGGTATTATCTTGGAGAGAAAAGAACAATTGATCCATTTTCAAAATGAATTTTCAAAGAAAAGATATTTTATACTAATATTCAATCAAAATAAGACATTCGCGACGGTCTTTTTCGCGTCAAGCTTCGTCATACGGCTTGGAAATACATAAAGTATTCCTGGCGCCGCCTTCCTCGCTTGACACGAAAAATCCTCGCCGCTCGGTGTCTTCTTTTAATTGAACATTAGTATTAAAAATACCTTTTTTACCCGTGCGACGCACAACCCCGGACGACACACACAAAAAACCGGGCCCCACAACACCCGCCCACAAAGCGCGGCCCCAAACAGAGCCGCCCAGCCCATGACCACCGCCAGCGTAAGCGGCTAAGCGAAGTTGATGCAGAAACCAATTAAGTCTACGGACCGCGCGGCTATGGTTCCACCCAGACGTACCGACACGCCACCGCGGAAGCCGAACCGCGTTACGAAGCGCCAACCCCGGACCACCGCCGCCCCCAACACCGGCCTTTTCTCTCTTTTGCTTCTTTTCTCTCTTTTGCGCAGTGGCATTTCTCTGCCACAGAACAAAAGAGAGAAAAGAAGATCCCCCCGTCCGTTCGGACAGCCCCCGATCAAGGCCCGAGCGGCCCGAGCGCCACACCGCGCAACGCCGGAGCCTTTTAAAGCGCTCCGCCCCTGCTTGACGTACTGGAATTTGTATTCACACGTCGATCCAGATACCGGTGTCGTGCATTTGGGAGTTGGGGACACTTTTGTAGAAGCGCTGGGCCTCGTCGTTGGAGGCGGTGAGGGCCACGAGGGTTTGGACGCCCATGGAGCGCAGGCGCTCCCGGAGGGCAGTCAGGAGACTCTGGGCGGCGCCCCGGTGACGGCTGCTCTTGACCACGCAGATCCAGTCCAGGTACGCCTTCTTGGAGCCGTCGAAGCGGCTGGCGATGAGGCTGGCGTCTATGCGGCCCACCACCTTTTCTCTGTCGTAGGCCAGGAGGGAGACGGAATCCCGGAAGGCGGGGTCGTCGAAGTTCCTTTCCACGGCGGAGATATAGGCCCCGTCGATCTCCCAGCCCCAGAAGTCCTCCTCCTGGCGCAGGCGGCGCTCAAAGTCCAACACGTCCGAAATCCGGTCCCGGGTGTAGTCGAGGATGGTGAAATCCATAACGAAATTTCCTTTTAATGGACGCAGAATATAGATTATGTAAAGTCAGGCGCGGATGATCTTGACACCGGGGACTCCCTCCAGCATATCGGCCTCCCGGCTGTGGCAGGTGAAGAGGAGGATCTGGCGCTTCCCGCTCATCTCCAGGAGCAGATCCAGGGCGCGGCGGCAGCGGGCGTCGTCGAAGCGGACGAGGGCGTCGTCCAGGATGATGGGGCAGGGGTCGTCGCCGCCCAGGAGGAGGTCGCACATGGCAAGGCGCAGGGAGAG
>CANQKZ010000131.1 GCA_947624585.1 uncultured Oscillospiraceae bacterium | reverse complement strand
CAACCTCCGGGCGCTGACCGGCGGGGTCACCACAGATAAGATATTCGATCTGGTCCGGGACCTGCGCCGGGACGTGACCGTGCCCATGGTGTTCATGACCTACGCCAACGTGGTCTTTTCCTACGGCGCGGAGCGGTTCATCTCCACCTGCCGGGACATCGGCATCGACGGGCTCATCCTGCCCGACCTGCCCTTTGAGGAAAAGGGTGAGTTTTTGCCCCTGTGCCGGCAGTACGGTGTGGACCTGATATCCCTGGTGGCGCCTACCTCCGCGGGGCGTATCGCCATGATCGCCAGGGAGGCGGAGGGGTTCCTCTACATCGTCTCCAGCTTGGGCGTCACAGGCACCCGCAGCGAGATCACCACGGACCTGGCCTCTATCGTAAAGGTGGTCCGGGAAAACACGGCCGTGCCCTGTGCCATCGGCTTCGGCATCTCCACCCCGGAGCAGGCGGCCAAGATGGCCGGCCTCTCCGACGGGGCCATCGTGGGCTCCGCCATCATCAAGCTGCTGGCCCAATACGGCAAGGACGCGCCGGAGCACGTGGGCGCTTACGTGCGGGCCATGACGGACGCCCTGAAGCACTGAGCGCCACAAAATGACCCTTCAACATCTAATAAGAGCAGGGACCATCGGTCCCTGCTCTTTCTGGTACATCATTAAAAAGGTTTGGTCAGATCCCGTAGATCCCGTTTTCCTTCATCCGCCGCCAGAGCGTTGTCTTGCTGATACCGAGCTGCTGGGCAGTTTTGATGCGGCTGCCGCCGTTTTCCCGTAGAATGCGCACGAGCTCCTCGGCCTCGCTGCTAAGCTTCAGGTCTCCCGGTTCAGGCTCCAGCCCAGAGGCATAGATGGACTTAAGCAGGGCCGCCACATAGGAACCGCGGATAGTACGGGACGGCGCGGTAAGGACCATACGCTGGATAAAAGCCTTAAGCTGGGTATAATTTCCAGGCCACTGATACCCGAGCAGAGCTTGCCGGGCGTCGGCGGTCAAGGCCACAAAGCGATCGAGCTTCTTCATAGCCTCATCCACCAAGCTGTCTACAGCCAATCGGAGGTCCTGCGGCCGTTCGCGGAGCGGTGGGAGGTCAAGGCGCATCGGGGCAAACGCGTAGCATAGCTCGCGGCGGAGCGCCTGGCCGCTGAAAACTGTATCCGCATCCTGGCCGCTAAGGCAGATCACACGCACATTGGCACTCTTATTGATCCCTTTTTCATCGTCTCGCACCACAGCGTTTTCGATGAGGCAGCTTAAGGCATACTGCGACTCAGCGTCAAGAGTCTCCAGGCTGTCGATGCAGACACTTCCGCCCTCTGCCGCCAGAATCGCCCGCCGGAGAGCCATGACTTGTCCAGTTAGATTAGACCGGCTGTCAAAGAACACGAAGGGCCCTGTGGCGCAGGGGCTGGCATTATGGATACACTCAGCCAGGGTCGATTTCCCGCTTCCTGGCTCGCCCAGTATCAACACGGGGTGCATGACTCCCGCAAAAGTTCGCGCCTGCTTCAAGGTATTCTGTAAATCCGGGCAGGACTTAGCTACCTGCTCGAACTTAGCCCAAGCGATCTGGCCATGCAGCCGGTAGTGTTCACGCAGAGCACCAGCATTGCCCCGCTCGATTTTCCGCATCTCATAGAAGGACACTACGATGCTCTCTGCTGATTCTCCCGCCATTACAGCTGCTGCGTTCATGACCACATTGATCCCAGCAACATTCACGAGAGTGAAGAACATTTCTTTCTTCTCGGTGACTACCTTTTTCCAAGAGCCTAGATCCTCTAACGCGATCAAGCTCTCGAGATAACCGCCTTCCAGTTCCTCATGCGTCTTTTTTAGGATCTTACAGGCCATGTCGTTAGCCTGAGAGATCTTCCCATCTAACGTAAGCTCCAAGATGCCATAGAAGGAGTAGTTAAGCAGCGTCTGCAGATGCGCAGTATTTTTTTGCTCAACATCAATAGCGATCCCGGCATCCCGGGCGTGACGCAGGCTGGCATAAATGGATTCCTCTGTGCCCTCAAAAAACAGGGTCGGCTTATTCAGGCGGCGGCAATAATCCACCACGATATCCCCGCCTAAGACCACATCCATACCATCATCAACAGCCTGCATGGCGCCATATTCCAATTCGCTCTGCCCTGCATCCAAGTAGGTATGTACTTCAATATCCAGCACCTGGCCCAGTGGGCTGATATCCCCGATCATGTTGGGGCTGGTGACCACACCTATCTTTGGTTTCTTGATCTTAGGGACGAGGTCCTTAGCCTTACGCAAAAGCACCGCGATTTCCTGCCCGGTAAGCTGGATCTCAACTACCGGTATATCCGTAGCCGTTCGTATGGTGTACGCTTGCCTGCCTCTCGCAACAATGATATCCGCCTTGAGCTCCTTACATTTCCTAAGGATCTCAGGCAGCCTCTCCATAGAGAGAACGTAGCTATTGAGCACTACATCCATTTCAAGTTCTTCGGCAATACGGCGGGCAATGGCCACCATCTCGCCTCTAGGCAGAATAAATGCGAACTTTGCCATTTTTGCTCCCTTAACAGGATCTATGATCCATCCGTCAGTTCTCCTCTGGGTCCACACCGGGATCATACCATGTCGCGCGGTTCCGGCATTTACCAGAAGCGCGGCCGCTATTTTTGGGTATAATAGCAGCTTAGGTACTAGTTATTAGTATACCATACGTTCACTATGAATTCCACCACAACTTAAAGCTCCCATGACTCTCATATGTAGCTTCCAGGCTTGCTCCCCAAGCTATTATGCCAGCTATTGGCTGCTGCCGCATTCTTTCTTAAACCCTTCACCCGTTTGCGGAAATGTCCAAAATAAGCAGGTAAACATTTTATTGAAAATGCACAAAACAGCCAAATAACCCGCTGGCAGCTCTGAAACATCTCGAAACTATTTGAAATGTTACTTCTCTAATTGAAATGTAAATTTCGCCAATTTGGAACGATAACATTTATTACAAAATCCGGCGGGCCTTTTTTGCCACAATGCAAATTGTCAATCAATTCTTCGTTTGCTATCTTAAATATTGAAATAAACCTAAAAGAGGTAATGCTATGTTCGTAAAAGACAACCCGATGTTAGAGAAACTACAGCAAGGTGGGATCGTATTCGGAACCGAGCTTCGGAGCCGTTCGGCGTGCATAGCTGAACTCATTGGTATCTGCGGCTTTGACTTTGTACATATTGAAACCGAGCACATTATCTGTAACGATGAGTCACTGGAAAACTCCGTCCGTGCGGCCCAGCTTACTGGAGCAGTGCCGCTTCTTAGGATCCCCACCCACGACCCGGGCCGGATCCTCCAAGTCCTGGACATGGGTATCCAGGGTTTGATCCTCCCGCACGTTGACACCCCGGAGCAGGCAGCGGCAATAATCGGGGCAGCAAAATACCCGCCCATCGGAAACCGCGGGGCCAGCTACGACTCCAGGGCGGCGGGCTATGGCGTTGGAGCTACCAAAGAGGAATACTTTGCGGCCGCTAATCGCAACGTCGCGGTCATCCCCATGATCGAGAGCATGGAAGGCGTCAAAAATGTGGAGGCGATCCTGGATGCCGGGGCAGACGTAATCCGTATCGGGCGGGATGATCTGTCGCTTTCGATGGGTGTAGCCCAGGACGACCCCAAATTCAAACAGGCCATCCGGCGAGTTATCGACTGCGCTACTGAGCGGGGCATTGCCGTTGGCACCGGTACCAAGTCGGTAGATTGTGCCAGGCGTTTTATAGATGAGGGGTACCGCATGATCACCTATATGGCGGATATCACGATCCTGGCTTCCGTCTATAAAGAGACCATACCTGCCCTTTTGAGTGTCGCCGCGGAATTTGCACCCCAAAAAGGGCGCGGGGGGAGGCTCCATGAAAAATAAGCATGAGATACCCGTTTATAGCGGGCTATTGATTTTCGGCGCGATCTTTTTCTACGGCACCTTTAAGATCAAACCTGGCCGCGCCGCCACGATCGCCGATTCCTTCGTACCACGGGTCGCGGTCCTCACCATGATGGCGCTTCTGGTGGTGTTGCTGGTCCAGGCTATCAAAAAGCAGCAGGCTGAGGCGTCCCAGCGCACACCGGAGCAAAAAGCAGCAGCCAGAGCTGAGACCAAGCGCTTTGCCCTGCGGGTGCTCTTTGTCACCGCGGTCATGGGTGTTAGCGTCTATCTCATGGACAAACTCGGCTTTGTGCTGTCCATGACCTTCTATTTGCTGTGCTTGTTTATCGGTCTCGCGGAGAATGGGAAGCGACGGTGGAAGGTCATCATCCCCCTGGCCTTGCTGTTCCCGGTGCTATTGTTCATACTTTATTTGGATGTGTTCAGCGTTTTGCTCCCACCGGGCATTATGAAATTCTTGACATGAGGTGATAAGTCGATGCTAGGCCAAGTCTCTTTTTCCCTGCCGCAGCTCTTGTCCAGTTTTGGCGGTCTGATGTCCGTTCCCACGCTCCTTATGATCATCGTGGGTGTAACAGTTGGCATCATGTTCGGCGCCATCCCGGGCGTCTCCTGCAATATGGCGCTGATCATGTTCATACCTATCACCTTTTCCATGCCCAGCGACCTTGCGATGACACTGCTGCTCGCCGTTTATACCGGCGGTATGTCCGGCGGTCTGGTCTCAGCGGTTTTGCTCAACATCCCCGGTACCCCGGCATCCGTGGCCACCTCCTTCGACGGCCATCCCATGGCCATGCGGGGTGAAGGCGGCAAGGCCCTGGGCGTAGGCATTTTGTCCAGCTTTATTGGCGGCGTCACCAGCTGCATCGTGCTGATGCTTTTAGCGCCGGTACTCGCAAACTACGCCATGAAGTTTGGGCCGTTCGAGTATTTCGCGGTAAGTCTTTTCTCGCTTACTCTAATTGGCGGCTTGATTGGTGACTCCCTGATCAAAGGTCTCGTTTCGGCGCTTCTGGGTATGTGCGTGTCCTTCATTGGTCTGGCACCCTTAACCTCCGTACCTCGAATGACGTTCGGTTTCCATTCCTTTGAAACCGGTATGTCCGACGTGGCCCTCATGATCGGTATATTTGCGATCCCGGAGTTGGTGCGGTTTGCTGTTGATGGGAGCTCTGACGACGGAGAGGTCATCAAATTCAAGAAAACCAAAGGCTTTGGGATCAGCATGCGAGAATACTTCTCGCACTGGAAAAACATCATTCGTTCCGATCTGATCGGCATTGGTGTGGGGATCCTGCCTGGCATCGGCGGATCGGTATGTAACATTTTGTCTTACATCGCGGCCAAAAAGTCCTCTAAGCATCCGGAAAAATTTGGCACCGGTGTGGTCGACGGTATAATAGCGTCGGAAACCTCCAATAACGCCTCGATCGGCGGGGCGCTCGTTACCATGCTGGCGCTTGGTATCCCCGGTTCTGCCACCACGGCGCTTTTGATCAGTGCAATGAGTATGCATGGCGTGCAGCCGGGACCGATGCTGTTCCTGCGTGAGCCAGCTCTCATCTATACGATCTTCGCAGCGATCTTGATCTCCAACCTGGTCATGATCATCGTGGAGACCAAAGGGATCAACATCTTCGCCAGGATGCTGCTGGTACCTAACAGTATCCTGCTGCCACTGGTCGTCATGATGTGCATGGTGGGCGCCTATACCACCAACTACTCCATGTTCGATGTGGCCTGCGTGGTTGTATTTGGGCTTGTCGGCTACTTCATGCAATGTGCTGGCCTGCCGCTTGCCCCTATGATCCTGGGTTTCATCCTGGGTCCTATGACCGAGGTCAATTTGCAGCGGGCGCTCCAGAGCTCCAGAATGAGCCTCACGCCCTTGTTTACCAGGCCCATCTCGCTGTTCTTTGTGATACTTACTGTCATCTCGCTCGTCTGGGCAGTGTTCGGGAAGCGCATCAAAGCTAAGATGCAAAAGCGCGGCGGGTAATATCGTGTCTCGTCCGTCCTGCGGGAAAACAGGGCGAAATAATACTAAATAAGGAGCGGAAAACAATGAAAAAAAGATCTATGGCGCTACTTCTATGTCTCTCCATGTTGATGACGCTGGTCCTTTGCAGCGGAGTTGCCTGGGCAGACGCTGGTTCCGAGGACGGCACTCCGGAGCCGGTCGACTGGCCTAAGCGCACTATCACCATCCAGACGACTGAGCCTGGAGGAGATATGGACTATATGGCACGTCTATTGGCCAAAAAGATGAATGAGGATTTCGGCGTCAACGTGGTGGTGGCCAATAACGAGGGCGCGGTACCTCCCATTCGCAACCTCATAGCTGCCGATGCAGATGGCTATACCATCTGGATGGGAAAAACCAGCCTGCCGATCGAGAAGGCCCTTGGCTCTATGGACGATATCGATCTGAATGAAGAAGTTACCTTCGTGGGCAATCTGGTGGATAACCCGGCGCTCTGCATCACCGTGAAACCCGACCTTGGTGTCAGCACCATCAATGAGCTGATCGAGCTTAGCCAGTCCAAACCCGATGAGCTCCATATCACCGACAATATCGGCTCTAACACCAATGTCACATGCATGATGCTGGAGCAAGCAGGAGCTCAGCTCACCGAAGTAGACGTGGGTGGTACCTCCGCCAAGATGGCAGCGTTTTTGGGTGACCACTGCGAAGTGATGGTCTGCAGTTATCCTTCTCAGAAGGACTACGTTGAGGCCGGAGAGTTTGTGGTCCTGGGACAGATCTCTGCCGAGCGCAACCCCATGTATCCCGATGTGCCCACGCTTAAGGAGCAGGGTGTAGACATCGTGTTTGACACCTCCCTGTTTGTGGGTGTCAAGGCTGGCACCGATCCGGCGATCGTCTCCTTCCTGGCGGATTATCTTAAGGATATCGTCGAGAACGACGAGGAGTTTGCCGATGAGGTCGGCACGGCGCAGTACATGGTTCCGGCGTGGCGCGACGGCGAAGAAGTGGCCACCATCCTGGACGACCAGTATCAGCTCTTGGTGGATATCGGCTTCGCCGAGGAGTGAGAGAAGAATCACCCTGGCTTTTGGGGATCACGGGCATAGCCTGCGGTTTCGATCTCCAACAAAAAACCAGCCCCATCATCCCGATGGGGCTGGTTTTGCGTTTTTCCTTAATTTGCCCAGGAGAAGTTCTCCCTGCCGGCGCCCAGCTCAAAGTGATACTTCACGATGCCCAGGTCCACCTTGGAGAAGGGCCCCTTCAGGGCCTCGGCCCGGACCCTGCCGTCCGGCTTCAGGGTGAAGCGGAACTTCTGCTGGTTGATAGCCGTGGGCGCCAGCATGGCGTACTCCATCCCCCGGCGAAACCAGTCCGGCATGTCCCCCTCCGTCCGGCACAGCTTCTCCATGGGCTTATCCCTATGGGCCGTGCCCTGGTCGGCCCCATAGCCCAGCGCGATCACCAGCGCCAGCTTCTCCCCCGGGCCGATCTCGATATGGGCCTTCTTTTTGGAGAAGGTCAGACCCACCCAGCAGGTATTGATCCCCAGCGTCTGGGCCAGGATGACCAGCTTTTCGCCATAGTATCCAGCCCGCTCCTCCAAGCGGTCATCGTCCGGGCCCACCAGCACGAAATAGTTGGCCACGCCGGAGAAACTGCCGTACCTGGCCATGACGCAGTCGAACGCCTTGGGCTCATTGACAACAAGCTGGATATGCAGATGCCCCTCCCGGTTGCAGGCGTCCACTTCCTCCCGGAGCTTTGCCAGCACCTCCGCCGGGATGGGTTTATCCAAATACTTCCGCACGCTGTGCCGTGCCCTCATCGCCTCAAATACGTCCACGGTGCACCTCCTCGATCGGTCTCATTATTTACACAGAGCGAATGCGTGGGCCTGCTCCACCCAGCCGAACAGCTCTTCGTCCAGGTCGTCCTCCCGGCTGATAACGATATGGGTCGTCCACCGGCCGGGATATGGCTCCGTTTTCGCCGCCACCCGCTCCGACTGGAGCGGTCCGGGCAGGCCCAGCGTCAGGACGAAGTAGTTTTCCGGCAGTTCGGATTTTCTCTTGGGCCGCAGGAAGGACACGCAGGCGAACATATGGCGGTCATAAAAGGATATCTGGGTCTTTTGGACTTTGATAGCGGTCTGCGGATACTGCCGGAGGAGCTGGTCCAAAAACGCCTCGTACAGCGGATAGACCTCTCTGTGCCCGTCGAAGAACAGGAGGGTATCCTCCGCCAGCCGTTCTGTTCCAATGTCTGTCATATAAAGACCTCCCACGGCCTTCAGGCCGTTATGACACCGCTTCTGCTTTTGCGGCGGGGAAAGCGGTGCGGGCATATCTGTGGTAGACGGCAAAGCACAGCATCACGTTCAGCGCGTCCGCCGCCACCTGGGCCCAGACAAGACCCTCCATCCCTATGAGCCAGTTCAGCAGAAACAGCATGGGGATATTGAGCCCCAGCCAGCGCACCACGCCCAGAAACAGCGCGTGGCCTCCCTCGCCGAAGCCGTTGAACAGGTGCACATGGAAAAAGCTCAAAAACATCAGCGGCGTAGCCAATATCCGCGCCCGGAGGAAGCCAGTTCCCAGGGCCACTGTCTCCGCGTCGCCAATGAAGATGCGCATGATCTGGCCGGCGAAGAGCTCATAGAGCACGATGCTGGCCCCCGCGCATATAAGGCCTATTTTCAGGGAGTAGCGCTTGACGGCGTTCATGCGCTCATAGTTGCGGG
>CANQKZ010000130.1 GCA_947624585.1 uncultured Oscillospiraceae bacterium | reverse complement strand
ACGAAGTCCGGCGACATCGTGCTCTACTCCGGCGACCAGATCGTGGTGTTCTACGGCTCCAACTCCTGGGCGTACACACGGCTTGGACACATCATGGACAAATCGGATGAGGAGATGGTGCAGCTGCTCTCAAACGGCGATGTGGTCATCACCCTGTCCCTGGAGGAGTGAGGTACATATGGAATATCGCACTTTGCCCCACGGCGGCGAGAAGATCAGCGTCATCGGTCTCGGTGCCGGGAGCCTTTCGGGCACGAAGGACGAGATGGCCGCGGTTCTGAACGCCGCTATTGAGAATGGAGTTAACTATTTTGACCTTGCGCCATCCGTCGAAGCGCCCTGGCACGCCTATGCGGAGGCGTTTGCGGGACGGCGCGGCAAGATTCTCACCCAGATGCATTTTGGCGCAATTTACAGGGGAGGGAAGTACGGCTGGACCCGCGATCTTGGCGAGATCAAGGAGCAGACCGCCTGGAATTTCCGCACGCTGAAGATGGACTATACGGACTTCGGCTTTATCCACTGCGTAGATGATGCGGAGGATCTGGACGAGGTTCTGAACGGCGGGCTTTGGGACTACATGAAGGGCCTCAAAGCGGACGGCGTTATCCGACACCTGGGCTTTTCCTCCCACGATCCCACCGTCGCAAGGCGGGTGCTGGACACCGGGCTCATCGACTTATTCATGTTCAGCATCAACCCCGCCTACGACTATCAGAAGGGCGAATACGCCATCGGCGAGGTTGCCCAGCGCGCCGCCCTTTACCGGGACTGCGAGAGGATGGGCGTGGGCATCTCCGTGATGAAGCCCTTCGCCGGCGGCCAGCTTCTGGACGAGAAACGCTCCCTTTTTTGCCACGCTCTTACCCATGTTCAGTGCTTCCAGTACGCCTTGGACCGCCCCGCCGTGTTGACGGTGCTCCCCGGCGTCCGGGACATGGCGGACCTCCAAACCGTGCTCCACTACGTGGACGCCACGCCGGAAGAGCTGGATTATTCGGACATCAGCCGCTTCACACCGCGGGACGCCGAGGGCGTGTGCGTCTACTGCAATCACTGCCAGCCCTGCCCCGCCGGCCTGAATGTGGGCCTTATCAACAAGTACTACGACCTGGCCCTCGTCAGCGACGAGCTGGCTCGTAACCACTATCTCAACCTTCCCGTCCACGCCGACGCCTGCCTCCACTGCGGACATTGCGAGAGCCGGTGTCCGTTCCATGTGAAGCAGGAGGATAGGATGAGGGAGATCGCGGAGTATTTCGGAAAATAACCGCTTTATATACGAAAGCCCCGATTGCAACTACACAGTCGGGGCTTATTTTTATTATGTGTACTACCACCCGCCTATTTCCTGTGCAAGCCAGCTTTGGGAAAATAAGCAGGGCGACAGAGATGATGCCACTCAGTGCGTCTGGCATGTCAAGGTACGTGAAGGCAAAGGCGATTATTGGAGAGGTCAGCACTTGGATTACAAATGAAACGATAGAATAATGAGTATGTAGATAACGCCAGACTTTTTCTCTGTACTCGTGTGGGCCTCCTTATATATCTTTTTCTCGAAAACGTACTTATTCGTACGACGCGTACCCTGAAAGCAAGCTCTCGGCACTCATTATGATGTCGCGTACCTCGGGTACTATTTTTATTGCCCCAACACTTGTTCCATAGGGGGTTTTCTGCTTCGCTTGTCAAAAACAAAGCTTCATAAGCTTTTGTAAGTCTATCCTTAGCCGAGACTATTTTCTTGTTCTCGTTATACATATATGACTGCTTGCTGAAAACCTCGTTAGGCTCCAGTAATATGGACAAAACAGAATCAATCATGTTCTCAGTAAGCAGTATATCATACGCCGGCGTAGCGTCCTTCCCGCTGATAAAAGCTTCATACTTCTCCTGGTCACTCAACCGCAGGCCAATCATGATTGGTACAAATGCAAGTAAGCAAAACTTGATTGCACTTTCCCTCGGAAGTATGTGGAAATAGTCATTGTGTGTTGGCCTGTATGCCGCGATTTTCGCTATTCAATAAAACTTTTCGATCTCCCGAAGTTCAAAATGGAATTCTTCTATAATATAACCGCTTTACAGACAGTCTCATATGCATAGCCTCCGCTATCCAGCCCTATCTTCTCCATATACTTTCGCATATTTGCAGGAGGCAGGGAAATTTGCAAATCAAAGAATCTGTCCAAATACCGACTGGCATTAAACCCATCGCCGTAAAACCGCTTGACAGTATGCTGCAACTCACCCTTATTGACAGAGAACACAAATGTTATGCGTTCATTGGGAAAATAGTGCTTGACGCGTTCAAGAAGCCGGATGGCATAGCTTGGTTTGCATCTGTCCAGCTCATCAATGAAGATAACAAGACGGTTTCCACTCTCCAGTATGAGGCTGTCCAGAAATTCACTCACCGTAGCCTGTAGACTCTTTTGCTGTTTGATTTCCTTAAGTGTGTCTTCGCTTTTTAGAGCTTCAAAAAAGTCAGACACATTCTTGCCCGTCAAAATATCGGCCAGTGCTCCCATAGGTTTTAAGGCGCCTGGTGCCTGTTTAAAGCTATAATCCGAATTGAGCTCCGTAACAATCGAATAAACCAGTGACAGGAGCGGATCTACATCGTTGTCGTTGGACCACGCATCGTAGTAAACGCAGACTTGTGGCTGGAGTTTAATTCCGTTTTCGCCGGACTTATTCATGAAGCGGTACATTGCTCCCTTTATTGTTTCCCGTTCATCCTCTATCTCGAAACTGGTGATTGGGTTGAACGCATCTAGGACAAGCTTCGCCTGCATTATAAAAAACGTCTTTCCCGCACCCCACGGCGCGTCAATGCTAATGGATTGGCATCCCTCGATATGGTCAAGCAGAGAGACGAACCGGTATAGACTTATATTCCTGTCAAGTAAATTCTCTGACAAAGTGGCAATCAAATTTTCCCGTGTGGGCTGCAATTCCATGGTTCTCATATTCCGTTTCTCTTTTCTCTGTTAATTGGATTTGTCCCATATTGCGTGACGAGTGGTTTATAGCAAATACCCTTGATTTTTCTATTTTACCACCCATACTCTGCCAAATCAATTCACAACATGTCTTTTCTCTGTAAGTCTGGATCAAAAAAGCATAGCGATTGCGCTTTGTGCTTCCTTATCTATTTTATAATTTGGAGCAGGGTATGGACAGGGGAGGGGAATGTGTTCGTTGCGATGTTGTCACTTCACCTTCAACTTCAGTCCCATCAGCAAAAACCGATTGCCGATGCCCACTGTGCCAGAACAGCGCAGGGTGAAGGACGTGGTCAGAGATTGGCATGGCACTTTGACAGTATCGACGTCGCCGTTATGCGCAAGGCGGAAAATGAGACTTGTCACGTCAAAGTCGGCGCTGAGAGTGCAGTATGTCTTGTAATTTTCAGTAAAAATTTTCTCCCCGACAAGCTCATTGACGCCGCATGAATACCGCCTCGCGGACATGAAAACTCCCCGGTCCGAGGACGCCTCCCGCTCAAGTCTCAGAGCAATCCCGCGCTCCAAATCGCCCATGATGAGCTCCAGATACTGCCCGTTGGCGCTGCCGAAGCCCTCGCCGGTGGACTTCTCCACAGCCAAATCAATCTCCAGCGTTAAGGCTTTAACCGGCTCAGCGATTGGATTTACAATGCACCCGCCTCGGCCGGTGTAGAGAAGCCCGCGAATGCCCGCAGCGCCATCGGTGCCGTAGGCGTAGGTAAATGGTGCGTCGGCGGTATGGACAAACCGGACCACATTCGGCACCTCTTCACCAAGGTAGGCAAAGTCGCTCTTGCCCATGTGAAGGTGCTCCGGGTCCGTAAGGAAATACCCTCGGAAGTCCGAAATTTCAAGGTTGCTCCCCACGGCCCCGGCGGCAATCTCCCTTGTCATCACCGGCTCGCACACCCTCTCCCTCGTCTCCGCCGTCATTACGTGGAGCGTGAGGGGAATTTTTTTGCCCACATCCGCTGCGGTCAGGTCCATCGCCTCCCCGGCCCGAAGCTGGCAAAGCTCACCCACCTGGACAAATGAGATGTTTTCATTGTCCCCCGAAACCTCAAAATCCACCCGCAGACGCCCGTTTTCAACGGTGTACGTAAGCGCCCTCGAAATCTCCGGCTCTTTGATTTTCTCACCGACCACCTCAAGGTACACCCGCTGCCGGAGCGGTCCCAGCCGGAGCTCCAGCCACCCCTCTCGGTCGCGCCCAACGGCATAGGAGGTCAAAAGGACCTCCCGGCCATCAAGCCTGACTTCCATGTTTTCCGACGCGCTCACCTCGTCCGTCGCCCGGTCAAGCAGTAATTTCCCGGCCTTTTCAAGCCTCCGGGAGCCCTCCACGCCGACGGTCAGCGTATCCGGCCGGCCACGCCTCAGCTCCTCCGCCTCCCGCTCACCGAGGTCAACGAAGGACTCCTCCCAGCCCCGGAACCGGGCCTTCTGCCCGTTGTACGTGGTGTTGAAAAGGTAATACCGGGACTCCCGCCGGGGCTCGATCTCCATCCGAAGCTCCGGGAGCCCGCCAAATATCCGGCAATCCAGAAACGCCAAATTTCCGCCCCGCTTGGTAAAGGCGAAGTCCTCCACCTCCGGGTCGATGAGAAACTCGCACCCATCGAAGACACATTTGCCTGGACCGGCGGACCACATGGGGTATGGCCCCATGTGCCGGACGCGGCAGTTTTTGAGGTAGGTGGAGTCCCCGATTGGCAGAAAGTCGTTGTTGCCCTGAATGTAGCTGTCCGTGACGGTCACGTCACGAACATTTTTAAAGCCGAAGGTATCTAAAATCGAGTAAAACCCGCAATTTTCAATACAAATCCGCTCCGTATCCCACGCCCCGAAGGCGTAGGCCTGGGTGACCACGTCGCTGACCTTGGGCAGAAGCTTTCCCCGATACTCAAAGTCGATGTTGCACCCGTTGACGAAGGTGAGCCCCCGGATCTCCGCCTCCCGCGCCTCGATGAGCACGGTGTGCGCAAGCGACGACGGCTCCATGGGCTTTGGGTGGGCGTTTATCATGTGGCCCCGGTTGTCGTAGATTACCGCGTCGCCATGCCCCTCCATGAAGTTACGCCTGATTTCTCCGTTTACCGTTTTAGCAGTGGATTTTTTGTCGCCTCAGTGGTATAATCCTTTTTAGTGGCAAATGTTAATTTTGTGGGGGCAGAAAGATGGATGCGCGCGAAAAGCTTCTGATTGCAAACGGAGTGGATAAAACGGATTCTGTTTTGTCATATCATTATGAGAACGGAAAGTATAAAATCCAATATTGTGATTCCTCCAAAATATACAGCTACAACGCCGCTAATGTTAAAATCCTTAATCTTCGGGAAACGATAGACCCCAAAAGTTCGATTGTGATCGCGAATGGCAGGCAAATTACCGGTGTTAACGAAATCCTTGATTTTGGGGATTTCTATCGAATCGTCAGATCGGGAAAAAGGGACCTGTCGTATCGTCGCAGTGAGATACAGCTTTTATATAACTGCCTGAGCGAAAAGGTGACCGGGAGCATTTTTGATTATTTCAGAGAAACGGCTGAAGCGGTCAGCCTTGTGACAGAAGGCGGTAGGAATATCCTGAGTAAACAATACCAAAAGATTACATACGTTCAGGATAACACCGTGCTTGCAAGCTATTTGAATACGGAAAAGGCACCACAGCAACGTGATCCCGGATTTTCAATAATTTATCCCTTCGGACTTAACCAAAGTCAAAAGCGGGCAGTAGAAAATGCTTTCTCATCGCAGGTAAGTATTATTCAAGGGCCGCCGGGTACAGGTAAGACCCAGACAATCCTGAATATTATTGCCAACGCGGTTTTGAATAAAAAGACAGTAGCCGTCGTTTCCAATAATAATTCGGCGACCCTTAATGTAGCCGAGAAGCTTGGGAAAAAGGGTGTGTCGTTTATATCCGCGTTCCTCGGCAGTATGGAAAATAAGGACCGATTTCTGTCCGAACAGTGCGGCCTCTATCCCGATATGACCGAGTGGGAATTGGAGTCTGATCTCAGAAGAGAGCTTTCAGAAAACGTCAGGATCCTGTCTGCTGAGCTGGACGAGATGCTGAACAGGAAAAACCGCATCGCCGAAATCAAGCAGGAGCTATTGCAATTACGGCCTGAGGAATATCATTTCAAGGAGTATTACGCTATCTTTGAAGGGATCCCGGACGGTGAAGTAAAGGGGTTAACATCCCAAAAGCTCCTATCCCTTTGGCTGGAATATGAGCAGTATGTTGAGCAGAACAACAAACTGGGATTATTGAAAAAAATATCAATCATCTTCCGATATAACCGTTCCGCGTTAGCTCTTTTCACATGCGCGCCGGAATTGGTAGTGCCGTACCTGCAAAACCAGTTCTATTTGACCCGGAAAGCGGAGCTTCACGCGGAAATGGAAAAGCTTGAAAGGGAGCTATCAGATTACTCATTTGATGCCAAAATGGAGGAGCTGTCTCAAAAATCACTGCGACTGTTTCGCACGGAGCTGGCGAAGCGCTATAATTGGCGTGGCGATCGGCAGAAGTTTGAAAAAAGGGATTTTCGTGGCAATGCCGAAGTTTTTAACCGGGAGTACCCTGTTATTCTGAGCACCACCTATTCTATCAAGGGGACCTTGAGTACTGAGCACATCTATGATTATCTTATCATCGACGAGGCGTCCCAGGCCGATCTGGCAACAGGCGTTTTGGCCTTTTCCTGTGCCAAAAACGTCATAATTGTCGGCGACTTAAAACAACTCCCCAATGTGATCTCACCGGAGAACGCGCAGGTTGCGGAAAGCATATGGAGCAGGCGGCCTTTTGATGTGATGTACCGCTTCACAACTCAAAGCTTGCTTTCCTCGGCAGTAGCCAGATGGCCTGACGTTCCCTCCGTCCTTTTGCGGGAGCACTACCGCTGTCATCCTAAAATAATCGGATTTTGCAATCAGAAGTTCTATCAAAATCAGTTGATTATCATGACCGAGGACCACGGTGAGGAAAATGTCCTCGCCATGTACCGCACAAACGCGGGAAACCACGCAAGAGGTCATTTGAATCAGCGTCAGATAGATGTGATCAGGCGCGAAGTTCTTCCCGTTCTGGAACAAAGCGGTTATCAGAACATCGGCATCATCACGCCCTATCGTGACCAGGTGAAGGCTATCACAGAGCAATTGGGCGCAAAGTATGATGTGGCGACTGTCCACAAATTCCAGGGGCGAGAGAAGGACGCAATCGTTCTGACGTCCGTGGATAATGTGATAGGCGAATTTGTGGATGACCCGAACATGCTGAATGTGGCAGTCTCCAGAGCTATCAAAGCTCTTGTCGTGGTCACATCTCAGGACCCGCGAAATGATAGGACAAATTATGGTGACTTATCCCGTTATATCGAGTATAATAACTGCGAAATCATCGAAAGCTCCGTATTCTCCGTGTTTGATTTACTGTACAAAGGATACGCAAAAGAACGACAGAAATATCTGCGTCGGCACAAGCGCGTGTCTGAGTACGACTCGGAGAATTTGCTCTACTCTGTCATTGAAAATATATTGAAAGAAGAAGCTTTTCAAAAGGTAGACTGCGCTGTCCACGTTTCTATGTCAACACTTGTCCGAAATTATGACCTTCTGGATGACGTGGAAAGGACATATGTCCGTAACCCGCTGACTCATGTGGACTTTTTACTCTTTAACAGAATGGACAAATCTCCTGTCATGGCCATTGAATTAGACGGCATCGGCTTTCATAAACCGGGAAGCGATCAGGCTGCGAGAGATTCCAGAAAAGATAATATCTTTAAAAAATGCAATATTCCCCTTCTCCGCATCCGCACAAATGAGAGTGGAGAACGCGAGCGCATTGAGCGCATGTTAAAAGCCAATATTTAGCTTCCCTCCCTGTCCGGCTCCAATCCCTCTTTTTGCTTATACCGTCACAAATTTTGACTGTCCTCCGCACCAAAAATCTCCATCATCATCCGCACTCCGAAGCGGATGCCTCTTGTGAAGGCGTCGCACTCCAGGCCCGCTGAGAGAGTCATGTGCTTGTCCATGAGTTCCTCCAGCAGTTCACGCTGTACCTTATCAAGCGCCTCGGAAAGCTTTTCATCCCGAAGTATAGCGTGTCCCAGGTGATGGGGTATCTGAAGGAAAAGAGCAGTCTGATGATTTTCGACAGACACGCGAATATGAAGTATAAGTACGGGAACCGACACTTTTGGGCGAGAGGGTACTATGTGGACACGGCAGGAAGGAACAAGAAGCAGATACAGGAGCACATCAGGAACCAATTAAGAGAGGACGAGCTGGCAGATCAGATGAGCATTAAGGAGTACGTGGACCCGTTTACGGGTCGCGAGAACAAGAGGGCGTAAGACAAGGGGCTGTGAAAAAAAGAGCATCTACAAGCTCATCTTTTCACAGCCCCGGTTTTTGTGTGGAAAAATAACCGCATTTCGTCAAAAAGGGGCACACTGCCCCTACCCCACAGGATACCGCCTTTCTCAGATCACGCGGCGGCCTGGAGGCGCTTGCGTTTGTTGTGGAATTTGTAAAGGTTATGCCCAACAGCCACCAGCAGAAGCTCAAGTTTTACCTTCTCCAGCCCCCGCCGGCGTATCCTTCGGTACCCACGGTCCTGCTTGACGATGCCGAAGGTACCCTCCGCCTGGATCGAGC
>CANQKZ010000129.1 GCA_947624585.1 uncultured Oscillospiraceae bacterium | reverse complement strand
TCAACTTCGCTTGGCCGCTTACGCTGGCGGTGGCCGGGGGCTGGGAGGCTCTGTTTTGGGCCGCGCTGCGGTGGAGGTTGTTGTGGGGCCCGTTTTGGGGGGTGTGTCGTCCGGGGTGGTGCGTCGCTCGTGTTTAAAAATGGTTTTTCAAAATATCTTTGCTTCGCAAATTCATTTTGAAAATTTATAGCAATGGGGATTTGATATGGATAAAAACTTTTGGGACAGAAGCTGGGGGACGGTCGACTCCGAGCGGGTCCTGTCGTATGCCTCGGGGTTTGATTTCGCGGAAGACGCAATTATTGAGTTTCTCAGGAAACGGGGGGTCAGAAGTGTCTGTGACGCCGGGTGCGGATGCGGCGTGTACGCGCTGAAGCTGGCGCGGTTTGGGTTTGACGTCTCCGGCTTTGATATCGCGGAGGACGCGGTCGGGCTGGCGAAAAGACTGCTTTCGGAGAACGGGTATCCGGTGGGGGATTTCAGGCGGGCCGATGTTCTGGCGACGGGGGTCCCGTCCGAATTTTTTTACGCGGTTGTTGCCAGGGATGTGATCGATCATATGCCGACCGGGCGGGGCGTTTGCGCTGTCAGGGAGCTTATGCGGATTGTCAGGCCGGGCGGGTGCGTTGTGCTGACTTTGGACGCGGCGGACGGCGAATACGAATCGGAGCCCCATGTAATCAATGAAGACGGAGACTATTTGTTCACCCGTGGCAAATGGGAGGGGATGGCGTTTCATCCCTATTCCGTTATGGAGATCGAAAAGCTGGCGGGTGGGATGGAGTACGGGCTGCTGTCCTCGAATGAAGACGGTTTCCTTGTGGCGTTTGACGTATAACCTCCCCGTTGCGGGGGAGGGGGCTTTGGTGTATCAAAATGGCATCAAATTTTTAAAATTTTTTTACAGTTCTCCGGGGTACCTTGAAATTCACGCCCCGGGGGTTTATACTGCTCCATAGTCACTACATCAGCGCCCGGAGAGGGCGGGAAGGAGAGCAACTGATGACGACCGAGGAAATGAAAACACCCCCCGTCTCCGCCGAGCCGCCCAGAAAGGCGCCGAAGAAGCGGAAGAAAAAGATGAACAAGGCTGTCAAGAACATCATAGCCGTGGCGGTCACCCTGGCGGTGGTCGCCGCCATCGGCTTTGCCATATGGTATTTTCTGTTCCGCGAGGAGGAAGAGCTGGGGGACATCCTGCCGGCCACGGCGCAGATCGGCTCCATCCAAAGCACGGTCCAGGGCTCCGGCAACGCCAGGGCCGGGGGCAACGCGGCGTTGACCACCACGGCCAAGGGCACGGTGCAGCAGGTCTATGTGGCCACCGGCGACCAGGTCACCGAGGGGCAGCCCCTCTACGATATGAACAGCCCCGAGGCCGAGGAGCAGGTCGAGAAGGCGAAGAAGGACATCGCCGACCAGGAGAAGCTCATCAAGACCCTCCCCAGGGAGGTCACCGCCGCCGAGAAGGCGGTCAAGGACGCCCAGAAGGCATACGAGGCCAAGCAGAAGGAATTCCAGGAGTACGACGATGTGGTCCAGGAGAAGCTGGACGCGGTGGAGGACGCCAAGGACGCCTTAGAGGACGCCAGGGACGGCGTGGAGGACGCCAAAGACGCGGTGGAGGACGCCAAGGAGGCGGTCCAGGACGGAAGGGACCGCGTCGAGGAGGACCGGGAGGCCCTGGAGGACCGCAAGGAGGACGTGGAGAAGGCCAGGGAGGAAGCCCAGGAGAAGCGCGACGATTTGGAGAGGCTCCGGCAGGAGCTGTCCGATCTCAATAACAGCTTTGAAAAGCTGACGGTCCGCGCCCCCTTCGCCGGGAAGATCACCGAGGCGGAGGACATCGGCGCCGGACAGGTCCTGGAGAAGGACGCCAAGGTGGCAACCTTCGTCAACGACAGGCGCTTCAAGATGGCCCTCTATTTCAGCCGCGCCTACGCGGATTCCGTCTATGTGGGACAGGCGGCGACAGTCTCCCTGCCCTCCACCATGGACACGCTGACCGGCACGGTGGACGAGATCCACATGATCAACTACATATCCCCCGAGGGCGCCTCCTTCTTTGAGGCGGTCATCGCGGTGGACAACCCCGGCTCCCTCACCGCCGGGATGGCGGCATCCGCCTCCATGACGGCGGCGGACGGTTCCGCCATCTACTCCTATGAGAGCGGGACGCTGGAATATTACGAGACGGCGGATATCGTGACGGAGCTTCCCGGCACCGTCACCGCCATCGGGACCCTCCTCAAGTACAGCGAGATGGAGGAGGGCGACGTGTTCCTCATCCAGGACCGGGACGGGCTGGACAAGCTCATCAGCGACAAGCAGGACGAGGTGGAGCAGGGCGAGGAGGCCGTGAAAGCGGCGGACGACGCCATCGAGGCGGCGGAGAAGGCCGTCAAGGCCGCCGAGAAGACCATCCAGGACGACGAGGACGCCATCGGGGACCTGGAAGACGCCGTGGAGGACGCCGAGAAGGGCGTCAAGACGGCGGAGAAGAACGTCAAGACGGCGGAGAAGGCCGTAAAGGAGGCCGAGGAGGCCGTTGAGGAGGCCAGGACCGACGGCTATGAGGACATGAAGGACCAGGTCCAGGAGGCCAAGGACGCCGTAGACCTGGCGAAGGAGGGCGTGGAGGACGCCAAACAGGCCATCGCGGACGGCGACGCCCGCCTGGCGGAGCTTCAGGAGGCGCTGGTCACGGCCCAGAACAACCTTTTGAACTTCAACGCCACGGCGCCCATCTCCGGCACCGTCACCTCCTGCACCATAGACGTGGGCCAGGAGGTGGACAGCGGCACCACCGTGGTCACCATCTCCGACACCACCAACATGATCGTGGAGATCACCGTGGACGACAGGAACATCCCCTTCGTCACCCCGGGCATGACGGTGGAGCTGTCCGACTGGAACGGCAACAGCTACATGGGCGAGGTCACCAAGATCGACATGGAGAACTCCGAGATGTCCGGCTCCTCCGGCATGACCACCTACCCCGTGACCCTGTCGGTGGAGAACTACTCCGGCACGCTGCTCCAGGGTATGTGGCTGGACTACTCCTTCGTCACCAGCGAGTCCACCGACTGCCTGCTGGTGCCCATCCAGTGCGTCAAGTCCATCGTGGACACCGACGGCAACGCCCAGACGGTGGTGTTCCTCCACGCGGACAGCGAGCCGGAGAACGCCGTCTCCTTCGAGCCGCCGGAGGAGGACCCCTACAGCTACAGCTCCACCAAGTACCCCACCCCCGAGGAGGGCTACTGGCCGGTGCCCGTGGAGACGGGGCTTTCCGACCGGTACAGCGTGGAGATCGTCTCCGGCCTCAACGAGGGGGACGAGGTGTTCCAGGCGTACACCATGACGGGCGCGTACTCCTGATGAGGTGGACACATGCTCATCGACATCAAGAACGTCTATAAGATCTACAACGAGGGCCTGGAGAGCGAGGTCCGGGCCTTGGACGGCGTGACCCTCCGGATCGACCGGGGGGAGTTCGTGGCCATCATCGGCGCCTCCGGCTCCGGGAAGTCCACCCTCATGAACATCTTAGGGTGCCTGGACGTGCCCAGCTACGGCGACTACGTGCTGGACGGCACGGACGTGACGGAGCTTACGGACCGGGAGCTGGCCCGGATCCGCAACCGGGAGATCGGGTTCATCTTCCAGGGGTACAACCTCATTTCCGCCCTCAACGCCTACGAGAACGTGGAGCTGCCCCTCATCTACCAGGGCGTCAGCATCTTAAAGCGGGAAGATCTGGTGATGGAGGCCCTGGAGCGGGTCAACATGGCGGACAGAGCCAGGCACCGGCCCTCGGAGATGTCCGGCGGCCAGCAGCAGCGGGTGGCGATCGCCCGGGCCATCGCCGCGCACCCGCCCATCATCATGGCCGACGAGCCCACCGGCGCCCTGGACTCCCGCACCGGCAAGCACGTTCTGGAGATTTTGCACACCCTCCACGACGAGGGCACCACGGTGATCCTCATCACCCACGACAACACCATCGCGTCCACGGCGGAGCGGATCGTCCGCATCTCCGACGGACAGATCGTGGCCGATTCAAAGGACGACGACAGGCTCCAGGCCGAGGTCGCCCGGGAAGGAGGCGCAGGCTCATGAAGCTGACACAGGCCCTGAAAATGGCGGCCAAGTCCATCTCCGGCAACAAGGGCCGCTCGGCCCTGACGATGCTGGGCGTCATCATCGGCCTTGCCGCCGTCATTATCCTGGTGTCCTACGCCCAGGGGCAGAACAAGGCCATGGAGGCCTACTACGAGAGCCTGGGGGAGAACACCATCACCGTCTACGCCTCCGCCTACCGGGACATCGGCGTGGACATCGCCCAGGAGCTTTCCAACTACTGCCAGCAGATCTCCGAGTACGTGGAGGGGGTCACCCCCAACGCGCAGCTGTGGAATATAAACCTGTCCTACGGCGTCCAGACGCTGGGGCAGGACCAGGACTACGACACCAGGCCCACGTTTTACCTGGGCAGCGACCAGTTCGCGCTCTGCAACAACTACAGCCTGATGAAGGGGCGGGATATCAGCTACATGGACATCCAGCGGCTCAACCAGGTGTGCGTCCTGGGGGCGGCTGTGGCGGACACGCTCTTCGGCATGGTGGACCCGCTGGACAAGACGGTGACGGTCAACGGCAAGCCCTTCACGGTCATCGGCGTCTACCGGCCCAAGGGGAACGGCACCACCACCTACAACGAGGAGGGCACCAACTGGCAGGAGGTGGAAATGAGCCGCATGGACCGGATCGTGGTCTTCCCCTACTCTCTGTCCCGCATCCTCAACGACAACCAGTCGTCGGACCAGTACACGGTGAAGGCCAAGGACTCCAAATCGGCAAAGCTTGCGGCCACCTACATCAAGACCTTCCTGCAGGGGCTGATCCCCGAGGACTCCGGCTGGGTGGACGTGTATAACGAGGGCGTCTACCAGGAGGAGCAGGGCGAGGCCAACAAGCTCCAGCAGTACTTCCTGGGCGGCATCGCGGCGATCTCGCTCGTCGTGGGCGGCGTGGGCATCATGAACATCATGCTGGTCACGGTGACGGAGCGGACGAGGGAGATTGGCATCCGCAAGGCCATCGGCGCCGAGCGGCGGAGCATCATCACGCAATTTCTCATAGAGGCCGCCATGATCTGCGGCATCGGCGGCATCATCGGCATCATCGTGGGGTATCTGGGGACGCTGATCGTGGGGAAGCTGGCCTTCGACATCGTCCTGATCCCCGGGGCGGGCATCACGGCGGGGGCCTTCGCCATATCCGTGGCGCTGGGGCTCATTTTCGGAATGTACCCCGCCGCCAAGGCCTCGCGGCTCCAGCCTGTGGAGGCGCTTCGCGCCGACTGACGAAAGGAGAGAACATATGAAATCAATAACGGGAAAGCTCCTGGCTCTGTTCCTTGCCCTGACGCTGGCGGCGGGCCTCGCGCCCGTGCGCGTCTCGGCGGCGGGGGAGGCGTCCTCCTTCCCGGACGTGACGGACGCGACGGTGGGGGAGGCGGTGGAGATCCTGCGCACCATGGGGATCGTCAACGGCGCGGAGGACGGGAAATACCACCCGGAGAACTCCCTCACGCGGGCGGAATTTTGCAAGATGGCTGTCCTCGTCATGGGGGAAGGCGGCAGCGTGGGCGCCTATGAGACGCGCACCATCTTCCCCGACGTGACGGCGGCCTGCTGGGCGCGGGGGTATATCAATTACGCCTCCCAGAGGAACATCGGCACGGGGGAGGAGGACAGGCGGCTGGTCAACGGGAAGTCCGACGGGCTTTTCTGGCCCAACGACCCCATCAGCTTTGACGAGGCGTTCACCATCCTCCTGCGCGTCCTGGGCTACGGCGCGGAGGCGGACAGCAACTGGCCCCTGAGCGCCCGGGCCCAGGCCATCAAGCTGGGCCTGACGGCGGATATGGGCACGTTTGACGGCGGAAAGGCCATCGACAGGGGCAGCGCGGCGGTGCTGTTCAGGAATATGCTGATGACTGCGCCCAATGGGAAGGACACCGCCTATATCACCGAAAAGGGAACGCTGACGGAGGACGTCATCTACTATGAGGTCGAGGACGGGGAGGCAAAGTTTATACTGCCCAGAGAGGGGGAGAAGGAGCCGGAGATCTCCTCGCTGAAGCCCGCCGTCGCCGTCCCGGGCGCGTTCCTCCTGGGACGCCGGGGGACCGCGGTGAAGGACGCGGAGGGCAAGCTTGCGGCGTTCCTCCCGGAGGACGGCGTTGCCTGCCGGACGGTTGTGATCCGTTCCGTCACCGCCACGGCCATCACGGCAACGGACGGGAGCAGGTTCAGTGTTCCCACCGGCACAAAGGTCTTTCGGAACGGGATATCATACACCTTCGGCGAGGGCTATCGGGGGCTGGATGTGCCGGGACTTTCGATCACGGTCTGCTACACCTCCTCCGGGGATGTGGATTACCTTTTCACCGCCGCCACGGGCAGCGCGTCGGGACGCGCCGCCGTGGCGGAGAAGGACGGCTCCGGGGCCTTCGATTCCCTGACGGGGGGAGCAGCCAATTGCCGCGTCGTCAAAAACGGCGCGGCTGTGCCGTATTCTGCGGTGAAAAAGTACGATGTGGGCGTCTACGACAAGAGCTCCAACACGGTTTTTGTGTCGGATTTCCGCCTCACCGGGCTTTTTGAGTCGGCAAAGCCAAACCGGTTCGCGCCCTCGACTATAGAAATCCTGGGGCAGAAGACGGATTTTGATGTGCTTGACTGCGCCATACCGGATTTTGAGAATGTACAGCCCGGTGACGTGGCGACCTTCCTCTTCGCGCCAGACGGCAGCGTGGCGGGCGTCCGGCCCCAGAGCGAGGTGAGCGGGAACGCCATCGGCCTCGTTCTCTCCAGCAGCTCCGGGTCCGAGGCGCGGATCGAGCTCATTAACACGCCCATCGCCTTTGACAGGGAGACCGGCGGGTCTTCGACGGAGAACGGCGCCGCCTCCGGGGCCGCCGCCGACGAGGACGACAGGGTCATCCTCGAGGGTGAACTCATGTACGCCAACGCCTCAAGCTATGTGGGACAGATCGTGTCCGTCAACGGCTCCACCAGAAAACGGGACGGGAAGGCGGTGCCGGTGCTGACCGTCGCCAGAGTGCAAAACGCCGTGACCGGGGAACTGGACGTGAAGGACCGCACTGTGGGCGGCAGGGAGATCAGCGAAAGCGCCGTGATCTACGAGAAGGTGGGCAAGAGCGACCTGTTCCCGGCCTACCTCCCCGACGTTCTTTCCGAGACGGTCCCCGCCTCCCAGGTCCTGTTTACCCACCTGAACGACGTGGGGAAGGTGGATATCCTCATCCTTGACGATGTGACGGGGGACGTGTACACCTACGGGCTTGTGACCCAGGAGAAAGTAATCACAGAGAAATATACTGTATTTGGACCAATTAAGAACAACGCAACCATAGTCACCTACGGGAATGGGGAAAACGACAAGGCGGTTGCGGTCGGGACCTACGGCACTGTCGGGGAGTTCGGCGGTCTGGCCGTCTCCATGGACAAGCTGGGGGATGTGAACCGCTGCGCCGGGTACGCAAAGCTCAGCGCTCTGCGGAGCGCCGGTCAGTCCTGCTTTGACCTGTCCACCTACACCTTCACAAAGGGGGCCGTCAAGCTTCCCATCGCAAAGGACGTCCGCCTTTACGACGGCTCCGCCGGGGAGTGGTCCGCCTACGACCCGGAAAAATTCCTCCTCTTCACCAACTCCTTCACCGTCTACTACGACCGCACGCCCGAGACTGGGGGGAAGGTCAGGATCATCGTGGCGGAGTGACGCATTTTCACCGCACGGGCCGTGGGCCCGTGCGGTTTTTGGATAAGGTCAAAAAGAAATCTTGACAAATGGGGAAATCAAGTCTAAGCTGTATTCATCCAATCAAATCCGAAAAGAGGTACACCATCATGAGCGAACAGGGAATCGGTACAAAATGCGTACAGGCGGGCTACACGCCGGGCAACGGCGAGCCCAGGCAGATCCCCATCATCCAGTCCACCACCTTCAAATACGACACCAGCGAGCACATGGGCAGGCTCTTCGACCTGGAGGAGTCCGGCTACTTCTACACCCGGCTCCAGAACCCCACCAACGACGCGGTGGCCGCCAAGATCGCCGCCCTGGAGGGCGGGACCGCCGCCATGCTCACCAGCTCCGGCCAGGCCGCCAACTTCTACGCCGTCTTCAACATCGCCACCTGCGGCGACCACGTGGTGGCAAGCTCCACCATCTACGGCGGCACCTACAACCTGTTCCATGTGACCATGCGGAAGATGGGCGTGGAGTTTACCTTCGTCTCCCCGGACTGCACCGAGGAGGAGCTGAACGCCGCTTTCCGGCCCAACACCAAGGCCGTCTTCGGCGAGACCATCGCCAACCCCGCCCTCACGGTGCTGGACATCGAGAAGTTCGCCCGCGCCGCCCACGCCCACGGCGTTCCCCTCATCGTGGACAACACCTTCGCCACCCCCGTCAACTGCCGCCCCTTCGAGTGGGGCGCGGACATCGTCACCCACTCCACCACCAAGTACATGGACGGCCACGGCGCCGGTGTGGGCGGGGCCATCGTGGACTCGGGCAGGTTCGACTGGTTCGCCCACGCGGACAAATTCCCCGGCCTCACCACCCCCGACGACAGCTACCACGGCGTCACCTACGCG
>CANQKZ010000128.1 GCA_947624585.1 uncultured Oscillospiraceae bacterium | reverse complement strand
GAATATGGTTATTTTTCCACATAAAAACCGGGGCTGTGAAAAGTTGAGCTTGTTGATGCTCTTTTTTCACAGCCCCGGTTTTTCAGTTGAATTCCTCCGCGTACAGCCTGTCGGCGGCGATGTCCAGGAGCGTCACCGGGGTGACCTGCCCCTCCGCCAGGGCGCCGACAAATGCCTCGGCCCGGGGACGGTCGCCGTACAGGTCCGGGGCCACGGCGTGTTCGCCGCCCTCCATCTCGATGGCCACGCCGAAGCGCGTGAAGACGCCCTCGCCGGTGTCCACCCGACTCTCGGTGAGCAGGTAACTGACGCGCTTCGATTTCACCACCCGGTCAAATAGTTTTGTGTACTGTGTTGTCATTAGAAAATCACTCCTTTGATTTACCATTTTTTGTTACCCCTATTATGGCACAATTTGTGGTAAATTTCCAGAATAATCTTCCGACAATTTTCGACTGATTTGGTATAGATTCCCAATCAGCCCTCGTAAGGCCGGATCCGCAACTCGGCGCCCAGGCTTTCCGCGATGGCGCGGCTCCGCGCCTGTTCCAAGGGGCTCGTGACCACGTCCACCACGGTCATCACCACATGGGGAACACAGGGTACGCAGGACCTGGTGAAGGCCAGTATGGCGTCGAAAGAGGCGATGCCGAATCTGGGACGGCAGAGTCGCAGGTAGTCCTCGGGCGTCGTAGCGTTGAGGCTGACGGACACGGTGTCGATGAGTCCGGCCAGTTCCGGCGCCGTTTCACGGCCGTTTATGAGGTCGGATAGGCCGTTGGTGTTGAGTCGGATGGGAATGGATGACCTGGATTTAACGTGTTTTGCCACCGCCAGCAGGTCGTCCAGACGCTCCGTGGGCTCGCCGTAGCCACAGAAGACCAGCTCGCCGTACCGGGACAGGTCCCAGCCGTCGATGCTCTCGCGGACCTCCTCCACCGTGGGTTCGCGTTGAAGCCACAGGGGACCGGAGCCGTAGACGCCGTCGCCGTTCTGCCTGAGACAGAAGGTGCAGGCGCAGGGACAGCGATTTGTCATGTTCACATAGACGCCGTTTTTCACCTGATAGGTGACGGTCATGCCCTTTTGCATGGTGAGTGCCCTCCAAATTGAACTTTCCGCCCATTGTAGCACGGGGCTGGTCAGGCGGCAAGAGCCATTTTATAAATATTATTTATGACCAGCTAAGCCGGGAGGCGGCGTCACTCGGCGATGAACTCCCCGTCCTCGCCGAAATTCCAGAAGCCGCGCACCCCGGCGCTCTCGGCGCCCACCTGGAACTGGTATTTGGCGATGCCCAGATCCATGGTCATCATCTCGTTTTTCTTCTCCTTCCAAAGACGCATGGTAACGAGGCCGCCCTTGTAGACCACATTCACAGGCTGTTGGTTCACCGCCGACGGACCCACTTTGATGGCCTCGACCCCGGCACGGACCCAGGAGGGCAGGGAAGCGTAGGGGTAGTCGGACTCGACAAATTCATCCGTCTTCCTGTCTTTGGCTCGGATGCGGGAGCGAATGGTACGCTGGAGGATGGGGGTCTTCTCCGCCTCCACGCCCATGGGGATCACGGCCCAGAGCTTCTCGCCCTCGCCGATCTCGGGGGAGACAGATTTGCGGTCATAGGTCCCCGCCACCCAGCAGGTGCCCAGCCCCAGAGCCACGGCGCGGAGAAGGAGCTTTTGACCGAAGTATCCCACCATCTCGCCGCCGATTTCTCCCTCCGGTCCCACCAGAAGGGCGCAGAGGGGGACGGAGCCGGAGAACATGGCGGGGGTCAGCTTCACAGCTGGTTTCCCGGAAGCGGCGGCGTCCGACAGCTGGAAGTGAAGAGCGGAGGTCGAGTTGATCTCACCGATGAGACTTCCGAGCTCCGCCGCGACCTCCGGGGCCACCGGAGCCTTCCCGTAGGCCCGCACGGAGATACGCTTTTGCAGAGCTTCATACTCAGTCAACATAACATTACCACCTTTTCACGAATAAGTTACCATAATATTGAAAATTCAAGAAAATCAGTAAACATAATACGCGAAGATTTGCATAGTCAGTTTACATAACGTAAATAGTTGACATAATATTCTACGGATTACATAATACCGTCATCGCTCGTCCTATCTGCTTTGTCTCGAATTAAAGGTATTTTATCACACTTCCGCCTGTTCTTCAAGCGTTTTGCGCACAGTTTCAATCGTCTTTTCAGGGTTGGTTCTGTATAATGGCTATCAGAATCTGACATCTTATCGTCCGCAATGTGTAGGATATATTTTAGCGCATCTTACTCGATTCCAGCCGCAGAAGCCGCTCCTTCACCTCCAGACCGCCCGCGAAGCCGGTGAGGGAACCGGTGGAACCGATGACGCGGTGACAGGGGATCAGGATGGCGATGGGGTTTGTGTGGCAGGCCATGCCCACGGCGCGGGCGGCGCGGGGGCGGGCAATGAGGCGCGCCAGCTCGCCGTAGGTCCGTGTCTGGCCGTAGGGGATATGCAGGAGCTCCGCCCACACCTGGCGCTGGAATTGCGTCCCGGAACACCGCAGCGGCAGGTCGAAGCTCTCCCGGTCGCCGGAGAAGTACTCGGTGAGTTCCTCCCGCACCCGGTCCCACAGCAACAGCGCTTCCGGCTCCGGGGCAGGGGTGGGTTCTCCTCTGCCGAAGGTGAGGGAGGCGACGGCGCCGTTTTCGGCAATAACGGTGAGATCGATCCCGTCAAAGGTTTCTGTAAATATATTCCTCATCTTTTCACCCTGTAAAAAACTCCCGGAAAGCGGTCCGGGGCAATAATCTTCTTGATTTCGGCAAAGAATAAGGGAAACGGAAAGGGGCGATAGCATGGACAGTATCTGGACGGAGGGCTTGGAGAAGCGCGTCTTCCCCAAGCTCATGAATGACATATCGGCGGACACGCTGGTGGTGGGCGGCGGGATGGCGGGGGTGCTGTGCGCCCGGGAGCTTACCTCCGCCGGGGTTGACTGCGTTCTCCTGGAGGCGGACCGGGTGGGCCGGGGCATCACCTCCGGCACCACGGCGGTGATTTCGGCACAGCACAGCGTGCTTTACTCAGATCTCGTCCGCCGATTCGGCAGGGATATGGCGAAGGGATATCTGGACGCCAACCTCCGGGCGGTGAAGCGGCTTGCGGAGGCGGCCTGGGGCGTCGACTGTGACTTTGAGATGCGCCCCTCCGTTCTCTACTCCCGCACAGACGGGGACAAGCTGCGCCGGGAGGCGGCCTGTGTCAACGACCTGGGCTTCCCCGCCTCCTTCACAGAGGAGCTTCCCCTGGGGATCCGGGCCGCCGGGGCGGTGGTGTTCCCGAATATGGCCCAGTTCCACCCATTGAAATTCCTGAACGCCATGGCGCGGAGCTTGAAGATCTACGAAAAATCGCCGGTCCAAAAGTTAGAGGGGATGACGGCTCGGACCGACTCGGGCAGCGTGACGGCAAAGCACATCGTCATCGCCTCCCATTTTCCATTTCTGGACCGGCGTGGGATGTATTTCATGAAACTACGCCAGAAGCGGGAGAGCGTCGTCGTTGTGGAAAACGCCCCGGTGCTCGACCGCACCCTCACAGAGGATGCGGAGAAGGGTTTTTTCTTTCGTTCCTACGGCGGCAGCCTCCTGGTCGGCTGTGGCAGCCACGATCCGGGGCGGGAGGAGGAGGATTTCGCCCGCATCGGGCTCTTTCTCAAGGAGCACATCCCCGGCGCCCGGGAGGTGTGCCGGTGGGTCAACCAGGACTGCTTCTCCCTGGACGGGGTGCCCTACATCGGGCGGTACTCCCACGCCCTGCCGGATGTCTACGTGGCCACGGGTTTCAACGCCTGGGGCATGAGCACGTCCATGGCCGCCGCCGGGATCCTGACGGACGCCATTCTGGGGCGGAAGAACCCCTTTGCCCACGTCTTCGACCCGGACCGGCCCATGGAGCCCGGGCCGCTTCTGGAGAACACCGTCCACAGCGCCGCGTCCCTGATCCCGCCCACGCTTCCCCGATGTTCCCACATGGGATGCGCCCTCCGGCACAACGGTGCGGAGCACACCTGGGACTGCCCCTGCCACGGGTCAAGGTTTTCCGAGGACGGGTCGGTGATCACGGGTCCGGCGGTGAAGCCCATCAACGTGAAGTGATCACAGCGTCTTTCTGACCATTGTGACCTCATCGGTCCTGTATTCCACCTGAAACCCGTTTTTCAGAAACAGCCCCACCGACGGGTTGTCCTCCGCGATGTCGTCGTACAGTACCGGGACGCCATTTTCCTTTGCCGCGCCGTACAGAAGCGCGAGGCCCGCGCCGCCGAAGCCCCGGCGGCGGTACTCGGCGAGGACGATGATATTCGCAAGGTGGATTTTTCTCTCCGGGTCCCACCGGTACGCGGCCTCCCCCACGAAGCCCAGCGCGTCGTCCCACAGATAGCGATAGAAATGGGAAAATTCGTCAGCGTTCTCCACCCACGTCTCATAGAACCGCCGCCACCGGGTCTCCGGGAACGGCACCGTCCCGCCCAAGGCGCGGTTGTAGGACATGGTTGCCGGGTCCTCACAGAGTTTTTGACGGAACCACAGCTCCTCAAGTGCGGGTTTGTACAGTGTAAGCAATATCGCCGCCTCCCAAAATGCGAAAAACGCTCCGGAAATGATTCTTCCGGAGCGTGATTTTTATCAGAGGTCCAATTTCCCCATGAAGTACGGCAGCTGCTTCTGCCACCAGCACCAGTCGTGGTTCACGTCAAAGCCCCAGTAGTCGAACCAGGCGGGGATGGCCTTCTCCCGGCAGACGGCGTCCAGGGCGCGGGTGCCGGCCAGGAGCTCATCCTCCCAAGCGCCCTGGCCCACGCAGAAAATCAGCTGGCTCCGGCGGTACAACTCCATGTACGGGTGGTCGAAGGGCATATTGGGCAGAAAATAGACCGGGGAGTTATCGTAGATGAGGTCGTCCATGTAGTCGTGGATGAAGTCGTTGGCGTTGTAGGTGCCGCTGAGAGCGATCACCGTGTCGAAGAGGTCGGGACGGCGGAAGAAGAAGATCCCCGAGTGGACCGCGCCCATGGAACAGCCGGTGAGCATGGCGCACCCCTGCACATCGCCCAGCTCATAGACCCTGGGAACCAGCTCCAGGGTGATGTACCGGAAAAACTTCTCCTGCATCTCGATCCGGTGCCGGGGGGAGTCGTTTTTTGCGGACCAGCTCTCCTGGTCGATGCCGTCGGCGCAGACCAGCATGACCCGGCCCTGGTCGATCCAGGGGCGCATACACTCCACCATGCCGAAATTCTCAAAATCCCAGAATCTTCCGTTCTGCGGGGGGAAAGCGAAGCAGACCTTGCCGCGGTTTCCGTAGACCTTGAACTCCATATCCCGGTCCAGCTCACGGCTCCACTCTTTAAAATACCGAACGTCCATGATACTCTCCTATGCTCAATTGGTTTTTTTCGCGGTCACAAAGGCCATGAATTCCTCGGCGGCCTCCCGGTCGGCGGCGTGGGCCACAAAGGTTTCATTGCCCATCTGATCCTCCCAGATGGCGGGCAGGCGCTCATACTTGACGATCTGAGGGCCGTATTTTTCAAAGATCTCGTCCTTTGTGTGGACGTACTCGTACATATCGCGCCGGTCGGCAGTGACGCAGAAGTGGTCGTCGCCGCTCTCGGGAAGGCGCCGCTCGTCGTAGGCCACCATCTCCGCCCAGATCTCGTACACATCGGTGGAGTGGGCGTAGTTCATCATGTCGGGAGTGTAGCTCCCGGCGGGGCGCATATTGACCTCCAGACCCACAAAATCACCCACCTCGCCAAGGCCCTTCTTGGCTTTTGTGAGCTTGAAGAACTCCAGGTGGATGAACCGGCTGCGGGCGCCGAAGGATTTGGCGGTGGCGCGGCCCAGCTTTCGGAGGGAGTCGGGCATACCGGCCTCCACGTAGTAGGCCAGATCCAGCTTCCGATTAACGATGTCCATGATGGAGGGCGGCCAAGCGGTCATGGACTCGAAGAGAGGCTCGCATCTGGAGTCGGTGATGGCGTCGTAGGAGTAGATGTCGCCGGTGATGAACTCCTCCATCACGTAGGGGACGGCGGGGAGGTTTGAGAAAAAGTTTTCGAAATCCGCGTCATTTTCCAGCTTATAGGTGGCCTCTGCGCCCACGCCGTTGTCGGGCTTGACGATCACCGGGTATTCCACAAGGTCAATGAACTCCCGGGCGGCCTCCTTTGTGGTGATCGGATGGCACCGGGCGGTGGGGACACCGGCCCGCCTGTAGTATTCCTTCATCCCCCACTTGGACTTGAAGCACCGGACCTCTTCCACGTTGACGCCGGTGGTCACGTTGAAGTCGGTGCGAAGCCGGGCATCCTGCTCCAGCCAATACTCGTTGTTGGACTCGATCCAGTCGATCTTACCGTACTTGAAGGCGAAGAAAGCCACGGCCCGGTACATCTGGGAGTAGTCCTCCATGTTGTCCACACGGTAATATTCCGTCAGAGAGCCCCGGAGTCCGTCAGAGAGGCTGTCGTAGCTGGCATCCCCGATGCCGAGCACATTGACGCCGTTGCGCTTGAGCCTGTCGCAGAAGCTCCAGTAGATGGGCGGGAACTGGGGGGAGATAAAAATGAAATTCATATGTATCACCTTACGCGGTATATTTTTATTTTAAATGATTAAACCGCTATTCGGTATTATATCCCTATCGATTCCGTTTGTCAACTTATCTGCGCCCGATGGCGCAAAATTTGGCTCAGCCGCGAAGCGCCGTACAAAGCCGGGAGTTCATATATGTCAATAGATGACAATGTTATGTTAACGTGCATTGATGTTATGTTAATTTGCTTTAACGTATGTAAAAATTTTTACAGACTTATGTAAATCATGTATTCTCTCCCCACTGTACGGGACGCGCAAAAACGCTGCGAAAAGCAACCGCTTCCGGCGGCGCTTTTCACAGCACTGTCTTATTTTGATTTGCCGCCGATCCGTTCCCCGCCGCTTCGACGCGGGATAAAAAAACGAAGAGAACGCTCTACTTCCCCAGGATGGCGTCAAAGATGGCGTGGGCGGCCTGGTCCTTGGTCATCAGGGGCAGCTCCCGCTCCCGACCTCGGGTGATCAGGGTGAGAATGTTCGTTTCCGTGCCGAATCCGGCCCCACGCTCGCGGAGGGAGTTTGCGCAGATCATATCGCAGTTTTTGGCTGTGAGCTTCTTCCGGGAGTTCTCCGCCAAATTCTCCGTCTCCATGGAGAAGCCGCAGAGGAACTGCCCCTCCCGTTTATGCGCCCCCAGATATTGGAGGATGTCCCGCGTCCGCCTCAGCTCCAACGTCAGGTTCCCGTCGGATTTTTTCACCTTGGAATCGGACACCGTGACAGGAGTGTAGTCCGACACGGCGGCGGCCTTGATGATGATGTCCTGCTCCGGCGCCCGCTGGGTCACGGCGCGGAACATATCCTCTGCGGAGCTGACGTTCACCACCTCCACGAAGGGTGGAGGCGCGATCTCCGCGTGGGCGGCCACCAGGGTGACCTCCGCGCCCCGGAGCATGGCGGCCCGGGCCAGGGCGAAGCCCATTTTGCCGCTGGAGTGGTTAGTAATGAACCGCACGGGGTCGATAGCCTCCCGCGTCGCCCCGGCGGTCACCAGGACGCGGCGGCCCGCAAGGTCGTGGTCACAGGCGATGTGCCTGGCGACCCGGTCAAAGAGCTCCCTCTCCTCCGGCATCCGCCCGTCGCCGGTGTCGCCGTTTGCCAGCGTCCCCCGGGCGGGGGCGACGACCTCATAGCCAAACCGCTCCAGCTTTTGGAGATTGTCCTGGACGATGGGGTTGTGGAACATATTGTGATTCATGGCCGGGGCGATGATCTTATGGCAGGGGCAGGCCATGACGGTGGTGGTCAGCATATCGTCGGCGATGCCGCCCGCGAGCTTTCCGATCACGTTGGCGGACGCCGGGGCCACCAGAACGATGTCCGCCTCCTTGGCAAGCGCCACGTGCTCCACGCTGTACTGAAAATTCCGGTCAAAGGTGTCGATGAGACACCGCCGGGCCGTCAGGCTCTCAAACGTGATGGGATTAATGAATTTTGTGGCGTTCTCCGTCATCAGCACCTGCACATCGGCGCCCTCCTTCAGGAGCATCCGCGCCAGATTCGGGATCTTGTATGCAGCGATGGAGCCGGTGACAGCCAGCACAACAGTCTTGCCCTTCCACATGATAATTACCATGCCGGTGCGGCACCGGCACAAATAAGGATGGAAAACAGATGCCGCAAAATTATCTGTTTTCCTGTATAATAGTGACGAGAGAGGCAGACTACAAAGCACGGGGAGATGAGTTGTACGCAACTCATCAGTCGCAAAGGCAGTATGATAATCAGTGTAAGCGCCGCTATTCAAGCACAAATAAGAGGGTCATTTAAGTCCGCACAGTAAGAATTGTAAAAACTTTACGTATTTTTGTGTGGCGGTGCAGTCACTGCCTCTCTCTTAATTTGGAAGGAGGCGCGGCATGAAGCTCACTTACCCCATCTGCTGTGGCGTCGATGTTCACAAAACCTTTCTCGTCGCCACGGTCATCACAAGCGATGGAATCATTCCTCACTACCATCAAAAACGGTTCTCTACCTTCTACAGCGGCCTTGTCGCTTTCAAACAGTGACTGCTCAACTACAACTGCAAAGATGTCTGTATGGAGAGTACCGGAAAGTATTGGGTCCCTG
>CANQKZ010000127.1 GCA_947624585.1 uncultured Oscillospiraceae bacterium | reverse complement strand
GAAAAATGTGGTTTTTTCCACAAAAATACGGGGCCGTGAATATCCACGCCTGGGGTGGCGTGTTTTTTCACAGCCCCGGATTATAAACATGGATGCATTTTCTGCACCTACATTTTCAATTCCCCTTCTCAGAAAGAAGGTATAGCCCAGAGTCCGCTTTATCGGGCCGAACGGGTGTTCTACGATACTGCGGCGCAGTTTATAGATCTCGTTGTGTTTTGCTGTTTCAGCTTCGATCTGTTCTAATACGGCCTCATGCTCCCACCACTGGATATTCCTGCCTGACGCTGAAGTTGTGGATAATCGCTTTTTCGGACAATCCTCACACGTGATACACTTATACCTACGATACTTTGAACCGTTTCTGGAGGTGTTTTCGGAAAAGTACAGTTCTTTTCCTTCCGGGCAAATATATGAGGCCCTACTGAAAAACCCATCCCACTCAAAGCGCCTACTGTGCGCTTCCCGCCACCGGGCGCGCTCGGGTCTTTCTCCAGTTATAGCAATCCGACGAAATAATGGCGCAAAAGGAGACGATGACAATGAGTGCAGGGCGAGGCGGAGGACGCAGGTGGGCTGACACCCATCAAGGACGACAATGCTAGCTTCGCTCATTGTCGCGTCGAACTTGCGTCATTATTTTGCCGGATTGCTATAGATTTCGCCCATGCCGGGCGCACTATGCGTGACCGCCCCGGTATTTTGCCGGGGCGGTCCTTTTATGCTGTTCGGTTTTACGCCCTCGGATGGGCCTTGTTGTAGACGTCCTTCAGCGTCTTCTTCACCAGCTGCGCGTAGACCTGGGTGGAGGAGATGTCCGCGTGGCCCAGCATTTCCTGGATGGAGCGGATGTCGGCGCCGTTCTCCAAAAGGTGTGCCGCGAAGGAGTGGCGGAGGGTGTGGGGCGTGATGTCCTTCTGGATGCCCGCCGTCTCCTGGTAGTGCTTCAACACCTTCCAGAAGCCCTGGCGGGTCATGCGCTCGCCGTTGACGTTGACAAAAAGCGCCTGCTCCGTGGGGGAGGCCAGCATCTGGTCCCGCACCAGGGTTATGTAGTCGCTGACCGCCTTGATGGCGGCGGAGTACATGGGGATGTACCGCTCCTTGCCGTGAGTCTCGCACTTGATGATCCCGGCGGAGAGCTTTACATCGTCGATGTTCAGGCTCACCAGCTCGCTGACGCGGATGCCTGTGGCGTACAGCAGCTCCAGCATCGCCCTGTCCCGGTAGCCCTTCAGGTCGGTACACTTGGGCTGGTCCAGGAGCAGCTCTACCTCCTCGCTGGTGAGGATCTGGGGGAGCTTCTTCTCCGCGCGCTCGATGGGGATGTCGTGGACCGGGTTCTCCTCCACGGCCCCGACGCTCTCCAGGTAGTTGTAGAAGCATTTGAGGGAGGCCACGAACCGCGCCACAGTGGAGGAGGATTTCCCTGCCCCCCGGCGCCAGGCGATATATCCGCTGACGATCTCCTGGGTGGCGTCGGTCACCCCGATCCTCAGATAAACTCTCAGATAATCCGAAAACTGGTGTACATCCCTGACATAGGAGAGATAGGTATTGTTGGACACCTGCTTCACGTCCAGGAGATATCGCTGAAAGCTCTCAATATAATTCTGTTCTGGCAACACGGCCACCTTCTTTCGTCTAAGGTTTACGGAAAAATGGGAAGCTCCAAAAAATCGGACCCCAAAAGGGCCCTCTCCCCGGCGGAGATCAGCAGAAGCAGCAGAAGCACCGCAAGAAATCGGAGCAATGCGCTCCCGGAATAAAAGCGCCGTCCCGAGGGGGGTTGACGGAGAAGTCCCGTCCTCACAAGCTCCCAGGAGGCGCACATGGCGTCCACCGCCAGAGGAAAAAATACCGGCACGGACACGAGGGCGGGAAGCCCTATGAGCACCAACCCCGCCGCCGCTCCCCCGGCGTCATAGAGGCGCACCAGGGTGGCCAACGTGAAGGACAGCGTGAAGCCCCGCACGGCGGAGATCAGCGGGATCCCCGGCACGCCCAGCATGGTGAAGCCCAGCAGGAACGTAAGGATGTGATACCAGCAAAGTCCCAGGAACAGAGGCGTCAGCCTCTCCCGGACCGCGCCGGACCGGAGGCTCTCCACATATCCGGAGAAGAACCTGTCCGCCGCGTCTCCCCCGGCAAAGCCGGAGGACAGCGCCGTCCCGGACACGACCCCCAGCGCGAAGCACACGGCGCACAGAGCGAAAGCCGCCAGGGCCGGGGACCAGAGGCCGGGGAGCGCTCCCCTTGAAAAAATCGATCTTCTTTTGTCCATTTCCATCTCACCCGCGTAAAACATATGCGCCGGGTATGGAAAATATTCCCGAAAACCGCTTTTCTGAAAGCTCTTATATAATAGCGCATCCGGCTGAAATAATCAATAGAAAATCTCAATTTTGTTAATTATGCACATAAATTATGTCAAGTGTGTTATGTCAACTAAGCCAACTGAACGGCCTCACAACGCCCGTTTCCTCCTGAATATACGGCATATTTGGGTTATCAAATCTGTAATCAACACAACATCTTGGTAATCAGTCTTTCCTTATGTCAACTACGTACACCGATTACAGTTTGTTATCACAGGGCCGGTCGATTTGCCCCGGGTCACCTTCTCCGGCGGCGGCGACGCACAGTTATTGCGCCGGAGGCGATGCCCCCGCACAAGATGCTGAGGATGACGGCCAGATCGCCGCCGTCCGGCGCCGCGCCCCCGCCCGCCAGCAGAGCAATGAGCAATCTCACCAAAATTGCGCCCACGGCGGTCAGCGCGCCGGACAGGAGCGCCGCTCCTCTGTTTTTCAGTCGGGCGGTCAGGGCGCCCACGGCGGCGGCGACGAAGGCCGAGGCCAGCACCATGGGGCGCTCCGCCCCCTCCCCTGCCCTGCCGGACGCCACGAACAGCGCCAGGAACACGGTGAGAAGCGCCGCCAGCGCCAGCGTCACCACCGCCCCCAGGAACGCCCCGGCCAACACACGTTTGAATTCACCCTTCACATCGTTTTTGGACACAGAAATACCTCCTTGGGAATCGTCTCATAAAGACTTATTCTCGAGGAGGTCTAAAAATGACTTGCCGATTTGATTTTGCGTTTCCCTTTTCAGCCGCGCACCCACCCGCGCCTTGCCGCCAGGGTAGAGGCGGAGACGGCGGCCAGCCATGCGAGCCACGGAACGGTATACGCAAGGCGTCCGCTTCCCAGGCCCCACATCAGCTCCGCCGAGGCCACGGGGACCACCGGAGAGACCCACTTGAAGAGCTCCGCTCCCAGGACGGTGAGCAGTGCCGGGATCCCCAGCGCCGCCGGGACGGCCAGCAGGGCCGACCGGACATTGGGACACAGGGACCCCGCCGCGAGGGAGAACTGGGCCACCCCCACCAGCATCAGGAGCCGGAGGGCATACAGCAGGGCCAGGTACTGCCCCAGGGTGACGGGCAGCGGGAAGTCCGCCAGTGCGTCAAGATTCTGGACGGGCGCGGACAGGGTCGTGGGCTTCGGATAGTCGCGGAGGAAAAGCAGCAGCTCCCGGATGTACACACACCCCCAGACGAAAACGGCCAGCAGGGAGGCCGTCAGGACCTTCCGCCGGAAGAGACGGCGGCGGCCCCCGGCGGTGGACCGGAGCATGGGCACCACCCCGGCCTGGCGCTCAAAGGGCCACAGGGAGGCGGTCAGGAGGGCGGTCAGCAGAATTGCGACGGCGGCGTTGAGCCGCTGTTTATTTTGACTTTGTGGGCCGTAGCAGATGTCGTAGTCCCACGTGTCCGCCACCCAGGGTTCCCAACCGCCCTCCTCCGCCCGCTGACGCAGTTCTGAGACCCGGGCCTCCACCCGGTCCAGGGCCGTCAGCAGCTCCGGCTCGTTATCGCTGTCCGAGGCGAGGGCCCGGGCTTTGCGCAGATATTCGTCGGTGTCGGCGTCGATGGGGCCCTCCATGTCGGTGAGATAGGCGTCCACCCAGTGGTTCCAGGAGGTCTTTTCGCTGTCCAGGAAAGCGAGACGGCTCCCCGCGAGGAACACCAGCGCCATCAGCAGAAGACCGTACTGGAACGCCAGGGACTTGTACCCCTCCCAGCCGGTGAGCGTCAGACGGGTCCGAAGCCTGTCCAGGGTCCGGTTCACCGGGGCCGACAGACGGCTCAGATGGTCCCGGTTCCCCTGGGGCCGACGGCGTGTCTGGAGGAGCACCGCCCAGGTTGCAAAGGCAAGGCCGAAAACCGGGAGACCCCCCAGGGCCAGGGCCCTGATCCCCACAGGGAAACCGAAGAGGTCCACGTTCAGGTACTCCGTGTACAGGCTCGCGGTGTGGACATAGGCGAAGATGTTGAAATACTTCAGGACGTTCAGGAAGCTCTGGATCGGCAGAGCCTCATAGAATATCAGCTCCAGGGCCAGCGTCGTCCCCAGAACAGCCACGGAGAACTGGGGGTTGGCGACGGAGCCAAGCACGACCCACAGAAAAAGGCCGATGAGCGCCCCGGACAGGACCTTCAGGGCAAAATACCGGGGGAGCCACGCGAGGACGGTGATCTTCAGGGGGCAGGTCCCAAAGCTCTCCACCGACTGGATACTCCGGCCCAGGTCCTCCCCTCCCCCGTGGATCCACAGGGACACCAGGAGGGGCAGGAGAGAATAGAGCGCCGTGGCCAGCGCCGACCCAGCTACCAGGATCGCAAGGCGCGTCATGGCAAGTCTCCCCCGGCCTCCCCGGGAGGCCCGGACCACCGGCCAGAGGCCCCGGCGGCGCTCCTCCTGGAAGGACATCGCCAGGACGGCCATAGCCGCCATGTGCAGGTAGTCCCCCAGGTCAAACGCAAGCCAACGTTCCAGCCCCCGGTTGTTGCCGAAGTCCACTCGGACATCCAAAAGATTTCCGAAGTCCGCTGCGGTTTTTGCCAGGTTCCGATTGGCAAAGCTCCCGGGCCTTCCGAAGAGGCTTGTCCGGGACTGGATTTCCGCCTGGGACTGGATCCCCGCCAGGTACTCCCCGTACCCGGCCAGATACGCCGCCTCCCGCCCCAGGGCCTCCGCCGCGTCGTAGAAGCTCATCATGGTGTCATAAAATTCGTCGTAGTCCCGCCGCTCCCCGGCCTCGATAAGTCCCGGCAGGTCCGCGACGGAGGCGCGGGCCTCCTCATCCGTATCAAAGGGCAGCTCCGCCCCATCCCTGCGGAAATACCAATCTCTGGCGTTCAGGATCCGCTCCCGCTCCGCCTCCGCCAGGGAGGCGATCTCCACCGGGTCCCTCCCCCGCCACTCTGCCACCAGGCGGGATGCGTAGGCGTTGGAGGCTGCCGTTCGGCGGGCAGAGTCCAGGGTAGCGTCATCCATCCAGCTCAGGAAAAATGCCCCCAGACTCAGCAGGGCGGTAAGCAGGAGAAGCCCCAGCCGCCGGGGGTCCAAAAATACCCGTTTCCACTCGTTCATATCAGTCACCCAGGTAGTACATATACACATCCTCCAGGCTGGGCACCCCCAGCGCGGGCTTCCAGCCCACGGGGAGGGACGCGATCAGGCCGTGGGGCGTGTCCACCCGGAGAAGCTCGCCCTTTTTCAGAAGAAGGACCTTATCCGCGATGGACTCGATGTCCGTGACGATGTGGGTGGTCAGCAAAACGATCATGTCCTCGGACAGCTCCTTGATGAAGGCGCGGATGCGCACCCGCTCCCGGGGGTCCAGGCCCGCCGTGGGCTCGTCCAAAAGCAGGATCTGCGGGTCCCCCATCAGGGCCTGAGCCAGCAGGACCCGTTGGCGCATACCCCCGGAGAAGCCGCCCACCTTCCTGTGGCGCACGTCCAGAAGGTTCGTCAGCTCCAGCACCTCCCCCACCTGCTGCCGCAGCTCCCGTCCCCGGAGGCCCTTCAAACGCCCCATGTAACTTAAAAAGCTCTCCGCCGTCATCTGCTCATAGACCCCCTGCCGCTGGGGCATATAGCCCAGCACGGCCCGGAATTTGTCCCCCAGCTCCAGGATGTCGGCGCCGTTGTAGAGGATGGAGCCCCCGTCGCGCTTTACATTGTCGGTGATGAGGTTCATGAGGGTGGACTTCCCCGCCCCGTTGGCCCCCAGGATGCCGTAGATGCCCGGCTCGAAGGTGAGGGTAAGGTCCCGGATGGCCACGGCGCCGCCGTATTTCTTTGTAAGGTTTTTCATTTCAAGCTTCATTTGATATCCTCCACCCAATCACCCGGCGCCTCCGATTTGCCGGCGGCCAGGTCCACACGGGCGAACAGACGGCTTCGTGGGTTCTGCTCCGACCCCAGATCCTGAAAGCTGTATTCCACATACAGCCAACCGCCGGACTTGCCGCGCACACTGAACGCCCGAAGGGGATCCTCCGCCGCTGTCTCCGGAGGTTCCGGCTCCGTAAGCGCCGTCTCCAGGAGCACGTTTCCGTCCCAATCCGTCACCGTCACGGGTCTTGTGATCTGTTCGCCGCTGTCGTCATACCCCAGGACCGCCACACAGTCCCCAAAAAGGTAAACCTTGCCGTCCCCCGCATTCAGGACGGCCCGCTCCGTAAGTTCTCCGCCGGTCAGGTCCAGCCGGTAGAGCCTGACGGACGATCGGTCGCCGGAGGGAGCGCCCGCAAAGAGGATGGACTCATCCTCCACCCAGGCGCTGTCCAGAAAGACGCCGTCCACGGTCCGATCCAAGATGGTCTCCAGCGCACCGTCCGCGAGGCTCCAGCGGAGGATCTTCAGCTCATAGGGGTATTCATCCAAAGGCGCGCCCGCGTCCATGTCCCATAGCTTCAGGAACACATAGAACCAATCGCCCGCCGGCTGAAAGTCCACCGTCATGTGCCTATCGGGAAACCACTCCCGCAAAATGATCTCCGGCTTGGCCCCCGAGCCGTCCAGAGGCAGGGCATAGACCTCGACGCCCTGATTTGTGGCGCCGCCCAGGATTTTCGCGAGATTCCGCCCGGTGATGGCCCAGCCCCGGTGTAAAAAGGTCGTCCCAACGGTTCCGCCGCCGTAGTAAAGGAGGTCATTATCGATCCCGCTCACCGCCTCCCGGTTGTTGCCGTCCGGGTCCACGCGGAAGATCCCGCTCCCATCGGTGAACCAGATCCGGCCGTCATAGAACTGCAAGTCCCTCCCGGATGATGTCCATGCGTTACAGGCGGAGGATCTGTGGGTACATTCCGGCTTGCCGCACAGAGGCATGGAGATGCCGGTTTCCAAATCCAGGAAGCACAGGATCTGATCGGATTTTCCCCTTACCCCGGCGAAATAGTAGAGGGTCTCCCCGTCGGGAGCCACGCACACATCCGGGCGCAGGACATAGCGGCTGTACATCTCCCGGGGAAAGTCCAGATCGCGGTCCTGTTCTCCGCTCTCCCGGTCAGTCAGCAGGCATCCTGCCAGGGCGAGGCACAGAGCGGACGCGGTGACCGTGAGCCAAAGGGACTGTTTTTTCCGGCTTTTCATATTCTTGATCCTTCTCACCGTGTCCCCTCCGCCAAAGCGGAGCGCCGGTCCCGCAAGGGGACTCCGGCGTGATGCCATGGACAGCAGAAATTCCGAATAGTCCGCCCTGGCGTCCTCCCCCAGGGCGCGGATCACCGCCTCGTCACAGCGCATCTCCATATCCGTGGAGGCCAGGCGGAAGGCCAGCCACACCAGGGGGTTGAACCAGTGCAGGCACAGGGCCAGCCAGGCCAGGGGCTTTGTCACGTGGTCCAGACGGCGGATGTGATGGCGCTCGTGGAGCAGGACGAACTCCGCCTCCCGGGGTCCCAAGTCCCGGGGAAGATAGATCTTCGGGCGCGGGAGCCCCAGAGTGAAGGGGGCGGTCACGGCGCCGGAGACATAGGTCCCCTCCCCTACCGGCTCCGCGCCCCGGAGTTTTTTCCGAAGAAGCAGAGACCTGGCGGCGCCGTATGCCAGCATGGCCGCCGTCCCCGCAAGCCAGACCCAGCCCAGGGGCCCCGCCAGCCTCCCGGGCAGGCGGACAGGCAGCTCCGGCACAAGGCTGAAGGACGCCCGGGGGAAGACCGGGCACAGCAGGCGCAGGAGGACCACCGCCCAGAGGGCGCAGGAGAGGGCCTTGGGGCGCCGGTCGAGAAGGATACGCGCCAGGGCCACGGCCAGGACCACAAAACCCGCCGTCCCGCTCCTGTCCAGTACCCGCAGAAAGAGCCCGGACATCATTCCTCCCGCCTCCGCATACTTTCAATGATTTCCTTCAGTTCGTCGATCTCCTCCCCGGAGAGCTCCGTGCGGAAGCAGAAAGCGGCGAGGAACGCCGGAAGGGATCCGCCAAAGGTGTCCTCCACGTAGTGCTGGCTGTGGCGGGCGTAGAACTCCTCCCGCGAGATCAGGGATGTGACCACGCCGTTCTCGTTTTTGAAAATGCCCCGGTCGCACAGGCGCTTGAGAACCGTGAAGGAGGTGGTCTTCTTCCACCCGAACTCCTCCGCCCCCAGCTTCGCCATTCTCCCCGACGTCACCGGCTCGTTCTCCCAGATGAGCTCCGCAAACCGCGCCTCCGCTGACCCGATCTTAAAATCCGCCATCTTTCTGTGCCTCCTTGCACTACAATCAGTAGTACAGCTATATACTACAGCCTGTAGTCCGTTTTGTCAAGCCCCAATTCATCTTTTTTCAACGAAATATCCGAAAAGCAACAAATCATAAGGGGCTGTGAAAAAACACGCCACCCCAGGCGAGGACATTCACAGCCCCGTATTTTTGTGGAAAAAACCACATTTTTCAGCGAAAAAGGGCATAGCTCCCCCTTACCCCC
>CANQKZ010000126.1 GCA_947624585.1 uncultured Oscillospiraceae bacterium | reverse complement strand
TACCCACTGCTTGCCATGCTTTATCGGGTTGGGTGGTTCGCCCAACTATACTGTGCGCACCGAACCGGCGCACTCAAATTCATACTATAGCAATCCGATAAATAATGACGCAAGTTCGGCGCGCCAATGAGCGCATGGCTTTTCGTCGTCCTTAATGGGCGCCAGCCCACCTGCGTCCTCCTCGCCCTGCGTTCATTGTCATTGCCTTCTTTTGCGCCATTATTTCATCGGATTGCTATAGATGCCCATCACGGCATGGATGTTGCAAGCTACTAAAGAGAGGCATCGCGCCGTGCAAGCCAGGTTTACATACATTTTTTGTAATAAGTAAACCGTCAAATTATCAATAGTGTCCCTTGATAAAATTCATTTTATTATTTAATCCCGAATATGTTTTGACATTTGGGGAAAATGATGCTAAAATGGAGCCTATTCTATCACATTAACCCCGAAAGGATGTTACAAAATGTCAGAACCGGCCTTTAGACCAGCGGATATACTTCTTCCCGTCACAGCGGACATGACTGATTGGAGCGTCATTGCCTGCGACCAGTTCACCTCCGAGCGCGCCTATTGGGACCGGGTGGAGAAGCGGTGCGCGGATAAGCTTTCCACCTACCACATGATCCTGCCGGAGGCGTATCTGGGTTCCGTCTCACCGCTGGACATGGCCGAGCGGGCCAACGCCGCCATGCGCGGGTGTCTGGAGGCGGACGTGTTTGAGACGCTCCCCGATTCCTATGTGTACGTGGAGCGCCACGTCACCGGCGGTGTCCGCCGGGGACTCGTGGGGGCGCTGGATCTGGACGCCTACGACTACTCCCCGCGGTCCGTCTCCCCCGTCCGAGCCAGCGAACGGACCGTGGCGGACCGTCTGCCGCCGCGCATGAAGATCCGGGAGAACGCCCCTCTGGAGTTGCCGCACATCATGGTGCTCATAGACGATCCGGATCTGTCCGTGGTGGAGCCGCTCCACGCCCGGGTCCATTCCATGCGCAAGCTCTACGACTTCGACCTGATGGAGGGCGGAGGGCATATCGCGGGCTGGCAGGTCACCGGGGAGGAGGCCCTTCGGGTGGACGCGGCCTTCCGGAAGCTCTGCGACAGGGATGTGCAGATCGTCGTCGGCGACGGCAACCACTCCCTGGCCGCCGCCAAGGAGCTGTGGAACAGAACGAAAGCCTCCCTGACGCCGGAGGAGGCCGCCCGTCACCCGGCCCGGTACGCCCTGGTGGAGCTGAACAACGTGTATGACCCCGGCATCATCTTCCAACCAATCCACCGGGTGGTGTTCGATGTGGACACCGAAAAGCTGCTGGAGTTCATGCGCCAGAAACTGGAGATCCCCGGCGGCCGGGAGATCGAGGTTGCTGTCAGCGGCGAGAAGCGGGGCAAAATGCGCATCCGAGGCAAGACCTTCGGCACCATGATTGAGACGCTCCAGAGCTTCTTAGAGGAGTACGCGGCCCTGGTGGGCGCGGGAGAGGTGGATTACATCCACGACGAGGCGTCGCTCCTGAAGCTCACAGAGGAACCGGACACCGTGGGCTTCCTGCTCCCGTCCATGGACAAATCGGAGCTCTTCCGCACCGTCATCCAGGACGGCGTCTTCCCCAAAAAGTCTTTCTCCATCGGCCACGCCAGAGACAAGAGGTATTATCTGGAGTGCCGGAAGATCAAATAAGAAAAAAGCGCTCAGAACGTCCGTTCCGAGCGCTTTTTGGTCACTTTTTGAGCTTTTCCGGGTCCTTTTGCCGCAACTGACACATTTTCTCGCGGGAACCGCCTTCTCCGTTCGATTCGTCTCATTTTACCGGGCCGGGCGTAATGATATTACGACTCATGGCTCTTGTAGTAGAGGTACGAGCGGCACACCGGCAGAATGGCCATCAGCATGGACCCGGGGATGTAGATCCAGGGCTTCAGCTCCCCCGGCAGAAAGGAGACAACCAGGAGGATGAATCCCCCGGTGACCCAGACCTTCCCGGCGAACCGGTGAGTGACGTTCCAGTTCTCGTCGCTGTCCAGGGTCCAGGGCACCTTGATGCCGATGGTGTAGTTCCTCCGGCATTTGGGCAGGTAGTTCCCGATGAGGATGAACAGGACGGAGCAGAGAGCCAGCGTCCAGGTGCCCACGTCCACCTCCACCCCCAGAGCGGCGGCGTAGACCATGCCGCTGACGAAGACGGACATCACCGGGACGATGCAGAACACCAGGTCCAGCACCTTCTCCGCGTGCCGCTCGGCCTTGGGGTCCAGGGCGGTGGCCACCACGCACAGAAGGTGCATGGCCGCCATGAATCCCGGCAGGGCGAACACCGCCACGGCCCTGCCCGCGTACCCGTTCGCCTCCCCGGAGACGCCCCAGTGGACGGGCATCCGCTCCGGCAGCTTATCCCAGAGGATCAGCCCCGCCAGCACCGGCAGCAGCGTCACCAGGGTGGTCGCCAGGATCTTCCACTTGTTCCGTTTGAGCATTTTCATTTTCCTCCCTTCAAATCTCCGATCCACAGCAGGATCTCCTCCAGCACGGAGGTATTCAGCTCGTAGTAGATGTACTTCCCCACCCGGGTGTCGCGGATCAGCTCCGCCTCCCGCAGCACCGACAGGTGCCGGGAGACACTGGCCGCCGTCACCGGGAACCGCTCCGCGATCTCCCCCGCCGACAGCCTGCCCGTCTTCAGCATCCCCAGGATCTCCCGGCGGATGGGGTCCGCCAGGGCCCGAAGCGTCGTCTGTAAGGACAAAAGCCTCCCTCCTTCCGTTGTCAATTAACATTTAACCTAAATGTTAATTGTATGATACCACACTGGGGACGCCCTGTCAAGGGGGAATATAAAAAAAGAGCCGAAATTTTTCCGGCTCTTTTGAAAAATGGGGATTTCTTTATTTTTCCACTCTCTCCCGCACCGCCCTGATGAAGTCGGCGGTGGTGACCTTGCGGACGTCCGGGTCGGGGCACAGGAGGGCCAGATCCCCGGTCATGGTCCCGGCGTTGATAGTGTCCAGGACGGATTTTTCAAGCTTGTCGGCGAAGGCGGCAAGCTCGGCGTTCCCGTCCAGTTCCCCGCGCTTGCGGAGGGCGCCGGACCAGGCGAAGATGGTGGCCACGGGGTTGGTGGAGGTCTGCTCACCCTTGAGATAGCGGTAGTAGTGGCGGGTGACGGTGCCGTGGGCGGCCTCGTACTCGAAGTTGCCGTCGGGGCTGACCAGGACGGAGGTCATCATGGCAAGAGAGCCGAAAGCGGTGGACACCATGTCGCTCATCACGTCGCCGTCGTAGTTCTTGCAGGCCCAGATGAAGCCGCCCTTACTGCGGATGACACGTGCCACGGCGTCGTCGATGAGGGTGTAGAAGTACTCGATACCGGCGGCCTTGAACTTCTCCGCGTACTCGGCGTCGAAGATGCGCTGGAAGATGAATTTGAAGGTCTGGTCGTACTGCTTGGATATGGTGTCCTTGGTGGAGAACCACAGGTCCTGCCTTTCAGAGAGGGCGTACTCAAAGCAGGAGCGGGCGAAGGCCTCGATGGAGGTGTCCTTGTTGAACATGGACTGGAGCACCCCGGCGCACTCGTAGTCGTAGACGGTCTTACGGAAGGTCTCGCCGTTTTCTCCGGTGAAGAGGAGCTCCGCCTTTCCCGGGCCGGGGACCCGGTACTCGGTGGCCTTGTACACGTCGCCGTAGGCGTGGCGGGCTATCGTGATGGGCTTCTCCCAGGTATTCACAACGGGCTTGATGCGGTCCGTCATGATGGGGGCGCGGAAGACGGTGCCGTCCAGGGCGGCGCGGATGGTGGCGTTGGGGGACTTCCACATCTCGTGGAGCTTGTACTCCTCCACCCGCTGGGCGTTGGGGGTGATGGTGGCGCACTTGACGGCCACGTGGAGCCTTTTGGCGGCCTCGGCGGCGTCCACGGTCACCCGGTCGCGGGTGGCGTCGCGGTTGGGGAGGCCAAGGTCGTAATACTCGGTGTTCAGCTCCACGAAGGGGGTCAGGAGCTCGTCCTTGATCTCCTGCCAGATGATCCGGGTCATCTCGTCCCCGTCCATCTCCACGATGGGGTTCATTTTGATCTTTGACATATTGTGTTCCTCACTTATTCATGATTGGGGTCCCCGCGCGGCCCGCCACGTGGGGAGAGGAGGAGCGAAGTCGGCGGGTGAGCCTGGCGGCAGGCGCTTTTGCGAATGCCGTCAGGGGAACTACCGCGACTTCCGCGACGACGCATACCAGTTCATCAGGCAGCCGGTCAGGATGATCTCCCGCTCCTTCCGCGTAAGCTCGGGGAGCTTCAATGTAATTTCATCCACCCGATCCCCGGACAGCACCTTCGCGGGGACCTCCCGGACACCGGCTTCCACGGCGGCGCGGATGCCGGGGATGTACACCAGGTCGCCCACCCCGTAGGGGAAGTCGGTCCCCTGGTCTAAGTTGAAGGGCAGCATACCCCAGTTGATACAGTTGGAGCGGTAGCGCTTGGTGGCGTACTCGTAGCAGATGTTGGCGGCGCCCCCCAGGACACGCTGGCAGGAGGCGGCCTGCTCACGGGCGGAGCCGTCGCCGGGGCGGTTGGCGAAAACGGCGCTGGCAAAAGCCGTATTTTCCGCATCGGTAACGCCCAGCTTCTCATAAGCTTTAAGAAGTTCCTCGTCCGGCTCTCCCCTGCCGCGCTCCGCGATCCGGTTGGCACGGGCCACATACCCGGGGTCCCGGCGGCTGAGGGCGAAGGTGGCCAATTTCAACGGGTTGGAGCGGTAGCTGGAGGTGTCCCCGGAGGGGATCAGCTCGTCGGTGGTGGTCACCGGGTCCCGGAGGACGGAGGCCAGCTCCAGCACCAGATTTTCCCGGAGCGCCGGGATGGCGGGCCACTCGGTGATGTTGGGGCCAAGGCGCAGCTCCTCCTCCGGGTGGGGGTCGCCCCAGCCGTTGTAGACACGTTTGTCGTAGGGGGACCGGTCGTATTTGCGCTCCACCGGGGCGGGGGGAGCGTAGTCGATCTCGTCCGCGCCTGTGAGGACGCCGCCGTTTCGCGCTGTGGCGGCGATGGACCGGGCGTCCATCAGGGCAACGGCGGACAGCTGCCCGTCGGCGGGCTTGCTGCCCTCCCGGTTGGGGAAGTTGCGGGTGCAGTGGCGGATACTGAGGCCGCCGTTCATGGGCACGTCCCCCGCGCCGAAGCAGGGGCCGCAGAAGCAGGGCTTGAACACCGCGCCCATGGCGGTGAGCCGCTGGGTGACGCCGCTCGCCATGAGCTCCATAGCCACCGGCAGGCTGGGCGGGTAGACCGTCAGGCCGAAGGAGCCGTTGCCGATGCCGCCGGACTCCAGGATGGCCGCCGCCTCGGCGATGTTGTCGTACATACCGCCGGAGCACCCGGCGATGACGCCCTGGTCCACGTACAGATTTCCGTTTTTCACCTTACCGAGAAGGTCAAGCTTCACCTTGCCCTTGAACTTTGCCTCGGCGGACTTCTCGGTTTGACGGAGGATGTCGGTGAGGTTCGCTTTCAGCTCCCGGACCGTGTACGCCTCGCTGGGGTGGAAGGGCAGGGCGATCATGGGCTCGATCCTGTCAAGGTCGATCTCCACGCAGGCGTCGTAACAGGCGCCCTCGCCGGGGGTGAGCTTTTTGTAGTCCTGGGGACGGCCGTGGACGGTGTAATACTCCTCCACCAGCTCGTCCGTCTGCCAGACGGAGCTGAGGCAGGCGGTCTCGGTGGTCATCACGTCGACGCCGATGCGGAAGTCCATGGGGAGATTCCTGACGCCGGGCCCCACGAACTCCAGCACGGAGTTCTGGACGAAGTTATTTTTATAGGTTGCGCCGCACAGGGCGATGGCCACGTCCTGGGGGCCCACTCCCCTTCTCGGCGCGCCGGTCAGGTACACCAGCACCGTCCGGGGGTAGGCCACATCGTAGGTGGCCTCTAAAAGCTGCTTTACGATCTCCGGGCCGCCCTCGCCCACGCCCATGGTGCCGAGAGCCCCGTAGCGGGTGTGGCTGTCGGAGCCCAGGATCATCCGGCCGCACCCGGCCAGCTCCTCCCGGGCGTACTGGTGGATGACGGCGAAGGAGGGGGGCACGAAGATGCCGCCGTACTTCCGGGCGGCGGACAGGCCGAAAGCGTGGTCGTCGGCGTTGATGGTGCCGCCCACGGCGCACAGGCTGTTGTGGCAGTTGGTCATCACGTAGGGCACCGGGAAGCGCTCAAGGCCCGAGCCCTTGGCCGTCTGGATGATGCCCACGTAGGTAATGTCGTGAGAGATGAGGCTGTCAAAGCGCAGGCGCAGGTTCTCCCCGTCCGCGCCCCGGTCGTGGGAGGACAGGATGGAGTGGGCTATGGTTTTGCTCCGCCCCTCCCCGGCGTCCAGCTCCGGCGCGTCAAACACCGGGACGCCGTTTACTAAAAAGGTCCTCTTGTCGTGAAGTGTGAGCATTCGATCACCTCTGATGTTTTTTCACATTAAAGTATACCAGCTTTTCCTCGGGGTTTCAATACCTCCCGTTTGGTCGTTTGCATAAAAATAAGAGGAGTTTTGCCTTGGGGTTTTGGTCAAAGGTGAATTTTTGTATATAAAACTTGCATTTTCGGCCGCGCGGCGCTATAATAAAAGCCGAATTAAGCCAGCATTGGCGGGCCGCAGCCTTCAGAAAATGAAAGAAGGAACGAAAATGGATTCAAATTTGACAGCCTCCCGCGAATACGCGGGATTGATCACCGACAATCTGATGGGCCTCTACCGCATCCCCGTCTCCTCCTACGACGACCACGTGAAGCGGGGGCTCCGAAACGCGGACGGCTCCGGCGTCATCGTGGGCGTCAGCAAGATCGGGTCGGTGCGGGGCTATTATATCGAGGACGGCCAGCGCGTCCCCCACGAGGGCAAGCTCTTCTACCGGGGGTACGACGTGGAGGACATCGTGAGCGCCCACCGGAAGGAGGACACCTTTGGCTACGAGGAGGTGGCCTATCTCCTGCTGTGCGGCTCCCTGCCCACGAGGGCCCAGGAGGCGCGGTTTGTGGAGATCCTCTCCGCCGCCAAGGCGCTGCCCGACGGATTTTTTGAGAACGAGCTGATGAAGCGGCCCAGCCCCGACATCATGAACGCCCTGTCCCGGGCGGTCATCAGTATGTACGCCTACGACGAGAGCCCGGACGACACGTCCATCGTCAACGTCCTGCGCCAGTCCATCGAGCTCATCGCCCGTATGCCCACCCTGGTGGCCCACACCTACGCCATGAAGAGGCACCACTACGACAACGCCTCCCTCTACATACACAACCCCAAGTCGGAGCTGACCTTAGCCGAGAATTTCCTGCGCCTTGCCCGCCGGGACAAGAGCTACACGGACAAGGAGGCAAAGCTCCTGGACGCCCTGATGATGCTTCACGCGGAGCACTCCGGCGGCAACAACTCCACCTTCGTCTGCCGGGCCGTCACCTCCACCGGCGCGGACACCTACGGCGCCATCGCCGCCGCCATCAACTCCCTGAAGGGGCCCCTCCACGGCGGCGCCAACGAGGCGGTCATGCACATGGTGGCCGACATCCTGGACCACGTGAAGGACCCCAAAGACGACGGCGAGGTGGGCGCGTATCTCGACAAAATATTAGACGGCGAGGCCGGGGACCGCTCGGGCAAGCTCTACGGCCTGGGCCACGCGGTGTACACCGTCTCCGACCCCCGGGCGAAGATGATCAAGGAGCTCATCGGCGAGATGGCCGAGATAAAGGGCTACAGCGACGAGTTCCAGATCGCGGAGCGCGTGGAGAGGCTGGGCATCCCCCGCCTCATGGAGCGCAAGGGCAAGACCATGCCCATCCCCGCCAACGTGGACCTCTATTCCGGCATCGTCTACAAGATGCTGGGCATCCCCGAGGACCTGTACACCCCGCTCTTCGCCGTCTCCCGCATCTCCGGCTGGTGCGCCCACAGGCTGGAGGAACTGATCACCTCCGGCCGCATCATGCGCCCCGCCTACCGCTCCGCCGCCACGCCCCAGACCTACGTTCCCATCGAGGACCGATAAAAATACAATTCCTTCCACAACAAACCCGCCCCGTCGGACAGATGCGTCCGGCGGGGCGGGTGCTTTTTGTGCGGGGTTTATGCCTCTTCGCAGTAGATGTGGTAGGGCTTCCCCTCGATGTAGATGGGCGTCAGCTCCGCCTGGATGAGGGGCTTTGCGTAGTCGATGAACTTGGGGAGCATATCGGTGAAATTCTCGTTGACCCAGTCGAGGGGTACCTTCTTCTCAAGATTCGCCACCTCGGAGATGGGGTGGAGCTCGGTGATGCACTGGTAGGGCTTGTTGGACACGCGCCGCAAGGCCACCATCTCCCCGGTGTGACCGGCGAAAGCCGCCTTGGTGGCGGCGCCGCCCACCTGGTACGCCTCGGTGATGTCGGTGCGGCTGGTGAGGTGCGAGGCGCACCGCTGGAGGGTAGAGAGCTCGATGGAGCGGGTCTTGGTGTCCAGGCTCCTCTCCACAACGCCCGCCAAATATCTCGCCGTGCCGGTCAGGTTCTTGTGCCCGAAGGCGTCCACACGCCGGGGGTCGTCGGAGAGCTCGCAGACGTACCGCCCGTCCTCCAGCTTGACGCCCTCGGACACGGCGATGACGATGCTGGGCTTCTTCTCCTGCATGACCCGGACCTTCTCCACGAACCGGTCCACATGGAAGGGCACCTCGGGCAGGCAGATCATGTCCACGCCCTCGCAGTCCTCGCCCCGGGCAAGAGCGGCGGCGGCGGTGAGCCAGCCCGCGTTGCGGCCCATGATCTCCACGATGGTCACGTATTTGGAGCCGTAGACCGTGGCGTCCCGGATGATCTCCTTCAT
>CANQKZ010000125.1 GCA_947624585.1 uncultured Oscillospiraceae bacterium | reverse complement strand
CAGGGCGTCCCGGTTGCGGAAACGATGCGGCAATGCGGGATCGATCCGGAGGTCCTCGGAGCCAGCCGCGTGGAGGGGTTCTCCTACACGCTGAACAGGAAGGCGAAACAGGAGAACAGTTTTTCGGATGGCCGCAGCGAAAACTGCCGACACCCGGCCACGGCAGGAGAAGAAACGGTCGAACAGCGCGTCCGCCGGCTTGAGAACGAGCTGGCGTACACAAGGCAGGAGGTCGAGTTCTTAAAAAACTGCAGGCGGCAAATATGGAGGCTCAGAAGCAATGGGAATCCAGGCGCCGGCAGAAGTGAAGTACGGCCTCATCCATTCTGCCCGATCCGTCAGGCAAACCCCTACCGCAGGATGGCAAAGGCGATGAAGACGAGCCATGTGGCGAAGAACGAGATCAACCGGCAGTTCCGAAGCTGCGCACCGCGTAAGGCGCTGCTGACAGACATCACGTACCTCTTTTATCGTGGCGGCGTCTGCTATCTGTCCCCGATCCTCGACGTCTGTACGCACGAAGTTCTGGCCTACCGGCTCAGCGACAACCTCAGAGTCGACTTCGTCCTGGACATGGTCGACGACATGTGCAGCAAGTACGGGGCCGAGCTGGACGATTCAACCGTTGTCCACAGCGACCAGGGCTGCCACTATACCAGCAATGCGTTCATCCGGAAGCTCAGGGACGCTTCCTTCGTACAGTCCGGAAGGGAAACTGCTGGGACAACGCGCCTCAGGAAAGCTTCTTCGGCCATATGAAGGACGAGATCTCCGCGCTGGTCGCCGGGTGCGATACCTTTGAGCAGGTCCGGGCTGTCGTTGACGACTGGATGGACTACTACAACAACGATCGTTACCAGTGGGATCTGGAAAAGTTCTCGCCACGGGAGTATAACAGATATCGGCAAACCGGCGTATATCCGCTGAAACCGGGCGTCTCAAAGGACCGAAGCCCCCGGGGCTCTGCCCCGGACCCCGAGGTTTAGCGCTTTTGTTTCCGGGAAGGCAGTGAAAAAGGCAGCGCACACGCACTGCCTTCGGGAACCCGCCGCAGCGCTCAGGCCGCTCCTCAGCGTTGCCATATCCTCCGCGACGGAAAAGCGGTTATATCTTAGCATATCCGGGGGATGTTTTACCCCCTGAATTTCAAAATTGTCCTTGACATGGGGTACACTTCAAATTATAGCGTCAGCCGGGAGGCAGGGAGGCTCCCAAAATGGCAAGAATTCGTAAATCCACTGAACCGGCATCCAAAATCGGCAAGCAAAAAGTATGGAGAGTAGGAAAATATATCCGTCTCTCCCGTGAGGACGGAAACATCATCTCTGAATCTGTCGTCAATCAGGACAAGATCCTTCAGGACGAGATCCCAAACTTCTTCGAGGACGGTTTCTATGAGGTCATCGACACGTACATAGATGACGGCACCAGCGGCACCACAGATATTGAGCGATGCGCTTTTCAGCGTATGGTGAACGATGTAAAATGCGGGCGGATCAACTGCATCATGGTCAAGAATCTGTCTCGGGCTTTCCGCAACAGCGCCAACCAGGGGCACTTTCTGGAGGAGTTCATCCCCCTCTACAGTACGCGCTTCATATCCCTTTACCAGCCCCGCATCGACACGTTTCTGGATCCCGAGATCGTCCACAGCCTGGAGGTCAGCATCACAGGCTTCATGAACGAGCAGTACGCCTACAAAACCTCCGCCGATGTCCGGCGCACCTTCCGGCACAAGCGGGAAAACGGCGAGTTCATCGGCGCTTTCGCCCCCTATGGGTACAGAAAGGACCCGGAGAATAAAAACACCCTTTTGATTGACGATGAAGCAGCACAGGTGGTGCGGGACATCTTCAAATGGTTTAGCGACGGGATGAGCAAGAACGGCATCGCAAAGCATCTCAATGAACTGGGTATCCCCAGCCCCATAGCTTACAAACGAGCAAAGGGATTCCACTTTGAATGTCCTCAGGCCGCAAAATCCGACGGTCTGTGGTGTCCCAGTTCTGTCGCCAGGGTACTCCAGAACGCCTCTTACATCGGAACCATGACGCAGGGCAAGCAGAAGGTCGTCAGCTACAAGGTCCATCAGCGAAAATCAGTCCCGGAAGAGGATTGGTTTGTAGTGGAGAATGTCATACCGCCCATTGTTTCAAGAGAGGAATTTGACATGGCTCAAAGCCTCCAACGCAGAGACACCAGAACGCCTCCAGGGCAAACCGGGCTCTATCTGTTCTCAGGCTTTATTCGCTGCGCTGACTGCAAAAAGGGGATGTCCCGGCATACCGCAAAAGGTTTAGCCTACTATGTCTGCCGCACTTACCGGGAAAAATCTCAGAAACAGTGTGAAAAACACTCCATCCGTGAGGATGTTTTGGAGAACGCGGTGCTGACCGCGATCAGGAAACAGATCGAGCTGGTGTCCAATCTTGAAGAGATCGTAGAGGAGATCAACAGTACCCCGGTGGTACATACCGAGTCAAGCCGACTGAACGATTTGCTAGCAGAGCGCAAACGTGAGCTTGAAAAGGCAACGAATCTTCTTGACAGTCTTTATATGGACTGGAAAAGCGGAGATATAAGCCGTGATCAATATCTTCGCATGAAAGCCAAATCGGCATCCCAGGCAGAACAGCTGGAGGCCGCCATAGCACATATCGAAAGCGAACGCGCCGCCCTGACTCAGGGGGTGGACGCACAGGATCCGTACCTGTCGGCCTTTCTCAAATACCGGAATGTGCAGTCTCTGTCCCGCGGCCTTCTGGCGGAGCTGGTAAACACGATCTACGTGCATAAGGACAAGGAAATTGAAATTGAATTCAATTTTCAGGACCAGTACCGCCGGATTCTTGAGTTTATTGAGATCAATCAAAACGCCGTCTGATTCAACCTCACAGAACCGGTCATAAAGTTGTGCAAAAACCACTGCACCCCAGGGACCCACCGGTCCCACGGGTGCCACCGGGGCAACAGGCGCAACAGGCCCCGCCGGAGCCACCGGCCCCGCAGGTCCCGCCGCTACGGTGGAGATCGGCACCGTGACCACCGGCGCCCCCGGCACCTCCGCCAGTGTCACCAACACCGGCACAGACACCAACGCCATTTTCAACTTCGTCATCCCCCAGGGAGCGACAGGCGCTACCGGCCCCGCAGGCCCTCAGGGTCCCCAGGGTCCTCAGGGCCCCGCCGGTCCCACAGGTGCCGCCGGAGCGACCGGAGCCACAGGCGCAACAGGCCCCGCCGGAGCCACTGGCCCCGCAGGTCCCGCCGCTACGGTGGAGATCGGCACCGTGACCACCGGCGCCCCCGGCACCTCCGCCAGCGTCACCAACACCGGCACAGACACCAACGCCATTTTTAACTTCGTCATCCCCCAGGGAGCAACAGGCGCCACCGGCCCCGCAGGCCCTCAGGGTCCCCAGGGTCCTCAGGGCCCCGCCGGTCCCACAGGTGCCGCCGGAGCTCCCGGCACGGCGGCCACGGTGGAGGTGGGGACCGTATCCGCGGGAACGCCCGGGGCGGCGCCCTCCGTCACCAACTCCGGCACGGGCACAGCGGCTGTGCTGAACTTCGTTCTGCCCACCGGAACCCAGGCCGTGGCAAGCTACGGCGACTTCTACGCCCTGATGCCCGGCGACAACCCGACGCCTGTGGCGGCGGGCGCAGCGGTGGAGTTCCCCAAATCAGGTCCCACCGCCGGGGGCGTGACGCTGACGAGCAACACCGTCTTCACCGTCGCCAACACCGGCACCTATCTGGTGCTCTTCGAGGCCACCGCCGCCGAGGGCGGGCAGCTGGCTCTGACGGTCAACGGCGTCCAGTCCGGCCCTTCCGTGGTGGGTCGCGCGGACACAGACAGCCAGCTTGTGGGTATGAGCGTCCAAACTCTGACGGCCGGTGACACTCTCTCCGTGATCAATCCCACGGGCAGCGCCAGTTCCCTGACCCTCACCCCCAGCGCCGGAGGCACCGCCCCCGTCTCCGCACACCTGATCGTTGTACAACTGGCATAAAGTCAAATTGGGGCTGTGAAAACCCCTCTGACTTAAAAGAGAGTTACCAAGGGATCCCCTGGTAACTCTCTTCCGTTTCCAGCCGACACACCTTATGACCGCCATCTTGACCAGTTGGGACACGTTCACAGGCATGTACTCCCGATCCGGGCCGCGGCGGTGGATGCCTCCTACGATTTTCCCCTGGCCCACTGGGCGTTGGGGGACTTGGGTACATCGTAAGCGTCAACTTACCTACCCCCAAAAAACACCCCTGAGGGCCAACACGCAGGCCACTCAGGGGTGTACAACTATCTCGTAATCAAATAAACTTCCACGGAACCAGTTCCGCCTCCGGTCTCCGGCTCGCTTCTGTCAGCGCCCACGCCAGATACTTGTACGGGTCAATCCCGTTCTCCTTCGCTGTCTCTATGAGGCTGAACAGCACAGCGCTGGCCTTCGCTCCGATGGAGGTATTTGCGAAGAGGAAATTCTTCCGCGAGATCACAAATTGCTTGATACTCCGCTCCGCACGGTTTTTGCTCAGCTCGATTCTCCCGTTCTTCAGGAACACCGTCAGGGTCATCCACCGGGTCTTCAGGTACGTCAGCACCTTTCCCAGCTCGGACTTCGGCGCCGCCGTCCCGGTATTTGCCCACGCCAACATGGCGTCCAGGACCGGCTTCGACCGCTCCTGACGCATCTTTTTCCTCTCCTCCGGGCTGAGATCCTTGAACTCCTCCTCCAGCTTGAAGAGCTTCGTGCAATATGCCAGCCCCTGATCCGCCGTGGGGGAACGCTTGCCCTTCGCCACAGATTTCGTGGCCGTGTCGAACCCTCTCCGGGCGTGAGCCCAGCAGCCTACGCGCTTCACGTTCTCAAGACCGTTGTACCCGGCATACCCATCCGTCTGCAGGTACTCGCTGAACCCATCCAGGAATTTCTTCGGGAGCTCCTGACCTCGCCGCACTGGGGGCACTGGCGCTCCTCCTCCGAAAGCGCGTGGTCCACCTCGACGACCTTGATGTCCTCAGGCACGATATATAAAAACGGCAAGGACCGCTCAGGGCTTTGCAACGCGGTCAACCGCTTTATCTCCAAGGCCCAGAGCGCCATCGGCACCAGCGTCATCGGGTTCGTGCTGGTGGCCATCGGCTATGTAGTGGATTCCGAAACAGGAGACTTTATCGGGGAGCTTTCCAATATGCCGGTGATGCTCAACTGGTTTGTGGTCATCATGGGCCTCATCCCCTTTGTCCTGGGTATGATCGCATGGCTGATTTTGGGTAAATACCCCATCAACAACGAGGTTCGCGCCAAAATGAGAGAAAAGCTTTCAAAATAACGTACAAACGCACAAAAGGAGCGGTGTAACTGCACCGCTCCTTTTGACAGATGATCATTCTTTTTGGAGGAACCAAAACGTGAAAACAGTTTTCTTCAACACCGGCTGGACCTGCAACGGCGTCCCCGTCCGGCTGCCCCATGACGCGCAGATCACCGAGACGAGAGGCCCGGAGACGTCCAACGGCGGACACGCGTATTTCCCCGGCGGGATTTACACCTACGAGAAGACCTTCACCGCCCCAACGGAGTGGGAGGGGAAGGCCGTCCTTGCGGAGTTTGAGGGCGTCTATAAAAACGCCACGGTTTCCCTAAACGGCAAGGAGCTTGCCTTCCACCCCTACGGCTACACAGGCTTTTTCGTGGAGCTCACCGGGCTGAAAATCGGCGGCGAGAACACGCTTCGCGTCGTGGCGGATAACTCCAAGCTGCCCAACTCCCGCTGGTATTCCGGCTCCGGCATCTACCGCCCCGTATGGCTCCACGTCTGCGAAAAGGACGGCCTTCGGCCCGAAAGTGTGAAGATCAGCACTGTCTCCATCGCTCCCGCCGTCATCCGCGTCCAGTCCCCGGTCCCCGTCACGGCGGAGGTCAGCGGCGTCACGGGACATGGCACGGATTTTGAGCTGACCATCCCCGATGCGAAGCTCTGGAACGCGGAGGAACCGAATCTCTACACGGCAAAAGTCACAGCCGGTGAGGGCGACACGATGGAGGTCACCTTCGGCATCCGTCAGATCACATGGTCCAGCCGGGGCCTTTTCATCAACGGCAGGGAGACGCTTCTGCGCGGCGGCTGCGTCCACCACGACAACGGTATCTTGGGCGCGGCCACCTATGACGAGAGCGAGGACCGCCGGGTGCGCATCATGAAGGAAAACGGCTTCAACGCCATCCGCTCCTCCCACAACCCGGCCTCCAAGGCGCTTCTCCGCGCCTGCGATAAATACGGCATGTACGTCATGGACGAGACTTTCGACATGTGGTACAACCGCAAGAACACCTACGACTACGGCTGTGACTTTGACGAGTGGTGGGAGCGGGACACCGCCGCCATGGTGGAGCGGGACTTCAACCACCCCTCTGTCATCCTCTACTCCATCGGCAATGAGGTTGCGGAACCCTTTGAGGAAAAGGGCATCCAGACGGGCCGCCGGATGGTGGAGCTGTGCCATTCTATCGATCCGACCCGCCCCGTCACCTGCGGGACGAACCTGATGATCATCGCCCGCGCCGCCAAGGGCCAGGGTATCTATCAGTACGGCGAGCAAAAGACGGGCGGCGACGTGAAGCAGAAGGAGGGCGGCAACGCCAGTCTCGCCTTCAACATCATGGCCAGCTTCATGGGCACCAGTATGAATAAGGCCGGAAACTCCCCGAAGATCGACGCGCTGACCACGCCGTTTGTAGATTCTCTGGACATCGCCGGCTACAACTACGGCTCCGGCCGCTATCCCCTGGAGGCCAAGGCGCACCCGGACCGGGTGCTCTTCGGCTCCGAGACCTTCCCCAGGATATATGGAAAAACTGGGAGATGGTGAAGAAGTTCCCGTATCTGGTGGGCGACTTCATGTGGACGGCCTGGGACTACCTGGGCGAGGCGGGCATCGGGGCCTGGAGCTACACCGGCGGCATGCCCTTCAACCGCCCCTACCCGTGGATACTGGCCGGCGCGGGCGTCATCGACATCACCGGCGTCCCCGACGGCTCCTGCAAGTACGCCTCCACCGTGTGGGGCTTAGAGAAGAATCCGGTTATCGCCGTGCGGCCCGTGAACCACCCCGGCGTGCGTCCGGCGAAGTCCGTCTGGCGCGGTACCAACGCCATTTTGAGCTGGAGTTGGCAAGGCTGTGCCGGGAACAAGGCCACGGTGGAGGTCTACTCCGACAAGGCCGCTGTGGAGCTTTTTATCAACGGCAAGAGCCAGGGAAGGAAGAAGGTCCGGGAGTGCAAGGCGTCTTTCAACGTGAAGTACGCCCTCGGCACCGTCACCGCTGTGGCCTATGACGAGGCCGGGAATGAGGCGGGCAGAGGCGAGCTCCACTCCGCCGAGGGCAAGCTCAAGGTCACCCTCCGCCCGGAGACAGATAAGGTCAAGCCCGGCGACATCGTCTATATCCCCGTGACTGTCGAGGGCGAAAACGGCGTCGTGGAGTCCAACGCCGACAGGAAAATCACCCTGAAGGTGGAGGGCGGCGAGCTCCTGGCCTTTGGAAGCGCAAACCCGTGCACGAAGGAGCAGTACCACACCGGCACCTTCACTACATATTTTGGCCGCGCCCTGGCCGTGGTCCGGGCAGGAGAGAGCGGGAATATCTGCGTTACCGTCGAGGACAGCATCTGACAAACGGCATATGAATTGAATGAACATCCCGGTCTGAACAACAAATTTCGAAGTTCAGACCGGGATGCTTTGCATTATGATCTTTCCTTATTGGACAAATGTACTCACGCATTCAAAGGGGTTCGCTATTTGGCTATTTGCGAGAGTTACAGCAGAAGGTGAATCTGCAATAAAGAAAGTATACGCTCCTCATAACCATGCGGGTTTTGAGGAGCGTTCAAATTAGCAGTAATATTCAGTCTCACCAAAGAATTCTTGCCATTTTTCAAGGATCTCGTCGCTCCTGGCCTCCAAAATACGCAAAATGTTTTTCAGCGTTTTTTCTGGAATATGAGAATTGTTGTGACAGACATAGCATTTTCCAGTTTGCGTTATCCATATTTTCGTGGCGTTCATGTTTGGGGTTCCCTGACTTACATGGACATGAACTGGCTCCAGTGGGAAGGATTCGTTTGCCCAAAAATAAACGATATACGATCCGATTTTAAAAATTTGAGGCACTGTCAAATCCACCCTCTTGAGAAAACTGAAGAATCAGGTGTGCGGTAGATGTGATGATTTCTTTATATTTGCTCAATTCCGCCTGAGAAAATCCGCAAATGTCTTCCCACTTATACGACGGAAGCCAACAAACCGCGCTGTGAAAACCGTCCTTTTCATCAGGCTTTTCAATATATACCTTCACGCTTTTGTTTTCAAGCATCTCAGAGTGGACAATTTCGGTTCCGTCATTCAGCGTAAGAAATGGATACATCATAGAAAGGCCCCCCGAAAAAATGGAGAAAGACCTGCGAAAAAATCAATTTCGCAGGTCTTTGGTACGCCCGATGCGATTCGAACGCACGACCTTCAGAGTCGGAGTTATAAGGCAAATATGAAAATCCCTTGAAAAGTGCGGGTTTTTTAACTTTTTAGTGGATTAGAAAAACCTTTTGAAAACCTCCAAATCCGTTGCGGCGCAAGGGATTTGGAGGTTTTTAAAAAATAGTAGTCAAACAGTAGTCAGAGGCAGTTGAGAGAAGCAAATAATATGTCCTCCGTGTTCTGCTCCACCGAGGAGTCGGGCTCACGCTCTATAAAGCCGCCGCCGGTGTCTACATCCCAAACAAATCACTATGTGTCCCGGTGCGGACAAGCGTCAGCACCAGCACATCGTCCTCAATGCGGTAGACCAGCAGCCAATCCGGCTGGATATGACATTCCCTGTGTCCTGCCCAAT
>CANQKZ010000124.1 GCA_947624585.1 uncultured Oscillospiraceae bacterium | reverse complement strand
GATCTCCAACTGCGTGATCCTGACCTCCTGGTCCACCAGCATTTCCGCCACGTCCTCCAGGCGCGGCGGGCTGGACCTGGGGCGCGGGGGCGGGCTCCCGCTTCACCACCTCCACGGGCACCGGCGCGGGGGCGGGCCTCTCGGGCCGCTTCACCGGCTCGGGCTCCGGCGCGGGTTTCTGTTCAGGCTCCGGCGCGGGCGCGGCCTCGGGGGCCGGTCCAGGCTCCGGCTCCGGCGCGGGGACCGATACGGGCACCGGCGCGGGCTCCTCCCGGGCGAAGAGGCTGTCCGGGGCGGGCGCGCCCTGTTTTTTGTTGAAAAATCCGCTCTTTTTCCCCGCCTCCGGCGTCGGCGTCGGCGGCGCGGGCTCGTCCCCGGTGTGGGCGGGCATCTCCAGAGGCTCCTCGTCCATGGGGATGTCGATGGCGGAGCGGCGGGTCCGGGACCGGGCAGTGGCGTCGGTCTGAGGCTGGGGGGCCGGGGATGCCGGGGAATTACGGCGCTCGGCGGGGCGGCGCGCCGGCTCCGGCTCGGGCTCCGGCTCGTCCATGTACTCCTGAAGCTGCCGCTCCCGCCGGGTAAGACGCCCCTGCCGCGCCAGGTCCACCAAAGACCGGACGGTGAGGCCGGACATGGCCAGAAGCGCGAAGGCCGACAGGCACACAAGCAAGATCACGGCCCCCGCCGTGGAGAAGAGCTTCGTGAACACAAGAGCCACGCATCCGCCCACGGCCCCGCCGCCGGACAGGGCCTGTCCGTCCTGCCAGAGGAATTTGAACATCTTGACGCCCAGATCGTACCGGCTGCCGAAGAGCTGACAGAAGGCGGCGGTGAGCACCGGGACCGACAGGCACGCGGTGACCTTGCCCCCCGCCCGTCCGTCGTTCTTCATCACGATGAAGACGGAGGCCAAGATCAGCATGGGAGGCAGGAGATAGAACCCCCCGCCGAAGAGGCCCGTCAGCAGGCCCCGCAGGAAGCGGATGACGACCCCGTCGGAGTTGAAGTACCCCAAAACCGTCAGCACGCCCACAAAAAACAGCGCCAGCGCAAAGAGGGCCCTCCGGCGCATGGCCCGGGCCTCCATCATGCGGGCGCGGGCCGCCTCGGTCCGGGCCTTCTGGGATTTGGACCCGCCCTTCCCGGCGCTCTTGCCGGAGGATCCTTTGGACGCGGAGGAACTGGAACTACCCGTCCTGGAAGGGCTTTTTGTCCCGGCGGATGTTTTGCTTGCGGATGACTTGCTGCCGGAGGACCCCCCGGCAGCAGTCGTTTTCTTCTTTTGCTCAGCCATTGGAAAAACCTCGAAATGTAAATGAAATCATTCTATGCCGTCACTCCAAAATGATGGAGAGGATCAGCGATGCCACGCCCGCGCCCCAGCAGTAGTAGGCGAATTTGCTGAAGGCGTTGCCGGACAGCACCAGCTTCTTCAGAAGCACCAGCGACAGGTACCCCACCGCGCCCGCCACCAGCATCCCCACAAGGTACGCCGGGACGTTGGCCCAGACCACGCTCCCGGAGGTGAGGGCCTTGACGAAGGTGAGAAGGGCGGAGCCCAGGATGGCGGGGATGGACATGAGGAAGGAGAACCGGACCGCGAACTCCCGCTTGAAGCCCATGGCAAGGCCCACGGTGATGGTGGTCCCGGAGCGGGACACGCCGGGGATGGTGGCCACGGCCTGGCCGCAGCCCACGATCACGGCGTCCAGGAGCGTGGCCGTCTTCTCGTTCTTGCGCCCCTCCGTCAGCTTCCCGGAGATGTAGATGAGAACGCCCGTGACGATGAGAGCGAAGGAGATGAAGGGCGTGTTTTTCGCAAGCTCCCCGATGGCATCGTTGAAGGGGAGGATCAAAAACAGCGGCAGCGTCGCCACGACGATCAGGAACACCAGCCGCACGGCGGGCTTTAAGCGCCCCTCCTCGCCGGAGTCCCGGGTATTCCCGGCGATGAAGCTGACGGAATCCACCACCATGGAGCGGATATCCCTCCAGTAGAAGACGAACACCGCCGCCAGCGTCCCAATGTGCAGGAGCACGTCAAAGAGAAGATGCTCGTCCTCGGCGTACTGGAGATTGAAAAGATTCTGGAAGATCGACAGGTGTCCCGAGCTGGAGATGGGCAGGAACTCGCTGACCCCCTGCACCAATCCCAAAAATGCGGCCATCCAAATGCTCATCCGGTTTGCCTCCTTGTAAACGATGTTCGGTTACCATAATCACTATACCACATCTCTTTGGGAAATGCCACAATTTTTTTGAAATAATATGGGGAAAGTTGCGGGCGGCGGTCATTTTTTCCGGAGGCCCAGGGATTTTCCGGGGCGGAAGGGCTTCTCCTCCCCCCTGAAGAGGCGCGCCAGGTTCCCCCGGTGCATGAAGAGCACCAGAAGTCCCGCCACCACGCCGAGAGTGATGGAGGGCCAGTCCCGGAACCCGGCGATGAGCTCCGCCGGCATGAAGGTCACGGCGCACATGACGGACCCCGCCGAGACGCGCTTTGTGATAAAGAAGGTTATGAAGAACACCGCCACGATGATGACAAAAACCTTCCAGTGGAGCATCAGCCCCACGGCCGCCCCCACGGACACGCCCTTGCCGCCCTTGAAGCCGAAATACACCGGGAAGCAGTGGCCCAGGAGGCAGGTGAAGGCGGCCAAAAGGAACCCGTAGTACCCGCCGACGAGCCGCCCCACCCACATGGACGCCACGGTCTTCAGCCCGTCCAGGAGGAACGTCAGCACCCCGGCGCCCATGCCGAAGAGCCGCGCCATATTCGTGGCCCCCGCGTTCCCGCTGCCGTAATTGCGCACGTCCTTCCGGCTGACCGCCCAGGACACCGCCACCGCCGAGGAGATCGACCCTAAAAGATACCCGATGATCCCCGCCAGAAGTACCTTCAACACTTCCATACCTCCGCCTCCGTTCTGTCTGTGAGAATCTTTTTACTGTGTAAAAAATTATTTTACCACAGTCTTTCCCGTTTGTCCAGCATAATCCCTGATTTTGGTCCCGGTCCCCGCAAAAGTCCGAGGGCGGGTACAGACCCGCCCTCGGAGAGGTATTATTTTGTACTCACAGCTCCGGGGAGTCGAAGACGCCGCAGGCGTAGAGCGTCTGGTCGATGAGCTCAACGGTGTTCTCCACGTACACCCCGGCGGGGACGGTGACGGAGGGGTCGCTGTTCACGACCTCCCGCCAGTAGGCTTTTGCCGTCTCCTCCAGGTCGGAGGTTTTGACGTAGTACGCGGGACCCGCCATATACTCCACCGCGCCGCCGTCGGTGCGGAAGGGTTGGCCGTACCGCCAGCCCTTTTCGTAGTCGGGCCAGCACATGAGGCCGTAGCCCACCGTGTCCACGTCAAAAGCGGCCTTGTCCGGGGGCAGGACGGTGACCCTTGTGCCTTTTTTCAGGGTCAGCACCGGCTCTCCGTCCTTCTCGGCGTAGTAGCGGATATCCCCGGGGAGGGTGACCTCCCTGGCCCAGCGGTAGTCGGCGCCCTCGCCGACGGGCATATCGAAGTAGGGCCTGTATACCTGGAAGTCCGTATCGCTCAGGGCCGTGCCCCGGGAGTAGGGCTCGCCCTTGCCGTTATCGGCAAAATGGGACCATTGGCCGTTCCCCCTGTTGACCAGCACCAGCGCGGTCGCCACAGCCGCCACGGCCCCCAGGGAGAGGCCGATGAGGAAATACCATTTTCTGTCCTGCCCGGGACCCCTCTCCCGCGTCACAGCACGGTCACCTGCTTTGCTCTGTCGTAGGTGTGGGGCTCCTTCTCCGCGCCCTTGCGGCCCACGGCGATGGCGATCTGGAAGTCGTACCCCTCGGGGAAGCGGAAGAACTCCGCGTATCTGTTCCGGCGCTCCCCCACCATCTCCGCCTTGAGGCACCCCAGGATCACGCTGCCCAGTCCCAGGGCCTCGGCGGCCAGGGCGATGTTCTCCACGGCGATGCCCGCGTCCACGGCGGTCCAGCGGAAGGCGGACTCGCCGCTGATGAGGATGACGGTGGGGCCGTCGTACCAGAAGTTCAGGGTGGGCCGGAGACGGGGGCCCATGGCGTCCTGGATCTCGAAGAGGATGGGATCGCCGCCGTCCACCACCGTGAAGTGGAGCTCCTGCCGGTTGGTGGCCGTGGGGGCCCGGAGGCCCGCGTCCAGAAGGGCGTCCAGCTCCGCGTCCGTCAGCTTCTCCCCGGTGTAGCTCCGAATGGAGCTGCGGGAGGCGATGGCTTTCAAAATTTCACTCATAATCTTACCTCCGGTCAAATGATTTGGTCGATGTCCCTATCATACAACCATTTTTTCCTTCTTGCAAGAGAAATTTTTGTAAAGCCATCCCATGGCAACGCCGCCACGCGGCAACGCCATCCCATGGCAACGCCGCCACGCGGCAACACCGTCACGCGGCAACGCCGTCACACGGCGAACCCGTCCAGAATGGCGTGGAGCGTGTCCAGCGCCTGCCGGGGCGTCTCGATCTCGGTCCCGTTGACCCGGACCTTGATGTGGTACCGGAACCCGTCCACCAGCAGGTCCGCCGTATACCGCTCTGTCCTCTCGGCGCCCTCGCCGGACTGAAGGTGGACGACCAGGGCGGACAGGCCGCCGGGCGAAACGTACTCCTCGGCGGTGAGCTCCAGCTCCGAGCTGACGCCGCGTTTCACCGAAATGTCCCTCTCTCCCATGAGGTCGGTGTAGACCCGCGCCGTCACGGTCACGCCCAGCCGGTCGGTGCCCTGCCAGAAGGTGAGGGCGGTGGGGCCGTACTCGTTGGAGCCCACGGTCATCCAGCTCTGGCTCATCTCCAGATCGTCGATGGCGGCGTTCTCAGGCAGGGTCACCCCGCTGAATTTTTCCGCCGCCGACCAGCCCTCGGTCCTGAAGTACTCGGTCGTATCGGTCACCGGGTTCTTTTCCGCGAGCTTGCGGACCCTGTCGGACAGCTCCTCCACCGGAACGCGCCGGTACTCGCCGCCCTCCAGGCCGTACCAGTTGAATTCCTCCCCGTCCAGGCTCTCCCCGGTCCAGAACTCCACGGACTTGAATCCCCCGGCGGAGAACACCGCCAGCGCCGTACCCGCCAGAACGGCCGCCGCCGCCAGACCGCACAGTGCCGCCCGCGCCGTCCGGCCCATACGGTACCGGCTCCGCTCCGGAAGGTCCCGGAGGGCGCTCCGCACACGCTGTTTCAGCCGGTTGGGCGCGTCCGCGGGCTCCCTTTCCGCCATTTCAAAAAGCATTTTATCAAAATTGTCCATTTTTAACCCTCCAATAAAATTCTCAGGTCCTCCCTGGCCCTGGCGAGCCTGGATTTCACCGTCCCCCGCCGAACGCCAAGCATCCCGGCGATCTCGGCGGTGGAAAAGCCCTCGTAGTAGTAGAGCGTCACCACGGCGCGTTTTTCGGGTGCAAGCCGCGCCACCGCGTCCCGCAGCTCCCGGGCCTGGCCCGGCTCCGGGGCGGGAAGCTCCTCCGCCAGTTCCTCCAGGGACGTCTCCCGGCCCCGCCGGAGCTGGCCCCGGGCGCAGTTGACGGCGATCTTCACAAGCCACGCCCGCGCCGACGATACATCCCGCAGGGAGCCCAGCTTCTGCCACGCCCTCAGCACCGCGTCGCCTACCGCATCCTCGGCGGCGGCCTCGCTTCCCGTGACGGCCAGCGCCGCCCTGTACATCACAGGGGCATATTCGGTCACCATCCGCTCAAATTCCGCGCTGTCTGCCTTCACACGCCCATCCCCTATCTTACCTTCACCTCGACCCCGTCCCGCTCCACCTTGCGGATGCCCTTTTCGGCCTTCACGCGGGGGGTCATGATCTCGCGGCCGCAGGTGAGGCAGCGGAGCTTGAAGTCGGCGCCGACGCGGGTGATCTGCCAGCGGGCCCCGCCGCAGGGGTGGGGCTTCTTCATGGTGACGATATCTCCGACCTTAATGTCCATCCCGCTCCCCCTTTATGAGATCCCAATATTTTTTTGCCGCCTGCTCCGTCTTGTTGTCGCCGTACTCGTAGTAGACGGCGTTTTTGATGTTCTCCGGCAGATACTGCTGGCGCACCCAGTGGCCGGGGAAGTCGTGGGGGTAGAGATACCCCTGCTCCCGCTCGAAGCCGGCGCCGTCGGCGTGAACGTTCTGCAGCTCTCTGGGGATGGGCCCCGCCTTCCCGGCATTCACGTCGGCGAAGGCCCGGTCGATGGCCATGACCACTGAGTTGGACTTGGGCGCTGTCGCCAGCAAAATCACCGCCTCCGCCAGGGGCAGCCGCGCCTCCGGCATCCCCAGCTGGAGGGCCGAGTCCACGCAGGACTTGACGATGGCCGCCGCCTGGGGGTAGGCAAGGCCGATGTCCTCGGAGGCCGAGCATAAGATCCTCCGGCACACCCCCGCCAGGTCCCCCGCCGCCAGCCCACGGGCCAGGTAGTGGAGGGCCGCGTCCGGGTCCGAGCCCCGCAGGGACTTCATGAGGGCGGAGACCGCGTCAAAGTGCTGGTCCCCGTCCCGGTCGTAGCGCAGGGCGTTCTTCTGGGCGGCGATGGCGGCGTCGGCCATGGTGATCCGGAGCCGCCCGTCGGCCCCTCTCGCGGCGGCGGTGAAGAGAAGCTCCACCGCGTTCACCGATTTGCGCACGTCCCCGCCGGAGGAGCTGGCGATGTGCTCCAGGACCCCCGGCTCTATGTCCGCCTCCCCGAAGCGCTCCCGGGCGATTCGTGAGGCCCGTCGCACCGCCCGCAATACGTCCTCGCTTGTCAGCTCCTTGAACTCGAAGACCGTGGAGCGGGAGAGGACGGCGTTGTAGACGTAAAAGTACGGATTTTCCGTGGTGGAGGCGATCAGCGTGATCTTGCCGTTCTCAATAAATTCCAAAAGACTCTGCTGTTGCTTTTTGTTGAAGTACTGGATCTCGTCGAGGTAGAGGAGCACCCCGTTGGGGGTCAGGAAGGTATCCAGCTCCGCGATGATGTCCTTGATGTCCGAAAGGGAAGCGGTGGTGGCGTTGAGCCGCCGCAGGTCCCGCTTTGTCTCCTTCGCGATGATGTTGGCCACCGTTGTCTTCCCGGAGCCGGAGGGGCCGTAGAAGATCATGTTGGGGATGTGCCCGGAGCGGATGATCCGCCGGAGAAGGCCGTTTTCTCCCAGAATATGCCTCTGCCCATAGACCTCGTCCAGGGTCTGGGGCCGGATCTCGTCGGCCAGGGGCCGCGTCAGTTCCATTTAACGCACCTCCCTGTCATTTGGAAGCATATAATAGAATTTTCTGAAATCCATATAATTCATCCCCCGCCCCAGCTCGTCGATGAGCAGGAGCGCCGCCGCCCTGGCGTCGCTGCCCGCCCTATGGTGGTCCAGCTCGATCCCCAGGTAGTCGCACAGGTTGTTGAGCCTGTTATGGGGCAGGCCATAGCACCGCCGCGCCATCCGGCAAGTGCAGACATAGGGCGCGTACTTGCGCCAGACGATGCCGTAGTGGGCAAGGCAGGCGCGGAGGACGCCCATGTCGAAGGGGGCGTTGTGGGCGGCCAGGATGCCGCTCTCAAAGACGGGCCGCAGCGTCTCCCAGACCTCCGGGAACGCGGGGGCCTGGGCCGCCGCCTCGGGGGTGATGCCCGTGAGTTCGATGTTGAACCGGTCGAAGTGGGTCTCGGGGTTTATGAGGGTATCGTACTCCCAGGTCACCTGCCCGTCCTCCACCACGCTGACGCCGATGGCGCTCATGCGGTCGTTGCGGTAGTTGGGGGTCTCCACGTCGAAGACGATAAATTTCTCCATGGTGAGTCACCTTTTCTCTTTCTGTCTGAAATGATTATATCACCGTGAACGCCCGCTTGCAAGGGATGAGTGAAAGTGGTATACTGTCAAAAAAAGAAAAAGGAGCGTCCCCATATGGACAAAGCTGTATCCGACGAGATCGTGGCCCGCCTGGAGCGGGAATATCCCCTGGCGGAGTGTACCCTGGACTACGACGACGCCTACCACCTGCTGGTCAGCGTCCGCCTGGCCGCCCAGTGTACCGACGCGCGTGTCAATCGGGTCACCCCCGCCCTCTTCGCCCGGTACCCCACCGTCCGGGACATGGCCCAGGCGCGGGTGGAGGACGTGGAGGAGTACATACGCTCCTGCGGCTTCCACCACAGCAAGGCCCGGGACATCGTGGGCGCGGCCGTCATGATCGAAACCCAGTTCAACGGGCGCGTCCCGGACAATATGGAGGATCTTCTGAAGCTCCCCGGCGTGGGCCGCAAGAGCGCCAACCTGATCCTGGGCGACGTGTACAACGCCCCCGGCGCGGTGGTGGTGGACACCCACTGCATCCGCATCACCAATCTCCTGGGTTATGTAAACACAAAAGACCCCGCCAAAATCGAGCCCATCCTCCGGGCCATCCTGCCGCCGGAGAAGTCCAACGACTTCTGCCACAGGATGGTGCTCCACGGAAGGGCGGTGTGCGTGGCCAGGCGGCCCCAGTGTGAAAAGTGCGTGCTGCGGGATTTGTGCCGCTACGCATCGAGGGAGAATTGATCGGATGCCGTCCGAACGGACGGCGGGGGGCCTTCTTTTCTCTCTTTTGTTCCGCACGCGAGAAAGCGTGCTGCACAAAAGAGAGAAAAGAAGCAAAAGAGAGAAAATGCCGGTTTTGGGCACGGCGTTAGTCCGAGCTTGGCGCTTCGTAACGCGGGTCGGCTTCCGCAGTGCGTGTCGGTACGTCTGGGCGGAACCATAGCCGCGCTGTCCGTAGACTTAATTGGTTTCTGCATCACTTTCGCTTGGCCGCTTACGTTGGCGGTGGTCGGGGGGTGGGTTGCTCTGTTTGGGGCCGCGCTGGGTGGGCGATTGTTGTGGGGCCCGTTTTGGGGGGGGTGTTGCTTGAGGTTTCTCGTCGCACAAATTAAAAAATATACCTATAAATGAGCAAATTCAAAAACTGCCCACCACCCCCCGACATCGGCGCAATCCCTCGGAAAAAGTACGCGCAGCA
>CANQKZ010000123.1 GCA_947624585.1 uncultured Oscillospiraceae bacterium | reverse complement strand
GTTCATCTTCCCCGTCTGCTTGATGATGTGGTGGGAGTAGTTGTCCTTGTTGATGCACACGGCCACGCGGTTGGGGGTGTTGGTCACCTGGGTGACGGTGTTGACGATGAGGCCGTTGTCCCGCTTGCCGTCGTTGGAAGTGACCACGTAGAGGCCGTAGCCGATGTTGAAAAGGGCGGTCAGGTCGTTCTTGTTGGCGGTCTCGCCGTTCCGGGCCACATAGTCCCGGGTCAGCTCCTCGGCCAGGGCGTCGATCTCGCCGCGGCTTATGTCGCTGAGGGCGGAGTGGATGTGGACGGTGGTGTCGGTCCAGGTGATGTTCTTGCAACCGGAGAGCATATTCTTCATCACCTTGGCGGCCTGGGGCGCCCAGGAGCCGTTCTCGATGAGGCCGACGGTGCGGTTCTTATACCCACGCTCCGTCAGGTGGTTGATGAACTCCCGCATGAAGGGGAAGATCTCCGCGTTGTAGGTGGTGGTGGCCAGCACCAGCTTGCCGTAGCGGAAGGCGTCCTCCACCGCCTCGGCCATGTCGTCCCGCGCAAGGTCCGTGACCGTGACCTTCGGGCAGCCCCGGGCGCGGAGCTTCTCGGCCAGCAGCTCCACGGCCTTCCTGGTGTTGCCGTAGACGGAGGTGTAGGCGATGACGATGCCCTCGCTCTCCACCGCGTAGCTGGACCATATGTTGTAGAGATTCAGGTAGTAGCCCAGATTTTCCGTGAGCACCGGCCCGTGGAGGGGGCAGATGATCTGGATGTCCAGTCCGGCGGCTTTCTTCAAAAGCGCCTGGACCTGGGCGCCGTACTTGCCCACGATGCCGATGTAGTACCGCCGCGCCTCGCAGGCCCAGTCCTCCTCCGCGTCCAGAGCCCCGAACTTACCGAAGCCGTCGGCGGAGAAGAGCACCTTGTCGGCGCTGTCGTAGGTGACGATGACCTCCGGCCAGTGGACCATGGGGGCGGTGACGAAGGTGAGGGTGTGGCGGCCCAACTCCAGGGTGCTCCCCTCCCCCACCACCAGGCGGCGGTCCTCAAATTCCGTACCGAAGAAGTTCTTCATCATACCAAACGCCTTCTGGGAGGACACGATGACGGCCTCCGGGTAGGCGTTCATGAAGTTGGCGATGTTGGCGGAGTGGTCCGGCTCCATGTGCTGGACCACCAGGTAGTCGGGCTTGCGGCCCTCCAGCGCCTCGCCCAGGTTGTCCAGCCACTCGTGGGTGAAGTTCCGGTCCACCGTGTCCATGACGGCCACCTTCTCGTCCAGAATGACGTAGGAGTTGTAGGCCATGCCGTTGGGGACCACATACTGCCCCTCGAACAGGTCCACCTTGTGGTCGTTGACGCCCACATATTTTATATCCTTTGTGATGTTCATTGCAATACCTCCAAAGCTTTTGAAAAGCGTACAATTATATTCTACCACGTTCCCGCCCCCGGCGCAACGGTTTTTTTAGGGAACCTCTGAATAAATCGAAGCGCCGAGATTGACGAGCAGATTTTTCGCCAGATGAGGGCAAATAATTGCGGGAATACTTTGTGTATTTTAAATTTTTTGACGAAATATGGCAGAAAATATGCCGTCAAGATCGGTGCGGCGGTTTGTTCAGAGGTCCCTTAGCAAAAGCGCGGGGGATCTCTGAATAAACCGGTCCCGCCGCCCGGTTCCGGGTCCCTTATGTTGCCTCCACCAGGTCCGCGTCGGCGTAGAGGGCGGTGGAGGCGAAGTAGGCGTTCTCCAGAGGGATCCACCTCTTCGTAAAGGCGGGGAGTCTGTCGGGGTCCCGGTCCCGGAGACGTGCAAGCTGTGTCTCCGGGGAGGTCCGCAGGGCGATCTTCAGACCGTAATACCCCCGCAGCTCCGGGTGGAGACAGTAGGACCCCTCCACGGCGGCGAGATCCCGCAACTCATGCTCCACCGGCGGATCCAGGCTCAGGGTTTCGCAGTCGAAGCGCCGGGTAACGGGTTTTTCGCCTCGCGAGAGGGGCAGAAGCACCTCCTCCAGAAGCCGCTCCCGGTGCATATTGCCGCCCGGCTCGGCCAGCCGCTCCGGGGTGCGCATCTCCGGCGGAAGGAAGTAGTCGTCGGCGTGGAAGAGCTCGGCGCCGTACACCTCCGCGAGGATACGCCCCAGGGTGGACTTCCCGGAGGCACACATCCCGTCGATACCCACGAGGGTGGGGCGGGGAAGGCGGTCCACGGCGGCGAACACATGGAGGAACCGGGCGTACTCCCACAGCACCACCCGGTAAGCCGGGCGGTTGGCCTGGCGGTACGGCTCCGAGTGGGAGAGCATGGGGTACCCGGCGTCGGCGTACTCCTGCAGAAATGCGTCCGTCTCCGCCCTGTCAAACCCCAATTCTCGGACAAGGGGCAGCTTGGCCCGGAAGCTGTCCAAACTGCCCCGCCGCTCCCGCGCGGACAGGGCGAAGATGCGAAAAAGTGTCTCCGGGGACACAAGCTTTGCGGCCGGGTACAGGTTCACCCTTGCCACGCCGCCGCCGATGTACGTCACCGGCGGTTCATCGACGGGCGCGCACGACGACGCCTCCCGGAAAAGCCGCTCCCGGGCTTTCTCCGGGTCGGAGAGCAGATGTCCGCCGCCAAACTCGCTCTGGTAGAGAAGCTTCACCGCGTCCCGCACCTGAAAGCCGGGCCTTACAGACTCCCGGCGGAGGATGTCCGAAAGCTCCATGCTCACCACTCCCGTTTTATCTCCTTCTCGGTGATGCCGCACCCCTCGCAGAACTCCAGCAGATCTCGGCTGTCCCGGATCAGCATGATCTCGGAGAATTTGCCCGTCACCGGGTCCTTCAGCCCCGCCACCTGCTCGCCGGTGCATATGCTGGCGCGGATGGTGGGCACCTTTCCGGTGATGTCATATTTCGGTTCTGACTTTTTCTTCCTGAACAGCATGACGATGACCTCCCTGATCGTTTTTTTGAGGAACCGCGTCACTTTTTCTTCTTTTTCTTCTTCTGCGACGGCTGATGCTCGGCCCGGTAGACGCGGTAACACTCGTCGCAGATGCGGCTCTTCTGGTAAAGCCCCAGGGGCTTTCCGCATTTGGCGCAAAAGCGGATGTTGCTCCGAAGCCGCGTCAGCAGGATATCGTTGATGTCCTCCGCCACGTCCTCTCTCGTCTCGAAGAGCCTGTCCTCGTCCACCGCAAGGTCGAATGCCTTACAGAAGGAGAAGTACAGGTCCAATTTCTTGTAATATAGTTCCAGCTCCGGCAGCGTCGGATCCTCCTCGCTGAGGCCGGGTACATGGATCTCCTCTCCCCCCCGGAAGCGTGCCATCAGGTCAAAGAACAGATCCCGAAGGGCCTCGCTGGTCTCGTCGAAGGGGATGTTGGCGGCCCGCAGCTCCTGCTCCCGTGTGAGGACGAACCCGGCCTCCCGGAGCTTGGTGATGATGGTGATGTACCGGGAGATGTCCAGCTTCACATAGGGTTCCGCGGTGGGCAGCTTGTTCCACTCGGTCAGGACCTCCAGAAGGTCGAAATCCACCTGGAGCACCATGTCGGAAAATCCCACCACCGCCTTTTCGATGGGCGGAACCGGCGCCTCCAATCCCGCCCTGATAAAGGCCAGGTTCTGGGTGGTGCCCACATATCCCCGGTTGTACATACCGAAGCGTCCGGCGCGGCCCGCGATCTGGCGGATCTCCTCCGGAAGCAGTTGGCGGCGCTCGGTGCCGTCAAATTTCTCCGTCTCCATGAAGATGATCCGCCGGATGGGCAGGTTGAGCCCCATGCCGATGGCGTCGGTGGAGACGATGTATTTCATATCCCCCTTGAGAAATCCGTCCATCTGCCGCCGTCTGGTGGCGTAGGGCAGAGCGCCGTAGATGATGGCGGGCTCCTTGCCGTGGCTCCTCAGCTCCTCGGCCACGCTGAGCACGCCCACCTTGGAGAAGGTGATGAGGGCGTCCCCCGGCTGGATCCGCTCCGGGGACACGGGGGCGCGCATAGGGACCAGGGGGACCTGGCGCTCGTGGCGCACCACGTTGTAGGTGTCGCCGCAGCTGGCGATGAGCTCCAGGAGGATGTTTTCCGCCTCCGGCGCGGCGCACAGGTGTATCTCCGGGGCCAGGACCCCTAAAATGGCCCTGGTCCAGGCGTACCCCCGCTGGGGGTCCCGGATCATCTGGCACTCGTCGATGACGGCCACGTCGAACCGTCGCTTGATGTCCAGCTTCTCCGCCGTGGCGGCCACATGGGTGTCCCCGGGCCGGTGGTCCTCCTCCTCGCCGGTGGTCAAAGAGCAGTCCACGCGGGCGTCCAGAAGCGTCTCCTGGGCTTCCAGGGCCAGAAGACGCAGGGGCCCAAGATAGACCCCGGTGGGTGCCTCCATCAGCCGCACAAGCCCCGCATAGGTCTTTCCCGTGTTGGTGCCGCCGATGTGCAGGACGAAGTGGCGGCGCATGGCCCGTGCCTCCGGGTACTCGTCCTTGGGATTCAGCGCCACCAGCAGCGACAGGGAGGTTCGGATGGCCCTGGGCACGTACCACACGGACCAGACCTTGGAAAGCCCCTCCTTCAGAAGGGCGTTCAGCGGAAAATCCGGCGCCCGGAGGAACTCCGTCAGGCTCTCCTCCGACCCCACGCCGCTCAGCTCGGCGATGATGTTTGTACACATCACCTTCAAAATATTGGCATACCGGGCGATGAGCCTGTCGCAGGGCCGCTCAAACCAGTGGGCGGCGATGAATGCGCCGGACCGGCTGAGTCCCAGCACCGCCGGGATGACGCAGGTGGACGGCCTGCCCTTCTCCAGCGCCAAAAACTCCCCCAGGTGGGAGGTGATCTGACTGCGTCTCAGCTCCCGGTCCGGCCGCCCGATGCGGGAGAGGATGGCCCGGTGATAGAGGCCCGCCAGAAGGGATACGGGGCTGTCGTCCCATTGCCCTCTGGCGAAGGCGTCCTCCAGCATGACCTTCACCGCGCCGACGTCCACGGCCCGCCTGTCCGCTTCCTTCACCGCCGACACGGCCTTCTGTCCGGCCGACACGGCCTTATGTCCGGCCGACACGGCCTTATGTCCGGCCGACACGGCCTCCGGCGGCGTCTCCACGCGGCCCGCCTTGAACTCCTCCGTCTCCTCCGCCGCCCGGACCGCCTTGCGCTTCCACACGCGCACGTGCCCGTCCTCCACATACATGGGCTTGGGCAGCAGGCTCTCGATAAGCTCGTCCGTCCACCCGCGCCGGACCAGCGCGTTTTGCGTAACGGTGCTTTTACTCTTGGACACCGCCTCCCGCCCCCTTTCCGGTAGAAGTTTAAAGATATTGTATATTGTGAAAATAATACTAATGTTCAATTAAAAGAAGACACCGGGCGGCGAGGATTTTTCGTGTCAAGCGAGGAAGGCGGCGCCGGGAATACTGTATGTATTTCCAAGCCGTATGACGAAGCTTGACGCGAAAAAGACCGTCGCGAATGTCTTATTTTGACTGAATATTAGTATAAGGGCGGCGTAAACCGCCCTCATTCAGGGGACCTCTAAAAACCTCATTCCTAAAAAATAATGCCTGAATTACAAGGCATTTCGGACGAACATCTCGAACAGTTTTCAGGTTATCAGAGGTTCCCTTTATAGTATACCATTTTAGTGTCTCTGTCAATCTCCCGATTTGCGCGAGGTCATCCCGTGACCCGCACGGCCTCCACGGAGAGGCATTTCCCCGTGTCGGGATCCACCTCAAAGAGCGCCCCCTCCATCTTGCACGGCCCGTCGGCCTGGGTGTAGGGGACGCGCTTGGGCTCGCCCAAAAAGCGGGCGACGGACTGCTCCGGCCGTGCGCCCAGGATGGAGTCCACCGGCCCCGTCATGCCAAGGTCCGTGATGAACCCGGTCCCCTTCGGGAGGACCCGTGCGTCGGAGGTCTGGACGTGGGTGTGGGTGCCCCAGAGGGCGGAGATCCGCCCGTCCAGATGCCAGCCCATGGCCCCCTTCTCGCTGGTGGCCTCCGCGTGGAAGTCCATCAGGACCACTCTGGCGGTGATCTTCTTCAGGATCCGCTCCGCCTCGTAGAAGGGGCTGTCCGGCCCGAAATCCATGCCGCACCGGCCGATGAGGTTTATGACCGCCACGTCCCCGAAGGCCGTCGCAAACTGCCCCCACCCCATTCCGGGAGCCAGGGGCGACAGGTTGGAGGGCCGCAGGATGCGGGGCGTGTCGTCCAGATATTGGAGGATGGTATTCTTCTGAAAGGCGTGGTTTCCCAGGGTGATCACGTCCGCCCCGGCGGCGAAGATCTCGCTGGCCTCGTGGGGGTTGATGCCCACCACGCTGGCGTTCTCGCCGTTGACCACGCAGAAATCCACGCCCTTGAGTTTCCTGAACCCCCACAGGGTCTTTCGAAGGAACGTCAGGGCGTTGAGCCCCACCACGTCCCCGATGGCGAGTATGTTCATAGGCTGTTCCCCACGGAGATGCGCACCGCCTGCCGGTGGTTGACTACCTCCACGCTCCTGTAGATGCCGCCGTCCTCCCCGTCCCGCGTCCACTGGACGGGCCCGTCAAAAGTGAAACTGATGCGGCTGGTGTGCAGAAGGGTGATGTTGTCGGAATTGAAATTGCGCTTCAGGATATTGGCCAGTGTCTCATTGAGCTCCGCCAGATTCCGGGGCTTGCGGATGAGCAGCACCTCGAAGAGGCCGTCGTCCAGGGCCACGTTCTCTTCGTCGAATTTGACGATGCCCCCGGCCACGGTCAGGGAGTTGGTGACGAATCCAAAGAGCAGGTCCCCCTCGATGTACCCGCCGTCGTAGCGGACCTGGGTGTGGTGGGCGGTGATCTCGGTGAGCTGTCCCAGAGCCTCCACCAAATAGGCCAGATACCCCCAGGTGTTCTTGGCGGCCTGGGGGGTGGTGAAGGGGACGTTGGTGAAGGTGCCGAAGGCGGCCACATAACCGAAATAGTCGTTCCCCAGCTGCCCCACGTCCAGGAACCTGTGCTCGGTGAAAGAGCTCAGGTTCTCGATGGCGTCTTTGGGCGTCTTTGGGATGGACAGGGAGGTGGCCATGTCGTTGGTGGTGCCCAGGGGGATGTAGCTGATGCCGGGCCGCCGGTCGTGCTCCAGGCGCATGAGGCCGGAGATCACCTCGTTGAGGGAGCCGTCCCCGCCGGTGCAGACCACCCGGTCCGCGCCCAGACCGTATTTCTCGGCAAAGTCCGAGGCGTCCCCGCGCTTTTCGGTGACGCACACGCGGACGCTCTCCCCTCCGGCGCACAGGGCGGTGAGAATGTCCATCAATATGGTCCGCACCCGGCCCTTGCCGGATACGGGATTGACGATGAGAAGGGTGTTGTCCATAAAATCACCTCATATGACAGGCGGGCGGCGGAAGCGGAAAGGGATCATTTCGCGTCGATGACGCGAACGCGCACAACGCTGGGGATGGCGCGGACGGCCTCGACGAGAGTCCCGTCGGGCTGTTCGCCCAGCTCCAGCATGGTGTAGCTGATCTTGCTCCCCTTCAGGGAGGAGTTGACCATGTTCTCGATGTTCAGTCCCGCCCCCGAGACGGCGGCGGTGATCTTCGCGATCATGGAGGGCACGTTCTTGTGGAACACGCAAAGACGCGCAAGCCGGGAGGGCGTCATAATGGCACGCCCGAAGTTTACGGAGTTGTTGATGTTGCCGTACTCGATGTAGTCCCTGGCCTCCTGGGCGGCCATGACGGCGCAGTTTTCCTCAGATTCCCAGGTAGTCCCGCCCAGATGGGGCGTCATGACCACGTTCTTCGTGCCGATGAGCGTATTTGTGGGGAAGTCGGTGACGAACCGGGCCACCTTGCCGGTGTTCAGGGCCGCGCGGATGGCCTCCTCGTTGACCACCTGCTGGCGGGCGTAGTTGATGATGCGCACCCCGTCCTTCATCTTGCCGAGGAACTGGGCGTCCACCATGTCCCGCGTCTCGTCGGTGAGGGGCACATGAAGGGTCAGAAAGTCGCAGTCGCACAGGTCCTCCAGCCGGTCCACCCGGACCACCTTGTTGGAGATGGCCCAGGCCGCGTCCACGGAGAGGTAGGGGTCGTAGCCGTACACGTCCATGCCCAGGTGCTGGCAGATGTTGGACACCCGGCGGCCCACGTTGCCCATGCCGATGACGCCGATCTTCTTGCCCATGTACTCAGGTCCCGCGAACTGCTTCTTGACCTTCTCCATGACGACGCTGACGTCCCGCTCCTTCGTGTCGAAATTCAGCACCCACTGGATGGAGCCCAGGATGTCCCGGCAGGCCATGCCCAGGGCCATAAGGAACAGCTCCTTGACGCCGTTGGCGTTGCCGCCGGGTGTGTTGAACACCACCACGCCCATCTGCGCAAGCTTCTCTAAGGGGATGGTGTTGACCCCGATACCGGCCCGCGCCACGCACAGGAGCCCGTCGCCGAAATCGTACTCCAGAAGGGACGAGGCCCGGACGAAGATGACCTGGGGGTTTTCCAGATCCTCGCCGATCTCGTACTTTGCGGGGTCCAGGATAGACCGGCAGGCGGGGGAGATGTTGTTGATCGTTTTGACCTTTACCATGATATTCTACCTCTGTGATCAGATTTTATTGCGTACTTCAAACTCGCCCATGAACTCGACCAGCTTCCGGACGCCCTCCACGGGCATGGCGTTGTAGACGGAGGCCCTCATGCCCCCCACGATGCGGTGCCCGCCGAGGCTGACCAGCCCCCGCGCCGCCGCCTCCTTGACGAACCTGGCATCCAGGTCCGGGTCCCCGGTGCGGAAGGTGACGTTCATTTTGGACCGGGAATCCCGCCGGGCGCAGCCGGAGAAGAGCTTCGAGTTGTCCAGGAAGTCGTAGAGCAACCCGGACCGCTCCTCCCGCAGAGCCTCCATCCCGGCGACGCCCCCCTGCTCCTTCACCCACCGGAGCACCAGCCCCAGCATATAGATGTTGTAGGTGGGCGGGGTGTTGTACATGGAGTCCTTGTCGATCATGGTCTTGTAGTTCAGAATGGTGGGCGTGCAGGGCAGCTC
>CANQKZ010000122.1 GCA_947624585.1 uncultured Oscillospiraceae bacterium | reverse complement strand
TGGTTGCGCTTCCATTATAACACGTTTGGGTTATGCCTGCTTTTTTGGCTTTGTGCGGATTTGCTCATTTATAGTTTAGAATTTATTATAGTGCCCTTGTACCAAAATTGCAAGCGCAATTATTCCTCCCGCTCATTTCTCGCCGCGTCCGTCAGCCCCTCGGCGAACAGATACCCGATCACCGCCGCGCCCTGCAAAATAACCCCGCTCACCGTGGTCGCCGTGCTCTCATTCCCGCCAAACGCCAGAATCAGCCCGGACACAAACGCCGCGATTGCCACCCACAGCTTGCGGCTTGTCAGCTTACGAATGATGTCTTCTTTCTTCATGTTCAATCTCCTCTCCGTTTCGGAAACAGGTATTCCCACCACCACCGGCACCGCATCAGACGTTCCCGCAGTGTCAGCCTTTTTCGGTGCTCCGAAGAGCACAACACCTTTTTCATGTCTGCCTCTCATTTTATCGTTCTCACAGCCATGATAGCCGCCTCTACCCGGGTAATAGGCCGCATCGGCTCCGTCCCGTCCGTGATACCCTCGTCAATGGCCTCCTGCCACTCCTGCCGGGCCCAGTCAGGGAGCGGTCTTCCCGCCATGTACTCCATCAGCTTGTTATAGATTTCCTCGCCTGTCATGTCTTCTCCTTTCTGCGGGCTATCACTCATAAGGTCCGCAACGTCCTGCCGGAATCCGTCCATCGAATACCCAAAAGGCCCAAACCACGGGTCACGGTTTACGCTCCGGTTTGAGGCAACGCCCAGCTTGTACCCCTCGCCGTGTCCGATGACAACGCCCTCCGCCAGCGGGTCCAGCCCGTACTTGCGGCACAGATACGCCGTCAGCTCCACCGCCTCGCGGTATGTCGCCTTAAAGTAATCAAGGTCCTCCAGCTTGTCCTCGCAAATCTCAAAGCCTATGTGCGTGCTGTTTGCCGCTCCGCCGCAATGCCAGCCCCGCATATCCCACGGGAGTGTCTGTACCGTAGCAATCGACCCGTCGGCCAGCTTGCCAATAAAGGCGTGTACACACTTCCCCGTTCCGGCCCTGTTCCAATCGTTGGAGTTTGTATTTTTCCCCAGCGCCGCAACCAGTGTCGAGTAGTCCTTCTCTCCCCGCACGGGTTGAACATACCGCTTGATGTTGGGGTTGTTGGCTCCGGTAGAGTGTACCATAACGCCCTTCGGCTTGAGCTTTGCCCCGGCCTTGTAACAGTCGTTGTTTATCAAAAGGCACTGCAAAAGATTCACTTTACATTCACCTCCTTCTTAAACCTCGGCTCCTTCACCGGGAGCTTGTCCACTTCCTCCAGCGCCACGTCCAAATCCTCCCCGCCGTTGGCCTTGAAGGCCGCGTGCATGCGGTGGAAAGTCTCCTTGTCGTCCACGGATATCTCCCCGGTGGCTATGTAGCACATGGCGAGGTACCGGATGTTCTGCTCCAGCGAGGCGCACGTAGCCTCCCGGATATTCGCCACGTCTCTTTTGAGCTGTTCAAATTCCTCCCGGCTCACCGTGTTCCCGGCCTCCGCCTCGTCCTTCTTCTTCCACCGCCGTTGCAGGATGAGCGTCACGACCCCGCTCACCCCGCCGCCTCCAAAAAAGGCGATCAGCGCCGCCGCTATGCTTGTCCAGTCCAAAAAACCACCCTTTCGTGTTTGTAATACATAGTCGCCATAGAACGGTGGCGTTCGTTCAGTAACCGAGCTTTAGAACATTGCCATCTATTTTGAATCCCACAAATTCGTGAATGAATTTTACTTCACCTCCGTCGTATGCAACAGGAAAATCAGTAGGTTCAATCTCATTTGCTTTGTATCGTATCATGGGTTCGCCCTTCATTGGGAGTCCGGTGGAAACGTACCAATCCAGCGTATCCACCGCCGCCCCTTTTCCGGCGGTCACCTGATTCATAATCACGCCGCGCACCCCCTTTCGGGGATGGGGGTCAAACTACCTCTATGGCCGCCCACGCGTTTTTGAAGGCGTCCACCGTGGCTTGCCCGTACTGGTCCCAACTGTCCTGGAACACCTTCCAGAAATCCGTCAGCCATTTGGGCGGTTCCACGTTTGAAAAGTCCGTGTCGAAGCCGGAGGTCGTTTCCTTGTCCGTCTTTGTGCTCGCGCTGTCCGCCGTGTCCTCCGCGCCAACCTTTTCGATGGTGTCAAAGGACGCAAGGAATTTTGAAGCCTTTTTTGTCTCCTTCCCGACCTCCTCCGTGGCGTCCACCTGTTCGTTCAGCGCCTTTGCGTTCTCCTGCGCCTGTTTTGCCGTCGTGCCGAATATCGTAGCCATGAACGCCGCAAACTTCGCCGTGACGCCCTCCAAGGCCTCCATGAGCCTTGTCAGCGCGGGCATAACAGCGTCATACACCGGCTGAAACGCCGTCAGAAGATTGGACTTGACGCCTTGAAGCGCATCGGCAAACCCCTTGTTCGCCGTCAGATACTCGCCCATCTTCTTTGTCAGCGCCGTAAGCCCCCGGCTTATGAGGTTAAAGAACAGCGCCCCTGTCACAATGCTTTTGAGCCTCGTAGCAAACCGCCCCGCGCTCTTGGAAGCCTTGTCAAACCCCTTTTCCCGGCCCAGGCCCTTGATCTTGTCCCGGAGCTTGCCGATAGCCGAAGCCGCCTTGCCGCCCGCGCTCACCATGGTTTTTCCCATGCGCGACACAAGATTCCCCAGCTTCGCGGGCCATCCGGTGGTCCACTTTTCCAGATTTGCTATCCTGCTTGCCGTTCCCTGCGCCTCGGATTGCATCTTTTCAAGCTCTGTATTTGCCGCGCTTATATTCTGTTGAAGCCCCAGCGCCTTTTCCACAACGTCAGGTGAAATACCGAGTTGTTTCAGCTTTTCGTCAAGCAATCCGGCCTTTTCGTCAGCCGCCGCCAGTTTGGTTTGAAGGTCCGAAATTTTGGAATTTTCGTCCCCGGTTCCCTCTCCCGCCGCGCTGATTCTCTGAAGCTCCTGTATCTGCGCGTCGATTCTCGCCGCTTCGGCCTGTGCCGCCGCCAAATCCTCGACCAGCTTCGCCGCGCCTTGTGGCATCTTGCTGTTAGACATCAGCTTGTCATATTGAGCCTGCAAGCGGTTCACAGCTTTTGCCTGACTGTCCACTTGCCTTGTCTGGTCCGCGAGCTGATTTCTCAGCGTGGCAAGCTGTTTCTTGACCTTCTCGCTGTCCATCAGCACGCCGACCCGTATTGTACCGTCGTACTCCGCCATCTTCTCACCACCAATCAAAAGAAAATTCCCGCCAGCTCATAGAGATAGCGGGAACTTCGATATTTCGCTCTGGCCTGTTCAAGCCTGCCTTTGCCTGTTTTTGTCGGATAAAAATGATAAATTGTGTTGACTTTTTCGCGTTTGTTGCGTATACTATAAGTGGATGAGAAATCATCTCAAATGTTTGTTGCTACCCGGTACGCAACTCAAATAAGGCCGGGTTCAAAATTGCTGAATCATGCCTGTTGAGAAATAACAAAAGGAAGGAGGATGGTACTATGTCGGCAACTGCAAGCAACTACGTTTATATGGTAGAGGTGAAGAAGGGCCAAAAGAAGCTGGAGCCGTCCATCAGTAAAGAGACGCTTGCCGAATATCGCAAGAATGTCGAAAAGTATCTTGTAAAGAAAGATGACCGAGGGACACATTGAACTGTATAAACCTGAGTATGCGGGGTTGGCCTTCGGGTTTGAGGTCAACCCCGATTCTTGTAGTAATAACACATATTACGAATTGTATATTCGTTTTGATGCTGTCACTGATTATAACGGAGGCAAGGGCACGACATTTGTGTTTCTGAGCAAAGACAATAAGCACATTCTTGGTTACATAACGCTAAGGGCCAACTCTTTCATTCATAAGTATGAAAGAGGACTTGAGGGCGAACCTTCAATGGAAATACTTGAACTGGCCGTCTCTAAAGAGTATGAGCGTCAAGGCATTGGAACCGCGCTTTTTCAATTTGCCGTTACACTCGCCGCTGATGTAACCAACAATTACATGGGTGTCAGATATTTACTTGTCTGCGCCGACCCTCCGGCTGTGGGATTTTATTCCAAAATGGGATTGTCTAAAGTTGAAGAGTACGGCCAAATCCCGCGAGACGGTTGGAACGATAATTGCGTTCCTATGTTTGTTAAGCTCCCCAGCGTACAAGCATAATCCACTCCCCGCTGTTCTCACAGCGGGGACATTTTTTTACGTCATCATTGCAAAGAACCCCAGGAACGCCGCGCACCCCAGACCGCCGCAGATAAGAGCCATCAGCAAGTTGTAAACCTGTTCCTTCGTCAGCCTCTGCTCACGCTCGATGTGGTACTCCACGCGCCCCTCCTTTAGAGAGAAGTCCACGCGCTTCATGCGTCCACCTCCCCCGTCGCCGCCTGTGCCTGCCACTTCCTGACGATGCCCTCAAACACAGCCCGGAGCTGCTTGTCAGCGGCTATGGCGTCCAGCTTCGTCAAGTTCATCGCGTCCCTGTACCTCGCGCCAGCCTTGCGCTTGCGTTTTCTAAGCCTCGCAAGACGGCTGTCTACGTCACAGTTGACCGTTCTCTCCAGCTCGTCGTACATCCTCCCCCGCGTCGCCACAAGGCTTAAATGGTTGTCCGCGCAGAACCGTTTTACAGCCTCGTCCATATCCGCTTTCCAGTGGTCCTCCGCCGGTTTGGAGAAAACCTTGATGGCGGTGTCAACTTTCGCCTCCAACGCCTCGGTCTGGCTCTGCATCTCGTCCATACGCTTTTCCATGTCCACCAGCACCTGCGCCTGTGCCGCTATAAGCTGTGCGGGGGTCATCGGATGATTTGTAGAGTACGCGCCCGTTCTGCGGATTTGCGGAAGGACCTCATGAGTGACCCAGCGTTTGAAGTCCTTGGCCTCCGGTTTGTCGGAGCGGAGAATGACGTTGTAAAGGCCGGGTTCGTTAACGATGGTTACATTCTGCTTTCCTTTAAGGGTATCGATTTGACCGACCCCCTTCTCATCATCGTCCAAACGCCTTGCCACGTCGCTCGCGTTCCCAATTCCAAGAATTCCACAAACATCTTTGAGCACCCACCAAACCTCGCCGTCAATCTCCATCATCCGAAGCGGTATCTCGTTGTAGGTAAAGATCTGAAGATCGTTCATCACTTCACCTCCCCTGACTTGACGGGCTTCATGGAAAGGTTGATTTCAAAATCATCCTCGCCCAACGCCATAACGGAGCCAACAGCAAAGTCACCAAAAGCCGCCATGTTCAAATCGTTGTAGAGGTTAACTTCCAAATCCCCGGCTTCGGTGCCAATTTTCACAGTGCGTTTTCTCTCGTCCGCGAATTGAATGATGCTGTATAATTCTCTTATTGTCATAACGTCGCATTTTATGTAGATCGTGTCTGTGGATATTTTTTCTAAACACGCCTCAGATGCTTTCATGGTCTTTTCCCTCGCCCTTCGGTTTCCCGGAAATGGTTTCAGCAAGGTCTTTCAAACTCGTGTTAAAATCAACCTTGACATCCTTCCAACGCCGCTCTTGCAACTCAGCCGCAAGGGCGGCGATTTCTTTTGCCTTTCCCTTTACAACAACTTTCATGCGCTCACCTTGTCACTGATTAAAGAACGCCTCGATCGCCGCTTCTTCTTCCTCGGTGTATCTCACCGGCGGCGTCATAAGCCTCTTTGCCCGCTCAAACTGGGCCCTCTGCTTGCCCTTCATTTGGCTTGTATCCGTGCCCCGCAGCTGTATCGCGTTGGAGAGGGATGAATCCTCGTCCAGAGAATCCAGCATAGCCATAAACTCGAACCAGTGAAGCCGCTCACGGTGGAGCTTCACCCCGTATGTCTTGTAGAAGCTTGCCGCGATCCTCGCGTGGTCGTAGTCGAACCAGAACCTCTGCGGACCTCCGGACGGAACATCGTCCCTTTTCGGCTGTCCGCAGGACAAAAACCACGAAAGCCCCTCCAGCGCCGTCCCAAAGGGCGGTACGCCGTTCCCGTAGAGAAGCCAAAGCGCCTCGGAAACGCGCTCGTTCTGCGTAAGGTCCATGTCCTGCAAGCAGAGGGATATCTGAATACCTATCCTGTAATCGGTCCGTATCAAATACCCCTCGTAGCTGTCCGGCAGCGGGTCAAGGAGGATGTTAAAGGGCTGAACCTGTCCGCTGTGCGTCATATTTGTTCATTTTGGCAAGCCGTTCCCGCTTGTAGTCCTCAAAGTACGGCACCAGAAGCCCGAAAAACTCAACGAAAAGCTCCATGCTCGGGAGTACGTCCCCGAACACCTTGCGGCACGTCTCCGCGCCGAAAAGCTCGTCCGTCTTTGCCCTCACAGACTTTTCCAGTTCCACGATGCTGTCCACGGTGGTGATGTCCGGCACGTCCGCAGACTTCGCCAGCCCCTCCCCCGTGCGCTTGATCTCGTCCAGGAGCTTATAGAACCGGGAAACAAAGCTGTCATCCGACAGGGGGAGAATGATATACTCCCCGTTGTCGTTGACCTCGATTTTCTTGACGCCGCTTGCGATTCTGATTTTTCCGTCCATGACCCGCGCCTCCTTATTCTGACACGTCAGCGGTGAACGTGGGAACGCCCTCCGCCATAGTCACCTTGCCGGGTACGGGGTCGCCCGCAAAGTTCAAAGTGAACTCCTGTACCGGGGCCTCTCCGCCAGCGCCGCCGTAGGTGTCCACCTGTACGGCCACCTCCTGCACCTCTGCGGCGTACTTTGTCTCCTCCGTCACGTCCCACAGGTCCACATTCAGCATCCATGTGTGGCACTCCGCCATCGTGGCGCGGGACCGTCTGAGCTTCGTGATGAACTCATACACGGGGTCCCCCTTGGTACAAGTCTGGCTGACCGGCATGGTGGGCTGATAGCCAGTGACCTCCGTAGTGGCGGAGTCGGAAACAATGTCCTGTTCCGTCTCCGTCTGCGGGTTGTACTCCGTGGACGCCTCCGACACGTTGACGCCCAGCCGCTTCCACTCCGCCGCGCTGTATTCCTCCGCCTGTGTGGTGTCCAGAAAGTGTGCGATAAGCGGTCTCTTGATTTTTTCCGTTGCCATTGTCAAATCACCTCATATTTCAGATTTAAAAGTATTTGGTAATCCTCGTCCCCGTTGCCCCACGGGTACAAAAGAGCGGCCTGCTGTGCTACATTGCACTCGATAAAGCTGATATGTTCGCCCAAATCCGGGACCGTGGTACTGGCGTAATTCCCCAGCCTGTTAAGGTCCTGCACGGCCTTCAGCCTCTCATCCGCGCCGCTCGGCTTGACGATCCGGTAAATAATTCCGAATTGGTACTCTCCCTCCCAGCGCTCCCCCGTGATGTCTGGGGAACCCATGGAGTTTTTGATGGTTGTAAGCTCCAGCCCCGTCTCTTTCGCCGCCAGCATCGGCTCCGGCTTGATGAGGGCCGGTATGTCCGTATACCCGGAGAGCCAAATCAGCAGAAGCCTGTTCAGATCGTCGGTGACGGATTTCGGGGCCGGTTCCAGCCGATTCTTATTTAAGCTCACGCGCCGTGGCCCTCCTTGCAACATTTTCCCATTTTTCCATGTTCAGCGACTTCGACGCCTCGAACCAGTGCGCCTGCGCCAGCGCGTGGCTTGCCCGGTTAAATGTCAGGTCTTTCTCCGGCCTTGCCAATACCTTTGTCTCGCCATACTCCGCCCACGCGCTCCCGGTGGAAGGGCTTACCATCAGTTTCCCGTAATACAAGTACCTCGCATAAGGTCCGGGATAAATGATGTCTCCGCCCTCCACCTTTGTCCTGTTGGTCAGAGAACCGGTCAGCATCGGAACAAACGGTGCCGTGTCCTTCGCCGCTTGAATGGCTACAATGTGCTCAGACTTGTCCAGTGCCCCTATGACCTTTTCCTGTATCCCGTCAAACCCGGACACCTGAATGTCAAATTTGAGCATCTCAGTTTCCTCCAACTTCCCAGTGGGCCAGTCCGCCGAAGTCCTTCATGTCCACCTTCGTCACGTTGTACACGCTGTCATACTTAAGCCCTATGTACGCCTCCACCTGATCAGCCGGGACCTCCGGGGGCGGGACGGCCTCGCCCTTGACAAAAAACGTCCGTTCATGGGTCTTGCTGTCCGCGTCCCCTTCGCCCTCCAGATTCAGCGTCCAGATTTTGGACTTGTCCTCGGCCTGCCAGAACTCGCGGGGTCCAACATAGGCTTTCGCCTCCCCGGTGTACCCGTCAACAGCTTCTACTCCAAAAGGAATATACAGGTTGACAGCATCGGCTCCGGTAAGCCCGCTCTTGTTCACGTTCACGGCCTTGCTGGCGTCCACCAGCGCGTTTTTGAGCACGGTAATATAAACAGCCGTCTCGTCCTTGTAAGTGGCCGGGTTGCTCTCCGTGGAGACGTTGTAGATGGTCACGACGTGGGGGAACATGGGGAAATTGTTCACCGCATATTCCCCCTCGCGTCGTGGATACACCGGTATGACTTCGCGCGAAACAGCCCGGAGAACTCCGGCAAGGCCCCCAGATAGAGCTCCAACAGTTCCCGTTTGCGCTTGTCCATGTACTCCACATCCACAGAGTTGACCCCCGTCGCGTAGGACCTGGACCAACTCCCGACGCTCTCACTGGACACCACCCCGCCGCCGCTGTCCGTGCGCTTTGCCGTGGCGGTCTGCTCATCCAGAAACACCTCCGCAATCGCGCACGTAACCATTTTCACGGCCTCCAAGGCGTCTCCCTTTACGCTGTCCGCAAGGCCCCGTGTGGCGCTCTTGACGTACAGAGAAGCGATATTGGCAAGGTAGGGAAACGCCTCAGAGCTGATGAATGACCCGCCGGTGTAGCCAGCCCGAAATGTGTCGGTATAGTAGCTGTAGTCAGCGTAGGCCATACTGTCCGCGCTGCTTGGCGAGCGGCGCTGGACACAAGCCGATCTGGCACGGAAGACAGGTATCCGGCCTGCGACGGTCAATGAACTCTATCACGAACTCACCGAGCGCGTCAGGCTGGAAGACCTGGACCTCATCTGCCAGGCTCTGGGCTGCGACCTGTCGGAGCTGCTTGTTTACGTCCCACCAAGGACCGAAAACAGCAAGCGCTCCCCCAGGCTCCGCGCCGTGTACCTACCCCCTGATGAGCCCGCGTACAAGCGCGGGAAGAAATGACAT
>CANQKZ010000121.1 GCA_947624585.1 uncultured Oscillospiraceae bacterium | reverse complement strand
CAATGCGAGGAGTTGGCCTGTGAACTTGACGCCGCCCGCGCCGACCTCGCCCAGATGAAGTCAACTCTCTCCGACACGCAGCAGACGCTCCGCGCCGTCCAAGAGGACCGTGACGAGTTCGCGGCAAAGATGAATGACGCCGTGGAACGAGCAGAGGCGTTGCAGAGTAGATGCACTGATTTGGAATCAATCTTGAAAGACCGGGATTCGGAAAAAATCAGTCTCCTGCAACAGATATGCCAACTAAAAGTTGAGTGCGGAGACATGGAAAAAGAACGGGACGAGGCGGTAGAAAAAATAAAAGATTTTGAAAATCTAAAGAGAAGAATCGAAGGAATGATAGAGGCATTTCAACTCATTGTCAAAGGTTCTAGTATAGAATAAGGAGGCGTATTATCATGGAAAATCTTACTCTTGAAATGCTTTGCGGGAGCCACGTCCTGTCCGGCGTGGAACTGAAGAACGAGAACATAGTCGGAGAATACGGCTATACCGATACCGTTAATGTTTGCCTTTTCACTCTTGACGGAATCACATACCGACTTGTCGAGGACCCTTGTGACGGATATAGGAGCTACTGCGGCGACCTGTGCCTTTCAGACGTTCCGCCGCGATATACCTTTCCGGGAGTGCAAGTGGTCTGTCACATGATGGAGAAAACGAACTACGAGAAGAATGACTGCATTGTGATGCGCGACGTGAAGAACGGGAAAATCGTATTGGAGGCCGGGACGTGCAATACCGATGACTATTACCCGTACTGCTACTTTTCCTATAAACCGGAGAATTTTTCCATCAACGAAGGAAATGACGCACATGAAGAATGAGGGAACAACGCTTCGTGGTCGAGCATTGGAGGGGAGGCGGAACGACATGAACACAAGTTATCAGGTCATGCCCGATCTGACGGATGACGAATACCGAGAACTGAAATCAGACATCCAGAAGCGCGGCGTCATGGTCCCTATCGAGTTTGACGAACACGGCAACGTCCTGGACGGACATCATCGGCTCAAAGTCTGCCGGGAACTTGGAATCAAGGAATATCCAAAGGTTATCCGGGCCGGGATGACAGAGGAAGAAAAGCGGCTCCACGCAAGGAAACTTAATATGGCGCGGAGACAGTTGACGCGGGAACAGATGGGCGAATTGGTGGACCAGCAGATTATCGAGACGCCAGAGAAATCAGACAGACAAATTGCTGCTGGACTTGGGATTGCTCCAAACACCGTTTCTAATCACAGGAGAGATTTGGAGAGACGTGCGCAAATTGCGCACATCGACAAGTCAACTGACACTCTGGGACGAGAACAGCCACGCCAGAGAAAGACCGTTAGCATTTTCAATCCTACCGCGAGAGAACAGAAGGCCATCCAGAATCCCGCCGTCATTGAGCGCATGGCCGAAGGTGAATCCGCGCTGACCGCAGCGAAACAGGTTGCCCGTGAAGAAAAGGCAGAACGAAAACACTTCACGCTGCCGGAGGAAATACCAGACGGGACATACACGCTCTATACCGAGGACATCCGAAACGGTCTGCTGATGGTGGCGGACGAAAGTGTGGACTACATAATCACGGACCCGCCTTATCCGAGAGAGTATATCCCGCTGTATTCTGACCTTTCGAGGCTGGCGGCCCGTGTGCTGAAACCCGGCGGCTCAATGATCGTCATGGTGGGCCAGTCCTATTTGCCGGAGGTCATCGAACAGCTTGGACAGGCCATGCAGTATCATTGGTGCTTGTCCTATCTGACGCCCGGCGGACAGTCGCCGCAGCTTTGGAACAAGAGGACCAACACGTTTTGGAAACCGCTGCTCTGGTACGTCAAGGGAACATACAGCGGAGACTACATCGGTGACGTGGTGAAAAGCCCGCCCAACGAGAACGACAAGCAGTTCCACGAATGGGGCCAGTCCGTTGGAGGCATGAAGGACATCATCGAGCGATTCACGGACCCAGGCGACATCATCCTTGACCCGTTCCTTGGCGGCGGGACAACAGGCGTTGCGGCGGTCCAGATGGGACGCAAGTTCATCGGCTCGGACATCCTCGAAGCGAATATCAAAATTACTGATGAAAGAATAAAGGAGGCTTACACAAATGCCAGATGTGAGGAATGAGCGTACCGGTTGGAGAGACGAGGGTATTTCCAAATGGCACAGAAAATTGGGATGGAACTGCCCGGCGGTTGACATCGACTTCCTTCTCCTTGAATACGACAAGGGAAAGGCTTGTGCGCTTATTGAGTACAAGAACGAACACGCCGCGTTGCAGTGCCCGTCTCACCCGACATACCGCGCTATGATCGACCTTGGCAACAGGGCCAATTTGCCGGTGATGGCTGTGCGATATACCAGCGACTACAAGACTTTCAAGGTTATCCCGCTGAACGGCGTGGCGAAGGAACTATTGCCGGAACGAAAGGTCATGGAAGAAAAGGAGTATGTCACGTTCCTTTACGGTATCCGTGGCCGCAAAGTTCCCGATGATGTCCTTAACGGGTTGGACATTGTAATTTGAGGGAGGCGACATTATTGCCGAATAACAAGAAAGAAACAGCACTTGCCACGGTGGACGATGACGCCGCAAAGCAAGTTGTCCGCAGAAAGAGGAACCGGCCAGACCTGGAGAAGTTTGGCGAGGAGAATACCGAACCGGGTGACAATGCCCGTTATCTCCGCTATGCTATGGCGTCACTGAATCTGCCGCCCATCGACATCTCCGACCCGAAACAGGTGGAGCAGCGGATCAACGACTACTTCATGTTCTGCATTGACAACGACAGAAAGCCAAATATGGTTGGCATGGCAAATTGGCTTGGCGTGGACAGAGATACAGTAAAGACGTGGAAAACAGGCGAGTACCGAAGCGATACACACTCCGCCGTGATTAAAAAAGCTGTGTCAATCCTGGAAGAACTGTGGGTCGATTACATGCAGAACGGCAAGATGAATCCCGCATCGGGTATCTTCCTTGCGAAAAACATGTTCCAATATCGGGACGTTATCGACATCGCTCCGGGAAAACCTGAGCCGCTCGGAGAGAAGCAGACCGCCGAACAGATAATGGAACGCAACAAAGATTTGATAGAGGACTAATCAGAAAGGAGCCTGACGATGTATATTGACCGATTCGTTGCGGGCGTTCTCGCAACACTCATCAGCGAAGTGGCCGTGGTGGTCCTGGCCGTCATCGTTGCTGTGGTGAGGGCTGGAAAGAAGGGAGGAGGGCAGAACTGATGGGCGTTGACTGGATCAGCGTCAAAGACAGTCTCCCTGAAAAGGACGGTGATGTCCTTGTTTATCGAGACTTCGGTAGCGGATACGGAAAAATCACGATTTACAATTATTTGAGAAGCCTAGAAGGATTCTGCTACTGGCACAATGATATTGATGGGTTTGTTCCGACAACTGGCGTCACGCACTGGATGCCACTACCTGAACCGCCGCAGAACGTAGCGGATTAACCCAGCGCATCAAGGCCCCGGAGAGCGTCAAACTTTCCGGGGCTATCTTCTCGCTACGGGACTAGCCTATATAATCATAACTACGTTATTCAAAGCGAAGCGTCTTTATTATACTTTAATTTAATAATAAGCTCTGTTTTTGCTTTACAAGGGATGGGTTGGGTGGTATAATGGGGATGGGCAGAAAGGGCCGGAAGGAGTGCAGAACATGTACGAATCGTATCGGGCAGAGTTTGAGATCGTCGAGACGGGCCAGCGATTTGGAGGAACAGTCGTGCCGATTGAACTTAAAAGTGGATCGCGCAGAAAGATAGTCTCAATTCATGCAGACGCTGACGTGGTGATTCCGCTTGATAAGCCTCTTTGTGGAATTGCGTCCATCAGGGAGACACTGCCAGAGGGAACGACACGAACGTATAAGGTGTACAACGGGGACAACGACAGACACCTTGTACAGATTTGAGCCGCACGACGCGCAGAACGCCGCCAGAACGCGCAGAACGGCCCGTGGCGACGTTTTAGAGTCAAGACGTGTAAACACACGGCGGGAACAAACGGCCCGCAGAACGGCGAATATGGCGCGAGAAAGGCATATACGATGTGGTTCCTTATGATTGGTTGCTTTTTGTTCTGCGTTTGGTGCATCATTCTGGGTAGAAAGTCTCTGAACGATTGGGAACGAGGTGTTTCAGAATGCGAGAAGGATGACAGCTTCGGGCGAATCATGGAAGCATGGGTCGGCGCGATGCTGTATGCACTCGGATGTTTGTTTGCCTTTTTATTTGTTCTTGCGATGGTTGGACATATCGTTTCGAGATTTATATAAGTGAAAACCGCCTCGGATTTCTCCGGGGCGGTTGCTTTTGTTGGGTCTGCTAGGCAAGCATTGCTTTTCTTTCCTGATACGAATACCAGCCGGTAACGATTGCGTGGGCCAGCTTTTCAAAGACGGCGTATGCCTCCTCCATGGTCTTATAGCTTTTGTGGGTGCGTTCATTCGTGGCGGTGTTGGAAAGCCAGACAGTATAGGTCGCTCCGCTTTTGTCGATTGAAATTTCCTGTCCGTTGTGAACGTCCTTCATAGTTGCAATAGTCCAATTCATCGTTCAACTCTCCTTTACAGTGTCAGATTGATTTTGTATTCTTGTTTGGGCCATATCCGGCGCAGAAAGGACACGCTTGGCCGGGTCAATCCTTCCAGCCGTAAATGTCTGTCCAAGTACTGGGGAAGAATATCCTGTAAAGGTACTCGTCTCCGACAAGGCTACGCTCACCCGTGACGGGAAGTTTGTTCTCCTCCACGATGGCGTCAAGCTCCGGGATAAGGTCGTTAGAGTAACACCATACACCAATGTAATTCCGGCCAACGGCATTTTTGCGGATGAAATCCATGTTGTGCGCTTCAGCGATCTTCATAATTTCGGCTTTAGTCATTATAATACACTCCTTCTCCGGTCTTTCCCGGCGTCAATATCATATCATGTCAGATCGTATCTTGTCCAGTGTCCGATAAAACGGTCAACTAGCCTTGAATAGTCTCCGCAGAAAGCGAGGCGGCGTGGGCCGGGCCTGGTCCGTCCACCACGCGACGCGCTCTTGCAACGTGGCGTCGTCAAACATTTGTATTTCGACGTGTACAAGAGGCTTGCCAGGGCGCTGATAGTATCCTTCGCCGTATTCCGGCAATTCCTCGCAACCCTTCACGCCGATAATGTTGCGGCTGTGCTGGGCCGTGGCCGTGTGGAGTCCCAGAACGCTGTCAAAATTGACCTTTATTTCAGTCGGTATCACCTTGGCAAGCGGGCATTGTGTGCAAAGAATAATGTGCATCCGGGCCGCCCGCCCGATCTGGGCCAGCCGTTGAATGAGAGGCTTTACGCGCTTCGGCTGGGTCGTCATCAGGTCGGCAAACTCGTCTATTATGATATATACGTCGCTGCCGTCGTAGAGCCTCAGCCCGTCGCGCTGCATCGCCTTGTAACGCGCTTCGGTCAGGGCCATTGCGTATTGCAACGCCTGGATCATTTCTTCCGGTTCGGACGCATAGCGCAGAACATGGGGCAGGCGCTTGTAAATGCACAGTTCCACCCGCTTCGGGTCGATCAATATAAACTGCTTGCCATTGGCGGCGTCTACCGGCGCAGAATAGAGCGCGTTATACATGATGCCGTTGACAACTACGCTTTTGCCGCTGCCGCAAGCGCCCGCGATCATCAGGTGCTTTTGCTGAAGCAAGTCCATGTGGAAATTGTAGGTCTTCCCGGCAGGCGTGTACCATTTGTTGTTAGACATGGGCGGCCTCCAATTCAAATGCTTCTATCTGGTCCCAGGTGTAGCCCAGGCGGTGCATCTGGTCCCCGGCGTATCCAAGGGCAACAGAAGACTCCATCGTTAGATTGCTGTATACGCGCTTGGCAAGGGATTTATAAGCGGCTTCGGCTCCCTCATAGGTAAACACCGTGACGCCGCCGATCTGTGCGCTCCGATAGTTGCGGCCTTTTGCTATTGGTCCAGTCATGGTACAACCTCCGCTTTAGTTGGTCCCGCTCTCACTGTTGCGGCGCTCGCTGTCGGCCCTGTCTGGCTGGCCTTGCCCGTGGTTTCTGTTTTCGTCGGGAGCTCCACGATCACCCGGTTTTCCTTGTCAGGCTGTCCGGCTGCCTGTGCTGGTGATTCTATGCTTTGCCGGTTTTCTCCGCTCTTCCTCCCGTTGTCCGGGCTGTATTCCAACCCCCGGCACAAGGCCGGGACGCTTCGGGCCTGATGGCTGTTTTAAGTCGCCCGAACGACTGGCAGAAAGTCAGCAGATGCAGTTTTCCCGGAACTCGCGCAGAAGGCCATAACGACGGCCCAGCCTCTCGAAATAGGCTTGCTTCTCGGCCAAATCCGCATAGCTGCAATCCCAGCCGTCAAAATTGGCTTGCCATTCAATAGCCTCCTGGCGCAGTTCCTCTTTCCGCCTGTTATAGCGCGTTCCGGGTACATAGCCGTCAACGGTGCTCCAAATCAAAGTTGTCATTTAAAATACCTCCCAATATTGATATTGTTATCTAGTCCAACCCCGCCCCGAAGGGCGGACGCTGGCGGCCTAATGGCTGTTTATAGTCGCCGCCTCGACTTCAGTTCCAAGCTGTCACCTTGCAACCGGCTCGCAGAAGTGCGGCCTTAATTGCGTCGGTGTCGTTTGTAGTCGTCTCGATCTGCCAGTCGTTCCCGTCTTTCCAGGCCGTCGCAACCTGGCCAGGCTGGAGACGTTCATAGTCTTCCGGGAAACGTGCAAAGCCCTTTTCTTTGGCGGCCTCGCCGGGCTTCTTGTTGATGATAAACATTCTGGTTAATCCTCCTTGCATAATTCCGGCAAGGTGTGATATAGTTTGCCTTGCCTCGGTTTGGTGTGTTCTGCTGGGGCTCGCCTCGGTCGATGTTTGCGGCGTCGGCTGGGGCGGTTTGTTTTGCCCATGAGCGCCGCCGGATTGCTCCGGCAACGGGCTTGCACCGTTCACCCTCGCGGCGCGGGCCTTGCGGGTTGGCTGTTATGCGATCTCTTTCCATTCCGGCCCGAATCCGTCAAGATGTGCTTTAGCATCGTTATAGGATTCATAGCATGAAACGTGGAAAAGAAAGTTGTTGTCATCAGGGTCAATTACCATGAGACGGTAACTATCCTGTTTTGCCGCGCCTTTATAGGGGCGGATCTTTACAAGCTCAATAACGGCCTTGTGCCCGGTGTAATCCTGTGCAAAGAACTTTTTCATTGCAATGTCTCCTTATAGGTTGTATTCGGTTTCCCGTGACGCCGTTTCCGGCGTTTCGGCCCGTGACCGGCGGGCCCTCGTCAGACGGGATTACACTTCCCAAGTCAATAGGACTTCTCCTGTTTCGGCGTTGCATATCGCGATCTCATGTCCCTGTCTGTACCAGTCAACGGCCTCGCGGTGATTGCTGGTGGTTTCTCCCGTGACGATATCGGCGTAATACTTTTTCATGTTGTGCGATCCTTTCCGGCCTTGGCCTGTGTGGTGTGGTGGATTTAATTTCTATGGTTATTATACTGCAATAGTTCAATAATGTCAATAGGTTTATTGAACTTTTTAGAGTTTTATTTTCTGTAGTTTCTTGAACTTGCGCGGGCGGTCGTTCCGGCCTGGCGTTGCAGCTTTTCCGGGATGGCGTGGCCTGGGCATACTGGCGGGGGCTGTGGGCCAGGCGTGGCGGCGTAGTGACGTGTCCGAATAGCCCGCAATTCAAAAAAGACAAAAAAGTTAATTGAACTACTTGACACGGCATATTGAACTGGTGTATAATCGCTATAGATAGAACAGGGAGGACAATAAAATGCGCGTTGGTTACATTCGTGTCAGCACCGTCCATCAGCACACAGACCGTCAAGAGGACAGCTTGGAGCAGATGAACGTCGAAAAGGTTTTTATCGAAAAGGTCAGCGGGAAGGACCGCCGCCGTCCGCAGCTAAAGGCCATGATGGAGTTCGTGCAGGAGGGTGACGTTGTTGTCGTGCATGAACTGTCCAGACTGGCGCGTTCCGTTGTCGATCTCTATGACATCGCAAAGGAACTGAACGACAAGGGCGTTAGTTTGGAGAGCTTGAAAGAGGACATCGACCTTACCTCCGCAACGGGTAAACTGACTTTTGGCATTATGGCGGTCATGGCACAGTTTGAGCGCGACTTGCTCCTTGAAAGGCAAAAAGAGGGAATCGCCGCAGCTAAAGCGCGTGGAAAACGGTGGGGCCGTGAGAACATCTACGGGACGGATGAACGTCTTGTGCATGATGTGTTCTCCAAATATTACGCAAAAAAAATGACCTACGCAGAGGCCACAGAAAAACTCAATATGAAAAAAGGCACCTTCTACTACAGGTACAATAAGTGGATGGACGCACAGAGAGAGGCCGGGTTGCTAAAGGAGGATGAGTGATGTCAACGCATTGGTACGGACATGACCGTTTGAGAAGAACATATTATGGAATCATTCAGCGTTGCTACAATCCAAACAACACGAGATATAAATACTATGGTGGGCGCGGCATAACAGTATGCGAAGAGTGGAGAAACGACTCCGAAAAGTTCCGGGATTGGGCGCTAGAAAATGGGTACGATGACAACAAACGGGCCGCATTTAATAATTTGGACAGGATTGACAACGACGGGCCATATAGCCCTGATAATTGCCGTTGGGTAAATTTCTATGTCCAAGCCGCAAATCGGAGACCGCCTGTATATAGCGAAGAGGCGAAGCGAAAAATGGGAGCGCACCGTAAACCAAAGACTGTTTGGACGGCTTTTGGCAAAACGAAAACGGCACAAGAGTTTTGTGAACAGTATCATACGGACTACAACAGAGTGGTAAAGCTGACTAAAAAATATGGTCTTTCTTTTGAGGACGCGCTTACTCTGCCGAAGGTTCCGAGAGAAATGGTGAAGAGGCCGATTGAATACTGGAAAAGCCTTGGCTTGTTATGACTTTCTGACACGAAGGAGTGACTGACATGGCGAAGAAACGTAAACCGCGCAAGAAGAAGCTGGACGGGGGTAAACTGTTCCTAGGCGCGATGACGGGCGGGTTATCGCTCCTTGCGACGGGAATCCACCAAGACCCGAAGCCGAGAAAACGCCGCAAAAAGAAAAAGGGCGGGTTGAGCTACATCGACGACAGGTGGTGCGACCGGGCCAGT